>JBBWZK010000276.1:0-6340 GCA_039648975.1 Blastocatellia bacterium
AGGCATGCTCGCGGCCTTTGTACTGCTTCACCCACTCTTCGATGTTTTCGCGGATGAACTCGCCGAAGTCTTCAACATCGCGCGCCGACTTGCGCCAGAAATCCTTGAAGGCTTTCTTATCAACCCAGGCGCCGTGGCGCGGATCGCCCCACACGCCTTTCCATTCGCCCCAGCCCGCCGTGCCGACTTCGTCTTCGTAGTAAGCGGCGAGTTGCCGGCAGGCCATCGCCGCAACCGTCAGCGAGCTATCTGCGGCGAGCGGTTCAAAGACCGCGCCGACTCCTGCATCCATCTCTTTCAGCCGCGCCAGCACGCGATTGTATTGTTCAACACAAAACTTTGCTGCGTCGGCGCTGCTGCCTGTCCATTCCGATTGCAACGCCATGCGTGCCGTGCGCCGCAGCACATTGACGAGCTTCGCCAGTTCTTTGTCTCTTTCCATACTTCACCTCTGTCAAAAGCAAAAGGTTAAACTTGCGGCCTGCCGAAATTTTTCAGCGGGCTTCAGATTAGCAGCGTCCTATCGGCAGAACGCCAACCAGTACACGCGGGCGGCAACCATGCCGGCGATGCTCACGATGTTCACGATGCTCGCTTTCGACATCCTCATCGAAATAAGCCGCCAGCTCGCTTGCCGCCATGCGGATGACCTGCGGCGAAGCCGAATCCGGCAGCGGCGCAAACAACGGCTTGATGGCAGGCTCAAGCACTTCCAATCGCGCCAGCACGCGGTTGTACTGCAAGGCGCAGAAGCGCGCCGCATCCGGCTCGGCATGGTTCCACGCCGCATACCAGGCGGCGCGCGCGATGCGCTGCAAAACATTTGTAAGCTTTCTCACTTCTCGATCTCTTTCCATCGTTCGCCTCCTTGTCTGAGTAATTCAATCTGTTCGCGCAGCAATTGCTTGCCGCGATGCACACGCCACTTGACGGTAGAAACCGGCACGCCCAGGAAGGCGGCGATGCGCTTGAGCGGCATCTCATCAAGAAAGCGCAGCCGCAACGCCAGAGCGTAATCCGCCGGCAAGTTTTCAATCGCCCGGCTCAACTCTTCGTCGTCGCTCGTGATCATTGGCGCGCCCAGCGCGCCGAGTTGTCCGAGCAGAAATTCGTCCAGTTCGACGCGGCCTGTTTGATGCGCGCGTTCCTGCTTGTTGAAGCGAAAGGCGCGATGCCGCGTGATGACCGCAAGCCAGGCGGCAAAGCGCGTCGGGTCTTCTATCGACGGCAGCGCTTTGAACGCCAGCAGCAGCGCATCTTGCGCCACGTCTTCGGCATCGTCGCGCCCGATAATCGCTTGCGCCACGCGCAGAACCGCCGCGCGATAGCGCGTCGCGAGTTCGTCGAAGGCTTCGAGGTCGCCCAGTATAGCGGCGACCACCAGCACTTCATCCGGCGGTTCGGCTTCGTACTTTGCCATGCGCTCCCGACCGTCGCCGCAACAACGGCCTTCATGAGTATAGAGACCGGCGCAAGCAAAAAGGTTAGACGATTGCGGATTTAAGATGAATCGAAGCGCCAGGCTTGATGAGGCGATGCAGCGATACGCAGTGAGAGGGTTATAACGCGAAAAGCTTTTCAACTTTCACACGGTACCCATGCAACACGGTAGATGTGAGTTCATCCGTTTCGGTGAATGTGTTGGCGAGGTTCAACGCACGGCCATCGAAAACATAGACTTCGATAGAGCGGCTTTCAGGATAAACGATCCAGTATTCGCGCACGCCGTGCTTGCCGTAAAGTTGTCGTTTGACGACGCGGTCACGGCGCTCGTTTTCTGCGCCCGGCGAGACGATTTCAATCGCCAGATCGGGCGCGCCCATTACGCGCTCGCCCGCAGCAATTTCGCCGCGCCGCTCATTGCTGATGAAGATGACATCGGGAATGACGCCACTGTATTCGCTGAAGATGACGCCCGGCCCCGGTACGACAAGGCCAAGCGGATTGCGATCAATAAAATTCTGAAAATCAGTGACGATGTTTTTGACGATAATCTGGTGAGCGAGGCTTGGTGCGCGAGACACGAATAGTTCTCCTTCGATGATCTCATAACGATTGCCGTCGTCGGGCATCAGATCGAGATCGGCTACGGTTAAAAGCGGTTCAACCTGCGTTGTCATCGAAACCTCCGTGTTAGCCCTGATTCTAACACATCTCTTTTGCCAGGCAATCATGAACCGCGCATGCTTGAAGTGACAAGAATCGCCTTTGTCCTTGCTATCGTGCGCGGCGATGGCTTATGCTGCGCGTGACTTTTTCAACGGAAGTCGAACCCCTTAAGAAAGCGAACCCGGAAAACCTTTATGACCGCACCGCCTATCAATGATCGCCGCGAACTGTTCGGCTGGTACATCTACGACTGGGCCAACTCGGCTTTTTACACGACCGTGATCACGGTCTTCATGGGGCCGTATCTCACCGAAGTTGCCAAAGCGGCGGCGGACGCCGAAGGGTATGTGCATCCGTTCGGCATCAAAATGCTGGCCGGTTCGTTCTTCCCCTATGTCGTGTCGCTGTCGGTCTTCTGCCAGATGCTCTTCCTGCCGCTGCTCGGTGCGATCTCGGATTATTCGAATTTGAAAAAGCAGATGATGGCGCTGTTCGCTTACACGGGATCATTTGCGGCGATGGGGTTGTACTTTCTCGAAGGCGACCGCTACCTGCTCGGCGGCGTGTTGTTTTTGATCGCCAACTTCAGCATTGGCGCGTCGATTGTTTTCTACAACGCTTTTCTGAACGACATTGCCAGCCTCGACCGGCGCGATACGGTTTCATCCATCGGTTATGCCTGGGGCTATCTCGGCGGCGGTTTGCTGCTGGCCGCGAATCTCGTGCTCTTTTCCAAAGCCGATGCGCTGGGGATCAGCCAGGCGCATGCGGTGCGCATCAGTCTGGCATCAGCGGGCGTGTGGTGGGGCGTCTTCACGCTCGTGCCGCTCGCGACGCTCAAGCGCCGCCGGGCAATCAAGAGCCTGCCCGCCAATCAGGGCTATCTGACCGCCGGCCTCAAACAACTTGGCCATATGCTCGGCGGCTTGCGACGTTATCCGCAGACGCTACTCTTCCTGCTCGCCTACTTGCTTTATAACGACGGCATCCAGACGGTCATCGCCCTGGCTTCGCAGTTTGGCAAAGAAGAACTGGGGCTGGAACTGTCGACGCTGACGGCCACCGTGCTGATCGTCCAGTTCGTTGCTCTGTTCGGCGCGCTGATTTTCAATTTTATTGCGAAAGTTACCAATACCAAAAGCGCCATCATCATCAGCCTGGTGATCTGGGTCGGCACCATCGTTTACGCTTACGCGCTGTTGAAGACCGCGCGCGACTTTTTAATCATGGGGGCGATTATCGGCATCGTGCTGGGCGGCAGCCAGGCGTTGAGCCGCTCGCTCTATTCGCGGATGATTCCGCCGGGACAAGAGGCCGAATTCTTCAGCATCTACGAGGTCAGCGACAAGGGCACGAGTTGGCTTGCCCCGCTGCTGTTTGGTCTCGCCTACAGCCTGACGCACAGCTACCGGATAGCGATTCTGTCGGTGGCGTCGTTTCTGATACTCGGACTCGCGCTGCTCATCTTCGTCAACGTCGGCAAGGGAATTCAGGAAGCCACCGCCCACCAAGATACAGAAAGCTCGCCGCAGTCACGCGAAGCAAGTCCATGAAGCAAGACAAGCAGCGCCGCAACCACGCAAAGCTGAATGTAAGGAATGTAACAGAAAAGCCGCAAGAGGGATTGCTGCATTAAGGCGAGTAAAAGCCAGGGGCGCGACGGCTTGCTATCTGCCGCTGCGCCCTGGCTTTTATTCTTTGTCTTTACCGGTCTTCGTGTGGCGTCGTGGACTGGATCACTTAGACGCGGTGTAGTAGGGATTGCGACCCGAAGCGTGATCGGTGGCGTCGAGGATTTCGCGCACCTGCGGCACGTTCTCGCGAATCAACCGCTCGATGCCCATCTTCAAGGTCATGTCCGCCGCGCCGCAGCCCTGGCAGCCACCGCCCATGCGAATGAAAACGCTATCCTCCTGCACGTCGAGCAACTCGACAAAGCCGCCGTGCGAGGCGACGCCGGGATTGATCTGCTCGTCGAGCACCTGCTGCACGCGGCGGCGAACTTCTTCCGGCGGCAGGCGGTCGCCTTCAGGAATTTCGGGCGGCGGATTCAAGAATGTGCGAATGGCTGTGCCGATGCGCTTGCCGACCTGCCGCCAGTCTTCGCTGCCCGATTGCGTGACGTCGACCTTATAGCCATCAAGCTCGACCCTGGCGATGCCGGGAATCTTAAATAACTGGTCGGCCAGGCCATTCTCTTTTGCCTCTTCGGCATTCGCAAAAACCGCCGCGCCCGAATGCACCGGACGGTCTACCGTAAAACGGCAAACGTGAATGTCGCGCTGATCGACTTCGGCTTTGATCTGAATATTGCTTGCGTATGGTGAACTCATTTTCAGGCTCCTGATATGTGATACGTGATACGTGATGCGTGATGCGTGACAAGTTCGATCAAAGCGCATCGCCGCCTGTAGCTCGAAAAGCCATTATAACCAGTCGGGCTGCCGATAGCCAAACAATCTATTGAAGTCAACGATCACGCATCACGCATCACGTATTAAAGTCCCGCTCGCTTTTCAAGGGGGCCAAACTGGTCCCGCGTCGGCTCCGCTCAGCAGAACCAGGCTTCTGTGAGTCGCGGCGGACGCAACCGCAATGGCGCGTTCTGCGGCAGTGGCTTGATGAAATCCTGGTCGCCGCGCAGAGTGTAAGCTGCTTCACAAATGCGTGTGAAGGTTGCCGCCGCGTCTTCGTTGCGCTGCACGGCTTGTTCGATGATACGGGTGACCTGCCGGTGCAAGTTGTCCATTTGCGGATCGGGATGCCGCCATTCGTAAGTGAAGGCTTGCTGATTCAACGGCCCAAGCCACGCGCCGGCCTCTTTGAGCAGCAACGAGCCGGGCGGCACGAGAAGGCGAATGCTGAACTGCACAGGGTCAACAGAATCGATCAGATTGCGCGACTCGACGAACTGCAATAACTCAAGGTAATCACCCAGTGTCGTCCACGGTGTGAAGGCGACAAACGTTGGGCGCAGCGCCACCCCAACGTCGCCGAGAATCTTCAACGCTGCGTCAACATCGGCGCGCGTGTGACCTTTATCGAGATGCGCAAGCACCGTGTCGCTGAGCGATTCGACCGCCGAGACGATGAAGATGCATCCCAGTTGCGCCAGTTCAGGCAGCAGTGCGCGATGCTTCAACAAGTGCTCGATCTTCGCCGTGAAGTCAAACGTCAGATCAGGAAACTCGGCGTGCAGAGTGCGGGCAATGCGCAGAGCGTGCGTCGGGCCGTTCAGAAAATCAGGATCGCCGAACGTGATGTGCCGCGCGCCCGCCGCTATCACCTGGCGTATGTCTGCCATCACCACGTCGTGAGGCATAACGAAGAATCGTCCGCCATAGACCGGCGGAATCGGGCAATGCGTGCAATGATGTAGACAGCCGCGACTGGCTTCGACGTAACCGGCAAGCCGCTCATCGCCGTTCCATTCGAGCCGCGCGTAGCGTTCAAGCGGCGCAAGATCACGCCGCTCAGGCAAAGGGAAATTCAATCGCGCCAGCACAGGAAGCCGTGCTGGCGCTTCCGCCGCCGCGTGATGGGCGTCGGTGAACTGACCGGCGGCGACGCGTTTGACGAGCCTGACGAGTTCTTCTTCGACTTCGCCACCGATGGCGGAATCGGCCACCGTGTCGAGCAGATAAGCGGCGTTCAATGTGGCATACATTCCATAAAAGCAGATGTGGCAATTGGCATTGATGCGACGAATCTGTTCGGCGATGCGCAGACCCAGTCTGAGCGCCGTGTGCATCGGCACAGAGATGCCGACAAAGCGCGCCCTGCGAGCTTTCGCTTCATCAAAGCCCTCGACGGAAATGTCCATCGCTTCGGCAGCAAAACCGGCGCGGCGCAGAAAGCCCATTGGCACGGCCAGCCCGGCAGGCTGATGCCCAAGCTCGTAACACGAGACCAGCAGAATCGGGAATGCCTGATCGCTTACTTCGTTCATCATTGCCATTGTAGAGGGCCCGCGCCGCTCGCGCCATAAAGCTGGGAGCGCGGGGGTCTCGCCCGCCAGTCTTTCCCAAGCGAGAACATGCGGGCGAGACGCCCGCGCTCCCAGTCGCGTGTTATAATGCGCTCGCTATGACGATGCCTGCGAATGAGAACGCAATGGAGAGCAACGAATTCGTCGCCCGGCTGGATGCAGAGATAGGCGCGGCGCTCGCGCGTTTGGGCGAAATGAGCGCCGCAGGCGACGCGCCTGAAACCTTAACCACCGACAAGCTGT
>JBBWZK010000288.1:0-27071 GCA_039648975.1 Blastocatellia bacterium
GGCAAGTAAGAAACATCGCCGATGTGACGACCGCAGTAGCCAACGGCGACCTGTCTAAGAAAATCACGGTAGATGTGAGAGGCGAAATTCTTGAGCTGAAAAATACGATCAACACGATGGTTGATCAACTCAACTCGTTCGCTTCGGAAGTCACCCGCGTGGCACGCGAAGTGGGTACGGAAGGCAAGCTTGGCGGCCAAGCGGTAGTGAAAGGCGTGTCGGGAACCTGGAAAGATTTGACTGACTCAGTCAACTTCATGGCCGGCAACCTGACCGGCCAGGTCAGAAACATCGCGGCAGTCACCACCGCCGTGGCCAACGGCGATCTGTCGAAGAAAATCACCGTCGACGTGAAAGGCGAAATTCTTGAGTTGAAAAATACGATCAACACGATGGTTGATCAACTCAACTCGTTCGCTTCGGAAGTCACCCGCGTGGCGCGCGAAGTCGGTACGGAAGGCAAGCTTGGCGGCCAAGCTGATGTGAAGGGCGTCGCCGGTACGTGGAAGGATTTGACCGATAACGTCAACTTCATGGCGGCTAACCTGACGACGCAGGTGCGCGGCATCGCGCGCGTCGTCACTGCCGTGGCGAATGGCAATCTGAAACGCAAGCTCACCGTCGAAGCGCTGGGCGAGATTGCTGAACTCTCAGACACGATCAACAGCATGATCGATACGCTGGCGACGTTCGCTGATCAGGTGACGACCGTGGCGCGCGAAGTCGGTATCGAAGGCAAACTCGGCGGCCAGGCCAACGTGCCCGGCGCGAGCGGCACCTGGCGCGACCTCACGGATAACGTCAACCGCCTGGCGGCTAACCTGACCACACAGGTGCGCGCCATTGCCGAAGTCGCGACCGCCGTGACCAAGGGCGATCTGACCCGATCAATTACCGTCGAAGCGGCGGGCGAAGTCGCGGCCTTGAAGGACAACATCAACGAGATGATTCGCAACCTCAAGGACACGACGCGCAAGAACACAGATCAGGACTGGCTGAAGACCAACCTCGCGAAGTTCACGCGCTTGCTGCAAGGCCAGAAAGATTTGATGCAGGTGTCGCGTTTGATTCTTTCAGAGCTTGCGCCGCTCGTCAGCGAACAGCACGGCACCTTCTACATCGCCGATAATGGCGATCAACAGTTGTCTTTGAAGCTGCGCGCCAGCTACGCCTATAAGGAGCGCAAAGGGCTTTCCCACCAATTCCAACTTGGTGAAAGTCTGGTCGGCCAATGTGCCCTTGAGAAGGAAAGAATCCTGATTACCGACGTGCCGCCTGATTACGTCCGCATCAATTCAGGGCTTGGCGAATCGGCACCGATGAACATTGTCGTCTTGCCTGTGCTGTTTGAAGGACAGGTGAAGGCGGTGATCGAGCTGGCTTCGTTCCAGCGCTTCCGCGACATTCACCTGGCCGTCCTCGATCAGCTCACCGCATCCATCGGCATCGTCTTGAACACGATTGAAGCCAATATGCGAACCGAAGAGTTGCTGGCGCAATCGCAATCGCTGACCCAGGAATTGCAGATCGGCCAGCAGGAACTCACCGAAACCAACAAGCGTCTGGAACAGCAGGCCAAATCGCTGCAAGCTTCCGAAGAGTTGCTCAAGAAGCAACAGGAAGAGTTGCAGCAGACTAACGAAGAGCTCGAAGAGAAAGCCCGTCTGCTCAGCGAGCAAAAGACCGAAGTGGAGCGCAAGAACCGCGAGATCGAAAATGCGCGGCGGGCGCTCGAAGAAAAAGCCGAGCAGTTGTCGCTCACCTCGAAATACAAGTCCGAGTTTCTCGCCAATATGTCGCACGAGTTGCGCACGCCGCTCAACAGCATGCTGGTGCTCTCGGAACTGCTTGCCGAAAACGCCGAGACGAATCTCACAGACAAACAGGTCGAATTCGCGCAGACGATTCATTCGTCGGGCGCTGACCTGCTGGCGCTCATCAACGAGATTCTCGATATGTCGAAGATCGAATCGGGCACGATGGTCGTCGAAGTCGGCGATATTCCCTTCGATAACTTGAAGGATTATCTGGAGCGCAATTTCAAACCTGTCGCCGAAACCAAAGGGCTGGAGTTCACCGTCGAGCTTGACGAAGGGTTGCCCGACTTCATGCGCACAGACGTCAAGCGCCTTCAGCAGGTGCTGAAGAATTTGTTATCGAACGCCTTCAAGTTCACACACGAAGGCAGCGTGCATCTGCACATCGAAGAGACAGAGCAAAGTTGGATATTCGACAACGAGGCGCTGAATCGCGCGGCGCGCGTCATCGCGCTCTCGGTGATCGATACGGGCATAGGCATTCCGGCGGATAAACACCGGATCATCTTTGAAGCGTTCCAGCAGGCCGACGGCACGACCAGCCGCAAGTACGGCGGCACCGGGTTGGGCCTCACGATCAGCCGCGAGATCGCTCGCTTGTTGGGCGGCGAGATACGCATGACGAGCGCCCCCGGCGAAGGCACCACCTTCACGCTCTACCTGCCGCTCTATTACACGCTCGGCGCGGCAAGACCCGACGGCAGCGGTTCGGGACAAATGGAACCGGATAGCTCGCGCCTGTCCAGCCTGGTGCGCGCGGGCGGAACGCTGGTCAGCAACGCCGCCGACCCGCTCATCAACCTGGATTCGTCCTTGCTGTTGCAGAGCGAAATCGCTGATGACCGCGATGCGATTGAGTCGGGCGACCGTGTGCTGTTGATCGTTGAGGATGACAATACCTTTGCGCGCATCCTGCTCGACATGGCGCGCGAGAAAGGCTTCAAAGGCATCGTCGCCTCGCGCGGCGATGCGGCGCTGGCGTTGGCGCAGAAGTACAAGCCCGACGCCGTCACGCTCGACATACGCCTGCCGGTGGTTCACGGTCTGGCGGTGCTCGACCGCTTGAAGCACGACCCGGCGACGCGCCACATCCCTGTGCACATCATTTCTTTGATGGAAGACGTGCAGATCGGCTTGAAGATGGGGGCGCGGGTTTACCTGAAGAAGCCTGTGACCAAAGAAGGGCTGACCGATGCGTTGAGCAATATCAAGAACTTCATCGAGCGGCCTGCGAAGCGGCTGCTAGTCGTCGAAGACAACGACGTGCAGCGCAACGCCATCGTCGAATTGATCGGCAATGGCGATGTGCAAACAACGGCGGTGGCCAGCGGCGAAGAGGCGCTCGCGGCGCTCAAGGAAACCCCATACGATTGCATGGTGCTCGATCTCGGCTTGCCGGGCATGAACGGCTTCGAGCTGATCGAAAAGGTGAAGATGGAAGTCGGCTCGATTGACCTGCCGATCATCGTTTACACCGGCAAGGAATTGAGCAAGACTGAAGAGACTGAGCTCAAGCGCGTCGCCGAGACGGTGATCATCAAAGACGTGAAGTCTATGGAACGGCTGCTGGATGAGACGGCGCTCTTCCTGCATCGCGTCGAAGCCAACCTGCCGGAGCCGAAGCGGCGAATGTTAGAAAAGTTACACATGACCGATTCGGTGATCGCCGGCAAGAAAGCCATGGTCGTTGATGACGACATCCGCAACATCTTCGCCATCACCAGCGCCCTCGAACGCCATCAGATGGATGTCGTCTATGCAGAGAACGGCAGAGGCGCGATTGAGATGCTGGAGAAAACCCCGGACATCGATATCGTCCTGATGGACGTGATGATGCCGGAGATGGACGGCTATGAGGCGATGAACGAAATCCGCCGCAACCAGCAATACAAGGGGCTGCCGATCATTGCGCTGACCGCGAAAGCCATGAAAGGCGACCGCGAGAAGTGCATCGAAGCCGGGGCGTCGGATTACATCACCAAGCCGATTGACATCGCGCAGCTTCTCTCGCTGCTGCGCGTCTGGTTGTATAAATAGGTGGTCTGCAAATGCATCGGTGATGTAGGGGCAGTTCTGGTGGCTGCCCGGATCGCGCACAGCGCGATGACGCATCATTGGCCTACGACCAATTCGGGCAGGGACAAGCCCTGCCCCTACAGGTCGAACCGTTTGAACATAGGGTGGGGAGTTGGAGTCGTGAGCAAGCCAAGCACAGAGATGAACCGGGATGGCGGCGATCTTGATCTTGAAGACATCGAGATCCAATTGCTTTTGGAAGGCGTGTATCTGCATTACGGATATGATTTCCGCGAGTATGCCCCGGCCTCGCTCAAGCGTCGCATCGGCGATCTTATGCGCGATGAAAAAGTCGCCAGCATTTCGCAACTGCAAGACCTTATACTGCACGACCCGGCTTGCTTCGAGCGCTTCATCGTCGCGCTGACGGTCAACGTCACCTCGATGTTTCGCGACCCGAACTTCTATCTAGCGTTCCGAACGAAGGTCGTGCCGCTGTTAAAGACTTACCCCTTCGTGCGCATCTGGCATGCCGGCTGTTCGACCGGCGAAGAGGTCTACTCGACGGCGATTGTTTTAACCGAAGAAGGCATCTATGATCGCTGCCGAATCTACGCCACAGACTTGAATGAAGCGGTGCTGAAGCGCGCAAGAGAGGGCATCTATTCGCTGGATTACATGCAGAACTACGTCAGCAACTACGTCAAAGCGGGCGGCAGGGCGGCGTTCTCCGAATACTATGCGGCGGATAACGACAGCGCCATTTATCGTTCGTCGCTGCGCCGCAACGTCGTCTTTTCGCAGCACAACCTGGTGACCGACCGTTCGTTCAACGAATTCAACGTCATCTTGTGCCGCAACGTCTTGATCTACTTCAATCAGACGTTGCAAAGCCGTGTGCATCAGTTGCTCTACGAAAGTCTTGGCAAGTTCGGCGTCCTCGGACTCGGCCACAAGGAAACGATCAGCTATACGCCATACGAAAAAAATTACGAGGTTCTTGAAGAGGGCGAAAAGCTCTACAGGAGGGTTGCGTGATGAATTATGATCTGATCGTCGCGGGTGCCAGCCTCGGCGGCTATGACGCGCTTGCCCTGCTGCTCGGCGCGCTGCCGGAGAATTTCCATTTGCCGCTCGCGGTGGTGCAGCATCGCAGCGTGGATTCGGATGAATTGTTGTCTACACTACTTCGGCGAGCCTGCCGTCTGCCGATTGTCGAAGTCGAAGACAAGCAGCCGATTCTTCCCGGCACGGTTTTCATCGCGCCGGCGAATTATCACTTGCTGGTTGAAAAAGATCATTTCGCTCTGTCTGTGGATGAGCGCGTGCAGTTTTCGCGGCCTTCAATCGACGTGCTTTTTGAATCGGCAGCAGATGCTTACCGTGATAAAGTAGTGGCGATCTTATTGAGCGGGTCAAATGAAGACGGCGCGCAGGGGATTGCCAGAGTCAAAGCGCGCGGCGGCTTGACCATCGTGCAGGATCCGGCGTCGGCAGAGAGCGCTCGCATGCCGGCAGCCGCGATTGCCGGCGCGGAGGTCGACCATGTGTTGCCGCTTGCAGAGATCGCACAATTTCTGAATGACCTGGTTCACAGCAGCGAGGATTATTTATGGCACGGGCGCAGCAGGCAAATGCATTGATGTTGGAGCAAGAGCTAGACAAGCCAGCGCAAGAGCAGACCGTCAGCATCCTGCTGGTCGACGACCGGCAGGAGAATCTGCTGGCTCTGGAAGCGACGCTCGGCTATCTTGAGCAAAACATCGTCAAGGCAAACTCAGGCAGAGAAGCCCTGAAGCTGCTGCTCGATCAGGATTTCGCCGTCATCCTGCTCGACGTTCACATGCCGGACATCGATGGCTTTGAAACCGCCGCCCTGATCCGCGAGCGCGAGAAGTCGCAAAACGTGCCGATCATCTTTTTGACGGCGATGAACAAAAGCGAAGGCCAGGTCTTCAAAGGCTACTCGCTCGGTGCGGTCGATTACATTTTCAAACCCTTCGAGCCGGAGATCCTCAAGGCGAAGGTTGCCGTCTTCATCGAGCTTTACAAAAAGACTGAGGAGATCAAGCGGCAGGCTGAACTGCTGCTCGAAAAGAATCAGGAGCTTGACCAGAGGAACAAAGCGATTATCGAACTCTATCGGGAGATCGAAAAGAAGAATGACGAACTGGAGATGCGCGTCCAGCAGCGCACCGCTGAACTGGGCAGAGTGAATACCGCTCTGCAAGGCGAAATCCTCGAACGCCAGCGCGCTGAAGAAGAGCGCACGCAACTGCTCGCGAGCGAGCAGAAGGCGCGCGCCGAAGCCGAGGCGGCCAACCACGCCAAGGACGAATTCCTCGCCACCGTCTCGCATGATTTGCTCACGCCGCTGACCTATATACTCGGTTGGACGCGGCTGCTGCGCATCAAGGAATCTGATCCGGCCTCGCTCGCCCGCGGGCTTGAAACCATCGAACGCAATGCCAAGTCGCAGGCCAAGCTGATCGAAGACATTCTCGACGTCTCGCGCATCATCAGCGGCAAGCTGCGCATCGAAGCTCGCCCGATCAAGCTCGTGCCGATCATTGAGATGGCGATTGACGCCGTGCGTCCGGCTGCCGAGACCAAATCGATACGCATCGCCACGGCCTTCGATGCGACGGTCGGATTGTTGCGCGGCGACCCGACACGCTTGCAGCAGGTCGTCTGGAATCTGTTGTCGAACGCCGTCAAGTTCACCGCCAACAATGGTGAGATTCAAGTCGGGCTGACGCTGCACGGCGAGTGCGCGCGCATCATTGTCAGCGACAACGGCTGCGGCATCAGCGAGGAGTTCTTGCCTTATGTCTTTGACCGTTTCTCGCAGGCTGAACGGCACATGACGCGCAAGCACGGCGGGCTTGGGCTTGGACTTGCCATCGTGCGGCACCTGGTCGAGATGCACGGCGGCATCATACAGGTTGAGAGCCCCGGAGAAGGGCAGGGCGCGACCTTCACGGTTGACCTGCCGCTGACGATGAGTTTTTCAGAGACGGCGCGCGCCGCACTTCTGGCAGAAGAAAACGAGCCGGCGGAAGACCGGCCAGACGAGACGCTGTGGACGCTCAAGGATTTGCGCATCATGTTGGTTGATGACGATCTCGACACCCTACAGATGTTGACCATCGCACTGGAACAGGCAGGCGGCGAAGTGCGCGCCTGCGCCTCGGCGACCGAAGCGCTCGATATGTTGGCGGGCTGGAAAGCCGACCTGCTGGTCTCTGACATCGGCATGCCGAATGAAGATGGCTACGCCTTGATTCGCAAAGTGCGCGCCTTAGAGCCTGAGTTGGGCGGCGCGATGCCGGCCATTGCGCTGACGGCTTTTGCCGGCGTTGCGGATCGGTCGCGGGCGTTGTCGGCAGGTTTTCAGAAGCACATCAGCAAGCCTGTCGAACCGCTCGATCTCGTCCGCATCATTGCGCGGCTGGCAGGCGATGCCTCCGTTGATTCTACTGAAGAATCGCCATCAACCTAAGTTTTGCGGATCGCCGCGCCGAACGGGTGGTCGGTTAAAAAACTCGCTTCAGCGGCTCCACTGGATTATCTTGTTAAGCCCCGTATTATTTGCTGGTAATTCCTCAGAGTTGACTGGGCGCGGCGATTACATACAACCTTCAAACCCATCAATCAAGTTGAGAAAGCGGCTTCTCGCGCTCCTGTCCAACGAGGTGTTATACGGCGAGAGCGTGTAAGAGTCGCCCCGACGCCGCGGTTATGGAATTCCCGTGGCTGGAGCCCGCTTCAATTTCAGCGAACGCAGATAGGCATCGACCACTCCCTTATCTCCAGTCACAGTAGCGTCAAAAACGCAATTTTCAAAGATGACCTTGTCCTTGATAGTGCGACACAGTCTTCTGGCGAGTTCAGGTTTCATTGGCTCTGCAAGTGGTCTGGTTGCGCCGGCCACTCTGCAAGATTCGCCGGGTTTTGGTGGCCATTCGCGATTGGTAAAATCATCGGTTGAGGTGCCTGGCGCGTAATCAAAAAGGCTTGTGGTTTTTGTCACCCGCCACGCATCAGCAAATTTATTGTTCAGCAGGACATGTCTGTCGACAAGAGACACAGGAGCCGAGCCAAACGACGATCCATTCGGCGCAAGCGGCAACCAATTGGCGACCGGGATGTGTCCCATCGTGCCTTCACGGGACGGCGTATTCACAACATCAACATTTAAATACCAATAACCCTCCGACGTCCAAAAGTTGGGCGTGATGATTAAGTGAGTTCCATCCGACAGGTTGATGTCCAGGCCGCCGCTCGAATCAGCTCTGGTGATCAAATTGCCATTGCCAAGATTGATGCCCTTTTTTGGCAGACTAACCAATGCACTATCAATGCGAAGTTGCAGTTGTTCGGCGCTGACCAATTTGCCACGAATTGGCTGGTACGTAATGCGATGCTTGCCAACGCGGACCGCTACGGCTGTGTTTAAGCTTACGCAGCTTGCCAAGCCTGTATAGGGATTGGCACCCGGTGTGAAAGTGGTCGCCACGGGTGTTTGACGGGTTTGTAGCTCGAAACCGGTGGCGGAATTGCGCAGCGCTGTAAACTCTCCGGCAGCCTGAAAGTCATAATTTATGCCATTGGTGGTCGTCAGATGTGGGTCGCCCCGGTCGGAAGGACCTGAATTCGCGGGAACCCCGCACCAACTCAAGAACGTGTTCATCTCTGGAGTACACTGCAGATACAGCGGATCCGAGGGGGCCAATGTACTACCAGGAGGATTACACGACGCCGTCATCATTGGAGTACACGCCCTGAATCGCGGGTCTGAACTCGGCAGATTTGGAGTACACACCGAACTTCCCGGCGCGCCTTGCGGCATCGTTGGTAACGGGTTTGTGGAGCCCAGAGGTAGGGCCCCTATGGCGGATCTGAGGATAGTCCCGCAATAATCGGGCAAGACGGTCGAGAGATGCGGAAATGCCCCGCCGCTGCCACCCGCTTGATGGCAGCCCGAGCATACCACTGGAACGTAAGGAGGAGACATAGAAAGCTGATTTTGCGGCCAGGACGCCGACACCAGCGGGTCATACCGAGATGCTGAGAACGTTAGGCTGTGTGGGGGCGGATTGAGATTGCCCATGAACACGCCTGACCCAAGATTTGCATCGGGGTGGATGATGTAAGGGTTCTGTCCGGCATGGCAATCCGTGCATATACCGCCGGAACCATTATTGAGTTCAAACCCCCCGCCTTGATACTGGCCAGCCGGATTGATGGTGAGATTCGGCACCCCGATTGGAATCTGAGTGCCGCTGGGGAAAGGGAAGCCGTTACCATTCATCTGATTATCCCAAATGCAGACTTTGGAGGAAGCCTGTCCCAGGCAAATCACGCCGTCGAGTGCAACCGTTGTCTTTGCGTTATTCGTATATCGTGGCAAGGCAAAGCACATGCCCACCGGCGACGAACTTTGGAAGGTCCGCACTTCGGCTGGACTGCCGACGATAAATTGCTGGTTTTGAGGTATGAAGCCCTGGCTTTTCCACCCCGTCAGGCCGGCAGGATCGAGCTGTCCAATCGGCGGCGGAATCGGAACACCGGCGGCGATGCATTCATTGATATAGGCTTGGCCCTGATTGATGGTAGCGGACTGCACCTTAAATCCACCAGATTTGAATTCAGGTGACTTGAGCTTTTTTTCAAGCTCTGGATCAATCTTAAACTCTTCGTCGTATTGGAACTTCTCCGGATTCGCACGCTCTGGAATCTTCCAATGCAATGCATATTTCAAGGCATTCAGCTTGCCCACAGTTCGGCCATCGCTGCCGATCTCTTTTGAATTGGCCACAAGCCAATCTAACAAGTGCTGCTGAACCACGAGGCGGGTCTGCCCCTCAGCTTTTACGCTGAGATTTACACTGGCATTCAACCTCTTTTCAAATTTTGCAAACTCAGCCCTCTTGCCCTCTGTTAAGGTCGACAACAATTTTCTGCGGTACCAATCCTGGGCCTTGGCCACAAATTCCAACGTCAGCGCGATCTGTTTGCCATCCTGATCAAAAAAACCTCCATGCCCAACGTAGGCGATTGGCTCCTTTTCGGCGGCTTGTACCTGGGCAAACAAGTCCGTCCGCATTGCCTGCGCTTGAGCGGACGGCACGTGGAGAATGTTGTTCAAGGCAGCGCCTGCAATAAGCGCATAAAGAATCGCAACCGACGTTAAGAGAAACTGTTTCCTATTCATGATTGTCTCCTTTGTGAGTTGGCGAATTCCAAATTGTTCAGTGTGATCCGTTGCGTTAGCCAGAGAAGCCGCATAACGCTTTGCATAACCGGGCGCGGCACGTAACACTTGCCGAAGCATGAGAAATTCGCTTGCCGGGCTCCGGTTTATGCATTTGTTAGGCACGACTTCCGAGTACCAAACCTCCGTCTACTTCAGTCGATAGAGGCATCAAGGGCGATGTCGAAAGTCTCGGCGTTACCTCTCACTGCCCACTTCAACGGCTGCCTAAATTGCAACGATACGACACCGCCCGGATGCGAAACGAGTTCAAATTTCACGCCTCTGAAGATGCCCGTGAGTTGTGTGACAATCTGTGGCTTTTGGCCTCGTTTTAGTCGAGCGGAGATTTCAACTGTTCCGTTAAGACCGCCGCTGGCGGTAATACTGGCGCGGGACACGACCTGCCCGCCCGGCGTGATTTCGGATGGATCTATTTGGAGGAAGCTATCCGAAGTCCAGGTGATCTCAATCTTGTCACCTGAGGCATTGGGCAGCCAGGTTTGTTTTACGTACTGCGATGTGCCACGCGAGCCCGGGACTGGCGGTTTCGTTGCTGGGGCCTCGCGGTTGTCACTTTCTTGCGACCCTCCGTCCGATGATCTAGCCAGCCCGCTATGGTGGTGTGCATGACCACTGCCAGCGTTGCCATAGGTGTAATTATTCCCAAACTCCTCGTGTGCAATGCGGTACTTCGAGCCTTGGTGACGCTCCGCATGCGCGACTCCACCATGTGGGGCAAACTGCGCACTAACGCCCAGCCCAATTACTGCTCTAGCATGCATGACGCCCGCCGTTGCGGGGGCCGAGACACAGAGCACGACCACGCCGAGTAGCACGAGCGAGGTAAAGGATTTGAGGCAAGCAAGTTTGTTTTTCATTGTATTTATCTCCTACTTTTGTATATCTAGCACGGCGGCCAAATAGGGGATTGTTTCTCGAATCTGCCCGTTGAATGGCCATAGGCACAAACATCTCACGGCTGGCCATACCGCACTATTCATGTGTGGCATCACTTATAGACGTAATCTCTCTACAAAACCATTCACAATTCTAGCGGACTTTAGACCATAGAGTAATTACAAGCAAGCGCCTAACAAGTCATTATGTAGTTTCTGGATAACTCCACGACCGGGGAAGGTTCTGAGTCTCTCTGCCGGACAACCGCTCTCTGGCTGGTAGTCGCTCACGGCTGGCCTGACCTTCCACCTCAGCCTTCATTTTTTATGGTTCGCTGATACTTTCCAAGGAGATAAGCGATCAATAGATCAGGAAAGTAGATCGTTTGTAATATTTGGTGCTACCAACCCCAGGTTCCCGGCGACTATCCCAAAGCGGTTTTTATTATACTCCGATGCTGAAATTCATTACAACTACTTTCTGCCAGCTTCTTTTTCTACTTTCTGTATATCATGTCACCCGGAAGCATATCCTTATTCAGAAGAACGCCTCGCATCAGCCGGCGCGGGAGCGGCATTGATGAAACTATCTCTATTACATCTCGCCGAGTCTCAATATCTACACCTTGAGCTTGAGTAACAGCAACTCTATCCCGCATAATGATGACCGCCATAAGTGCTTGACTGAACCATGTAATTCAAAACAGTTGCACATCGGCGGCGCACAGGCTCTCAGGGGTGTGCCGGCATTCCGGTAAATTCCATTCGTGTCGCTGCGGAGTTCTTCTTTATAAGGGAGAGGCACGCGACAGTATGTGTGTGTCTCGGTCGCTGCCGGGGTGTTGGCGTCTCATTGGGCTTCTGTGACGTGCTTTACAGAATCCTGGTTGTAGTTGAGGTAACAAATTTTACATGAGCCTGCTCGTTCAACCAACATCCGATGACGCGGCGCAATCGGTCGAAGAACCTTTCTTTCTCCATGAGTTTTTTGAGAGAGCCGTGCGCCGCTGGCCGCAGCGTCCGGCGCTCGATGTGCCGCCGGGCAACCAGCGGGCCGAACGGCGTGTGCTCACTTATACGGAAGTCCAACAGCAGGTCAATGCCATCGCGACGTTTCTCAGCGCCTTCATCAACGGTGAATCGGTCGTGGCGATCTTGCTGCCCCGTCGCAGCGAGCATCTCTACATCGCACAACTGGCGGCGCTGAAAGCCGGGGCCGCTTACACATGCATCGATACGGCTTTCCCTGACGAGCAGGTGCGCGACATTCTCAAGGATTCCGCGCCCCTTGCGCTGCTGACGGACGCTGCGGGACGGGCGTGCGCCAGCCGCGTCGACTTCAACCGCGAGCGCGTCTTCGATGTCGCCGAATTGATCGAATCGTCCGGCCAACTTCCGGTTGCGCCGCCGCCGCCACACTGGCTGACGCCGAGTAGTCTGGCTTACATGATCTACACCTCCGGCACGACGGGCCGTCCCAAGGGCGTGATGATCGAGCATGGCAGCATCAGTAACCTCGTCGGCCATGATCTCAAAGAGTTCAAGCTTTCGCCCTATGATCGTGTGTCGCAGAATTCATCGGCTGCCTATGATTCGTCGGTTGAAGAAATCTGGCTGGCTCTGGCTGCGGGAGCTACGCTGGTCGTCATGGACGATGAGACGGTGCGACTGGGGCCGGATCTGATTGATTGGTTGCGCCGCGAGCGCATCAACGTGTTATGCGCGCCGCCGACGCTGTTGCGAACTCTGGGGTGTGACGACCCGCAGACGGCGCTGCCGGATTTGTCTTTCATTTATGTCGGCGGCGAAGCGCTGCCGCGCGATGTCGCCGACCGCTGGGCCATTGGCCGGCGCTTAGAGAACGGCTACGGGCCGACTGAATGCACGGTGACGGCGCTGCACACCACAATCAGAGAAGGCGAGGCGGTCACGATTGGCCGCCCGCTTCGCGGCCTGCAAGCCTGGGTGTTGAACGAATCGCTCGAAGAAGTCGCCGATGGCGACCTGGGCGAGCTTTGCTTAGGCGGCGTCGGCCTGGCGCGCGGCTATCGCAACCGCGCGGCATTGACTGCCGAAAAATTTCCCCTGCATACACGCCTGGGGCGCATCTACCGCACAGGCGATCTCGTGCATCGCGACGGCGAAGGCAACTTCCATTATCATGGCCGCATTGATTCGCAGGTGAAACTGCGTGGCTATCGCATCGAGTTGGAAGCCATCGAAGCGCGCCTCGCCGAAATGGACGGCGTGCGCGAGGCCGCCTGCCGTGTGCAGGAAGACGGCGCGCAAGCCTTGCTCGTGGCCTTCATTGTGCCTGATGATCCTGGCGCGCCGCCGCCGTTCGAGAGATTGAAAGCGGCCCTCGGCAACCTGCTGCCACACTATATGGTGCCGAGTCGTTTTGGTCTGCTGGCGGAGTTGCCGACCAGCGTCGCCGGCAAACTGAATCGTCAGGCGCTCCCTTTTCTTGATTTGTCCGGACGCATGGATGGCAAACAAAGGCTTGCGCCGCGCGATGCGATGGAAGAGAAGATCGAAGCGGCCTTTCGCAGCGTTCTGCGATTGCGCGAAGCCGCCTCGGTTGACGATGATTTCTTCAATGATCTCGGCGGCGATAGCCTGCGCGCCGCGCAGTTGATCTCGCGGCTGCGCGACGAGCCGTCGACGGCGCACGTGACGGTGCGCGATCTTTACGAGACGCGCAGCGTGGCAGAGCTGGCACGGCGTGCGTGCGCCGAATTCGGCGTGCCAACCATCATCGAAGATGGGCCACGAACGTTGCAGGGCCACCCCGTTCTGGCAACCCTCTGGCAAACGATCTGGTTGCTCGCCGGCCTCGTTGTCGGCTCATCCGCCGCTTACTTTGCCGCCTTCGCTGCGTTGCCCTGGCTGATTCACCATCTGGGCTTGATTCCATTTCTCCTGCTGGGGCCGTTGCTGCTCTTCGCCAGTTTAGTAATTTACACTCCTGTTTCGATTCTGCTGGCGGCAGGGGTCAAGAAGGCGCTGATTGGCCGTTATCGCCCATTACGCGCGCCGGTCTGGGGCAGCTTCTACGTGCGTAACTGGATGGTGCAGCAAACCGTGCGCATCATTCCCTGGCCGCTGCTTGAAGGCACGGTGTTTCAACAGAGCGCCCTGCGCGCCCTCGGCGCTCGTATAGGCAAGCGTGTACACCTGCATCGCGGCGTCAACCTTCTGCAAGGCGGCTGGGATTTGCTCGACATCGGCGATGACGTGACCATCAGCCAGGATGCTTCTCTGCGGCTGGTTGATTTTGACGATGGGCAGGTCGTCGTCGGCGCGATCACGATTGGCGCGGGCAGCACACTGGAGATTCGCGCAGGGGTCGGCAGCAACACCGTGCTTGAGCCGGAGGCTTATCTGGCTGCCTCTTCATCTTTGGCGGATGGAGAACGCATTCCGCGCGGCGAACGCTGGGACGGCATCCCTGCGCGTGCGGCAGGCCATGCGCCGCCGCGCCCGGTTTTGCCTGAAGGCGAGCCGCAGCTATCGCCTATGAGTCACGGGGTGACGCTCATCTGCGCGCGCTTCGCACTGGGATTGGTGCTGGCTCTGTCGCTTGAACTGCCGATGGTGGCGATGGCGCTGCTCTATGGCGTGGACGCCGAAAGCGCGCTCGATTGGCTCAGTACGCCTGCGCTCAAGCCGTCGCTGTTGATCGCCGCTGTCCTGCTCGTCTCGGTGCCTGTGCCCTTCACGCTGGCGCTTGAAGCGCTGGCCATGCGCGCCCTCGGCAGGGTTCACGCAGGCGTCATCAGCCGCTGGAGCCCGGCCTATGTGCGAGTGTGGTTAAAAACACAGATGGTGCAATCGGCGGGCGAGTGGTTGAGCGGCACGCTCTTCTGGCCTGCGTGGTTGCGGCTCGCAGGGATGAAGATCGGCCACGGCTGCGAGATCAGCACGATCACGGACGTCGTGCCTGAGTTGATCGATATTGGCCGAGAAACCTTCTTTGCCGATGGCATCTATCTGGGTGGGCCGCGCGTGCATCGCGGCACGGTGACGCTCCAGCAAACGCGGCTCGGCGTCAATACCTTCTTAGGCAATCACGTGGTGATCCCCGCCGGCGAGCAGATGCCTGATGATGTGCTGCTCGGCGTCTGCACGGTTGCGGATGATGAGGTGATACAGCCAGGCACCGCCTGGTTCGGCCATGCGCCGTTCGAGCTGCCGCGCCGCGAAATCGTCGAATGTGATCGCAGCCTGACGCATAATCCCTCGTGGATTCGTTATGTCAATCGAGTCTTCTGGGAGATGTTGCGTTTCGGTTTGCCGGCGACGCCGATCATCGCTCTGCCCATCTGGTTCAAGCTGCTTGCGGATGCCGATGACCTCTTTAGGTGGCCGGTCTTCCTCTTTGTGATGGTGCCGCTGTTGAGCTTGGCGACCGCCGCATTTTTCTGTTTGCTGGTGCTACTGATGAAGTGGGGACTGCTCGGTCGTGTGCGTCCGGGCGTGCATCCTTTATGGTCGTGCTGGTGCAGCCGCTGGGATTTTCTTTATGTGGCGTGGGGAGTTTACGCGCGGACGGCGCTTTCGGCTATCGAAGGCACGTTGCTGCTGTCGTGGTATCTGCGGGCGATGGGCATGAAGATAGGCCGCCGGGTCGTGCTCGGCAGCGGCTTCGCTCATGTGGTCGATCCCGATATGCTGCAATTTGAAGACGGCGCAACCGTGAGTTGCCAGTTCCAGGCGCACACCTTTGAAGATCGCGTCTTGAAGATCGACCACGTCAGGATTCGCCGTCGCGCGACGGTCGGCGGCAATGCCGTCTTGCTTTATGGCGCAGACATCGGCGCGCGCGCCACTGTTGCTCCGCACAGCGTCGTGATGAAGCGCGAGAGCCTGCTGGCGGGTCGTTCCTATGCCGGATGCCCGACGCGCCCTGTGCAAGCGACGCCGCAACCGGCGCAGGCCGCGACGGGCGATTGAACTCGTAGCGATGACTCATTCAGGACATTAGCCACTCGCGCGCCACCTCAATGCGGTGATAAAATCGTAATCGTACAAGCGCCTCGATGCGAGGAGTTGAGATTGAATCTTTTCGAGATCCTCTGGAAAGAAAGATTTGTTGAAAAGATTGCCGACAAACATGGCGTCTCGACGGAAGAAGTTGAGGAAGTTCTATTCTCACAACCTCATATACGCATGGCGCAAAGGGGTCGCGTTAAAGGCGAGAACTTGTACGTGGCCTATGGTAAAACTGAAGCAGGCAGATTCCTGGTTGTATTCTTTATTCGCAAGCCCAGAGCCGCAGCCCTGCCGATATCAGCCCGCGATATGACCAGAGCGGAACAGAAATACTACCATGCGCAGAAAGAAGCAGATTGATCCAATACCCGAAGAATTCGCAAGCTATGAAGAAGCTGCCGAGTTCTGGGACACACATGATACAACGGCGTATCCAGATGCTTTTCATACCGTAGAAATGAAGAGCGAATTACGCCGGCGACGGTACGAAATTGAAATCGAAGCTGATGTCATAAAGAAGTTGCGCGCACGGGCCCGTCGAAAGGGTGTCTCACTGAATCATTTAGCCAATGACCTACTGCGGCAGCGGCTTACTGCAAATAAATGATGGCTGCCTTTAGCCGGTCGTTCCTATGCCGGATGCCCGACGCGCCCTGTGCAAGCGACGCCGCAACCGGCGCAGGCGGTATCAGGCCATTGAATGTCAATTGATCGATCAGGCATGGTGATGACTGGCAAGGTCGATTGCGCAGGCCAAGCAGTTAATCTCAGAAGGTATAGCCATTGCGCAAGCTGACCAAAGTACAGTACAATCGTCTGCGAACGCGAAGTTCTTTGTCACCTGGGTCGCATGTGTAACTCAGAAAAATTTCGGGGCGTGGCGCAGCCTGGTAGCGCACCTGGTTTGGGACCAGGGGGTCGGAGGTTCGAATCCTCTCGCCCCGACTTTATTAACAATTAGAGCCACTTAAATGTGGCTTTTTTATTGCGCCTATACAGCGATCTACACAGCGAAGGGAAAAAGAAACGGGAGCAAGGTCTAGCTTCCCGCAGATCACGCCCCCTAGAGCGATTTTCAATCGGATGTAGCGCAAGCGGTTAGCTTGCGCGAGTCGCTGCGCAAGCTAACCGCTTGCGCTACATGGCAAACGCATTTGAAAACCGCTCTAGTCTTCTGGACGCTTACGGGCCATAGGGTTATTACTCTTCAACTCCGTCGCGCTTACGCATTTCTTCCATCAAGTCAGACACCGACTCCCTGAGTTCCTGGATAACGGGCACATCACGCTTATCGCTCTTAGATTTTTCTGCACGAATCATAAGCTCATCGAGTTTCGAGTAGTGGGGATATGCCTGTGCATATCCTCTGAATGGAGCGTGTTCGTGGTAGTACTGGATTCTTTCAACATGATGCCTGGCGTCTTTAAGGAATCTGCCCATTATATGAATCCCTCCTGGGGGCTAATTATAACACCATTCTCTTTTACCTGGTGCAAAGATGGTATATTAAGCGAACCTCTAAGCTGGCTTCTTGAGGAGTAAACGGCTAACATCTGTTTGCAACCGCGCCGGAGCGGCGCAGTTCGAGTGATTACTTTCATTGCCGCTCACGCGCTGGCTGAGACGGAACGTTGGGCGATTGAAGGAGCGGCGGGATGATGACTCTGCTATTTGCCTTTCTCATTGGATTGCTTGCGGGACTACGCTCGCTGACGGCTCCTGCGGCGATTGCATGGGCCACGTACCTGGGCTGGCTGAAGCTTGAGCGACCCCTCTCGCTGATTGGCTCAGTTCCCTCCGTCGTGATTTTCACCTTGCTCGCCATATTGGAACTCATAGCCGATAAGCTGCCGAAAACTCCCAGCCGCACTGCGCCTCTGGGCTTGATCGCGCGCATTGTCACAGGTGGATTAACCGGCGCTTGCGTTGCCGCTGGCGGAGCAAAGAGTGCCCTGCTTGGCGCAGTGCTTGGCATTGCCGGCGGCATGGTCGGCTGTTTTGGCGGCTACCAACTGCGCACACGGCTCGTGCAGGCGCTGGGTGTGCCGGACTTCGTCATCGCTATACTTGAGGATATGGTGGCCGTTGGCGGCTGCCTGTGGATCATTTCGCGATTCTAACCCTGCGCTTTCCTGGCGCGGCCCGCCGTCTCACTAGAGCAGATTTCAATTGGATTAAGCCGCAATCATGTAGGGGCGGGCGTCTGCGGCCCGCCCCAGACTGCGTGTTCGTACACTGGGGCGACCACCGCAGGGTCGCCCCTACATGCTAAACCGATTTGAAAACCGCTATAGATCAGGAGAGGTGCCGTTCTTTCCCCTGAATCAACAGCCAGGCCGCCAGCGCGCTTAACAGCGCCAGCGCCGCAGCAATTAGCATGATCTGACGGAACCCCCAGATAAACGACTCGTTGATCGCTTGCCGCAACCTTGCTTGCACCTGTGGATCGACATCATCAGGCAACTCTGCGCCGGCCAGCTTGATTCGTTGCTCATCGATGAAATGCCGCGACTCTGCCGGGATGTTCAGGTTCAATATAAGCTGATCAAGACGATGATTGAAGGCGTGCAGCATAACCAGACCGAAGACCGCGACGGCCAGTAATCCCGCCGTGCGCGATACGGCATTGTTAATTCCCGAAGCGACACCGGCGCGGCTTTGCTGCACCGAATTCATCACGGTGGTGGTCAACGGCGCGACGCTGACCGCCATGCCGAGACCGAGCACGACCACTGCCGGAAAGAAGGTCAGCCAGTAGCTACCGCCTATCCCCGGCCTCAGAAACAGAGCAAAGCCAAGCCCGGCAATGATCGGCCCCACGACTAGCGGCAGCTTCGCTCCATAGCGTCTCACCAGCCCGCCT
This sequence comes from Blastocatellia bacterium, assembly GCA_039648975.1. Classification (GTDB taxonomy): domain Bacteria; phylum Acidobacteriota; class Blastocatellia; order UBA7656; family UBA7656; genus DATENM01. Next base: position 18,847 of record JBBWZK010000288.1, read on the forward strand.
GACCAGCGCGACAGGATGAACATGATGAGAATGAATGGCAGCGTCGCAGCGCCTGCGGCAGTGGCCGTGTATCCTTGCACTTGAATCAGATTCAGGGGTAAGAAAAATAGCGCCCCGGAAAGCCCCGTGTAGAGGAACAACGTCAGCAGGTTTGCCCCGCTAAAATCCCTGGATCGAAACAGCGGCAGCGGCAGCATAGGGTTGCGGCTGTGCTTCTCAACCAGGATAAACAGCACGGCTGTGATCACGCCTAACACCTCGGCGATGATGACTCGTTTGTCGCCGAAACCTCGACGCGAGGACTCGATCAACCCGTAAACGATTACCCCCAGGCTGATGGTCGCAAGCAATGCGCCCGGCCAGTCCAGGCCACGTTGGGTTTCTTGATTACGGCTCTCCGGCACATATCTGAACGCCAGCGCTAGCACGACCGCTGCCAGCGGCAGGTTACTGAAGAAGGCGGCGCGCCACGAAACACGATCGATTAGCCAGCCGCCCATGACCGGCCCGACGGCTGCCGTAATGGCCGTGAACCCCGACCATGTGCCAATCGCCTGTCCGCGTTTTTCTTCGTCGAAGGAGGCGCTGATAATCGCCAGGCTGCCCGGCACCAGCAACGCCCCGCCTATCCCTTGAACGGCGCGGGCGATGATCAATTGTTTGACATCAGGCGCAACGCCGCACCAGGCAGAGGCCAGGGCAAAAAGCGCAATGCCGAGGCAAAAGATTCGCCGGCGACCGAACTGATCGCCGAGCGCCCCGCCAACCAGCAGCAAGGCAGCAAGGAAAAGCGCATACGATTCAACGATCCACTGCGCATCCACGACCGTGGCATTCAAGTTCGCTTCGAGCGCCGGCAGCGCCACATTCACGACCGTGCCGTCAATGAAGGCCATGCTTGAGCCGAGAATGGTTGCCGCAAGGATCCATTGCCCGGCAGACGGCTTGCAGGGCGCCGCAGCCACTGTCGAGCGGATGATTGCCTCATCACACGGTTGTTTGAATATATTTCCCATGCTCTAAACCGGGGCCGAATTTTGCTCTGCAAATCAAACCAGGCCAGAAGCCAGTGTGCTGGTCGTTGTTATCGTCAAGTCGCATGACATCCTGCCTTCAATCGATAGCCCACATTCTCTTCCTTGCGAGGTACGAAATCAATTACAATCAAGCTGCCTGGAGGATAAAGCGTCTTCGCCATGAACGGTCAGAACAGAAAAGACATACGGCCCGGACTGACAGTCGAGGTCGTCTTGAAACCGGATCAGCGCACCGGCAAGCGGACGCGCGGCGTGGTCAAGGAGATTTTGACAAAATCCTCTCATCATCCACATGGCATCAAGGTCCGCCTTGAAAGCGGCGAGGTGGGCAGAGTCCAGGAGGTTGTCGAATGAATGCTGCGCAGCCGGCCACACCGCGAAGCGCCATTTTTCGTCAGCGAGTTTTGACGTATTTTGCCACCTGATTAGGGAACTGGTTTTCGCCCGATTGCAGATTCAACACTTACAGATGCGATCATGCTGGCACAGGTCTTGCCAATGTATATAGCGTAGCTTTGAAGTAAACGGTGATCGAGGAGACGGGGGCCTCGTCGGTCATTGCAGTACACAGAGAAGCGACAGAAGCAATAAAACCAAAGAGGGGATGAGGCAACGGGGGCTGCGTCATTCCCTCTTTCGCTTTTATAGCGCGACAGAACATTCTTACGGCTGGCAAAGCCGAATCCCACTTTTAACCGCACACTTAAAGACCGGCCTCGTCTGGCGATTTTTTCAATAGACGGACTTTGGATGTATAATAGGGCTCGCAAACTTCAGTCGCTTGTCTGAGGTAAAAATCGCCAGGGCAGTTTCAGTTTGGAGGCCATAGCTTGTTAGTCCGTCTATTGACCAGACGATTCGTGGTATTCGTTACAAGAATCGTATTGATGGCGGTTGTCGGCTCGATGAGCGAAGGCGCATCCGCACAATTGCGCTTGCTCGACTTAAACGGCCAGGCGGTTGCTCCTCTACAGGCAAGCTCTGCGAAAGCGGTCGTTTTTCTCTTCACCCGCACCGATTGCCCGATCTCCAATCGTTATGCGCCGGAAGTTCGGCGACTCTCTGAGAAGTTTGCGGCCAGCGGTATAGCCTTCTGGCTGGTCTATCCTGACCCGGATGAATCGGTTGAAATGATTCGTCAACATATCAAGGACTATGAATATCATTTAGGCGTTCTGCGCGATCCCTCTCATGCGCTGGTCAAGCTGACAAGCGTCCGCGTGACCCCCGAAGCGGCGGTTTTTGTATCCGGGCGAATCGTCTATCGTGGCCGCATAGATAATCGCTATGTGGCGTTTGGCAAAACGCGGCCTGCGCCAACCACACATGACCTTGAGGCGATTTTAGAAGCGATCCTCAAAGGCAAAACGGTCGCCAATGCCAACACCACCGCGATTGGTTGCTTCATTCCCGATTTGTGATGGCCATGACAGTCAAGCACGCCCTCTCACATTTTCTTCTTGCTATCGGGCTGGCGTTCTGCGTGACGATTCTGGCGGGGCGCGCACAACCCGGCTCGCCTGATGGCCAGCTTTCGCGTCCGTCTGGACGGCTGACCTTCAACAAGGATATTGCCCCAATCATCTTTCAAAATTGCGCCGAGTGTCATCATGCGGGCGGGCCTGCGCCGTTCAGCCTGTTGAGCTACGAGGATGTAAAAAAGCGCGCCAAACAGATCGCCTCGGTGACCCGTAGCCGCTATATGCCGCCGTGGCTGCCTGAGCCCGGCTACGGCGAATTTGTCGGCGAGCGCCGGCTGAACGATGCGCAAATCAGCGTCATTCAACAATGGGTGGAGCAGGGGACTGCCGAAGGCATGGCGGCAGACCTGCTGCCCGCGCCGAAGCTCAACCAGAGCTGGCAGCTTGGCCAGCCCGATCTCGTCGTCAAGATGCCCAGAGCCTACACCCTGCAAGCCGGCGGCACGGACGTGTTTCGCAATTTCGTGATCCCCGTCCCGGTCTCGACCACTCGCTATGTTAAAGCCGTCGAGATTCTTCCGGGTAATAAGAAAGTCGTGCATCACGCTAACATCCTGATAGATCGCACGCAGTCGTTTCGCCGCCTTGATGAGCAGGATGCCGAAGTCGGTTTCGCCGGCATGGACGTCCGCGTCGAGTCCGAGAATTTCGAGCCTGACAGCCATTTCCTCTTCTGGAAACCCGGCACACCGCCCGCGACTGAGCCTGAAGACATGACCTGGCGGCTGGACAAAGGCACTGACCTGATTCTCAATATGCATCTTCAGCCATCAGGTAAGCCTGAAGTGATTCAACCGATGATCGGGCTTTATTTTTCCGATAAGCCGCCGACGCGCTACCCCATGCTGTTGCAACTTGAAAACGATGGCGCGATTGATATTCCAGCGGGCAAGAAGGATTTCGTCATCACAGACGACTATCAATTGCCTTTGGACGTGGATGTGCTCGGCGTCTATCCGCATGCGCATTATCTTGGCAAAGACCTGCAGGCCGTCGCCACTCTTCCTGACGGGACCAAGAAGTGGCTTATACGAATCAAAGACTGGGATATTAACTGGCAGGCGGTTTATCGTTACATCCAGCCGGTCTTTTTGCCGAAAGGCACGACCATCTCCATGCGCTACACCTACGATAACTCCGCCGACAACCCGCGCAATCCGAATTCCCCGCCCAGGCGTGTGATCGCCGGTGACCGATCCACAGATGAGATGGGCCACCTGTGGCTACAGGTTTTGCCGCGCGGTCGCGATGATCAGCGGATCATTTTGCAGGAATCGCTGATGCGACATCGGTTACAAAAATACCCGAATGATTTTACCGCCCACTTCAACCTCGGCGGCGCGTTGCAATCAATGGGCAAGCTTGAAGAAGCGATCAACACCTATCGTCAGGCGCTGCGAATTAAGGCCGACGATCCGGTGGCGCGCAACAGCCTCGGCACGGCGCTTCAGACTCTGGGCAAACTGGAAGAAGCGATCAGCGAATATCGCGAGGCCCTGCGCATACGGCCCGACTATGTCAACGCGCACTACAATCTCGGAACCTCGCTGCTCTCACTGGGCAAGCCTGAAGAAGCGGTCAAACATTTTCAAGAAGTCTTGCGCCTTGGGCCGGAGGATGCCGACGCCTACAACGATCTCGGCAGCGCGCTCGCCATTCAGGGAGAGATGGCGCAGGCGGCGGTTCAATTTGAGAAGGCGCTTCGCCTCAATCCTGGGCACACCAATGCCCACTACAATCTCGGCAAGGTAATGGCCATTCAAGGAAATCTCGCGCAGGCGGTCATGCACTTCGAGCAGGCGTTGCGCAGCGACCCGGAAAATGCCGATGCTCATAATGACCTGGGCGAGGCGCTGGCGATGCAAGGCAATTTCTCTGAAGCCGTCGCCCACTTTGAACATGCGTTGCGCATCAACCCCGAACATGAGAGTGCGCGGGAAAATCTCGAACGCGCAAGGGCACAGATAAAGAAGAAGGATTAGAGCGGTTTGCAAGTCAAGTTATCCATGTAGCGCAATGCGTTTAGCTTGCGTTGTGCTGGCGCAAGCTAAACGCATTGCGCTACAGGCAGAACGAAGAGGGGAGGCTCATCCGAGCCTCCCCTCTTCGTTTGCTGAGTCGACCCGCTCGTTCGTTTGAGGAGCAGGCCGACTCAGGTTAGTTGTTCGCGTTCGTCCTTAGAACTTGAACTTCAGCGCGAACTGGAAATTGCGCATCGGGTCAGCGCCGAAGTAAGCCGATGAGGTGATACGACCCGCATCGGAGTTGGGGCTGGCCGGATTCCCTATGAAGTCATTCGGGTTTCCGAGGTTCACATGGTTGAACAGGTTGACCACCTCGATGCGGAATTCAAGCTCTTTGCTCTCAGTGAAAGCGAACTTCTTGAACAGCGAGGCGTCGGTTCGCCAGTAGCCTGGCCCACGCAGCGAATTCCTCTTCAGGTTGCCAAAGGTACCGACTGCCGGTTTGGCGAACGCCGTCGGATCAAACCAGCGATCCTTACCGCCTTCGCCGATCTTGGGATCGCCGACCAGGTCGGGACGATTCGGTCCGGTGTCGGTGATGCCGCTGGTATCGTAGCCGACGTTGAACGGCAGGCCGCTCTGGATGGTCGTGCTTGAGTTGAACTGCCATCCGCCGACTATGTAATCAACCGGCTTTGACGCATTGCCGAGGAAGCGGCGGTTGCGCCCGATGGGCAAATCCGCCACCTGTGTGAAGACGAAGTTGTGTGTGCGATCAAAGTCCTGCGGGCCGCGATTCAGGTCACGGTCGAAGATGAATTGATCGGCATCGTTGAAGGTGGCCCGCTGATAGGTGTAGTGGGCCAGTAACGAATAGCCGCTGCCGAAGCGCTTGGTGATCTTGGTTTGCAGCGCGTTGTAGCGGTTATCCGCGCAGTTGCAGAAGAAGTTGATGCCTTGCGTCCAGCCGAACTTCTGGAAGAACGGCTTGGCCGTGTTGGTGTTTCTATTTGGGAAGAAACCAGAGATCGACGCCTGGTTGATGTTGAAGTCCGGGCCGCCGCCGGCAAAGACGTGTGTGCCTTTGTTGCCGACGTAAGCGGCTTCAACCGAGATGGACTTGGTCAACTGATGCTGCACCGTTATGTTATACGCATCAACGTAGGGCAGTCGCATCTTCTCCGGCAGGACGCGCGTGAAGACGCCGTTCGGCAGGAAGAAGCGGCCATTCGAGGGCAGCGAAGTATTCGGCACGCCGCCCTGGTTGGGTGGCGCCGTGAGGCCAAAGAACGCCGTGAATGCCGGCGGCCCTTGCGCCAGGTTAAAGACACTCGCCGCGTCCGATGAGCGGTTCAACTCCTGCACCGCCAGCACCGGCAGATTCTGCGTCACGCTGTGACCAAAGACCGAACCGAATACGCCGATGTCGTAGCTGCGGCCATAGCCGGCGCGGAGCACCGTCTTTTCGTTGAACTGATAAGCGATGCCGAGGCGCGGCGCCCAGTTCAACTTGTTTTTAACGTTGCCATTCAGCTCGTTGCCGCCGACTCCGGCGACGACGATCTCGCCGGTATTCAAATCGAGGAAACCGGCGTTGCCCGCTTTATTGACACTCTGTGGGTTGATGACATCCAGGCGCAGCCCATAGGCGATGGTCAATTTCGGCGTTGCGCGCCAGGTATCTTGCCCGTAATAGAAATGACGCCACTGCCGCTCGCGCGCATCCAGGCTGGTGCTGACGTAGCGGCTGAAGTGCGTCACATCGCCGATCAGGAAGGTGGCGATTCCGAGGCCTTGCCCGCCTGGTCCGCCTGTGCGCTGCGGGCTGAAAGACAGCTCACCGGCGCGGTGTGAATCGCTCGGCACTCGCAGGTTCAAAGCGCGACGAACATCGACGCCGAACTTGAAGGTGTGATTCCCTGCAGACTTCAGCAGATTGCCGACAAACTGGAACTGTTTCTCCTGTTGATCGAGCGGACAGTTGCAGCGGTTGACGCCCAGGCCGGAGCCGAAGTTGAAGCCACGGTCGCCTTCAACAAAGCCTGCGAACAGGCCCGAGCTGAAATCATCATTGTTCAAGCCCGGAATGCCGGCATCAGCCGCCGGCGTTGTGCCGAAGTCAAACGGTAAGACGTTGACGCCATACTTGAAAAACCCGAAACGGAAGTCGACCAGCATGGTCTGCGTCAGCGTGTAGTCGAAGCCCATGGCGATGCTGTGATTGCGCACCTTTGAGGTGCCGCCGAGCGAGACGAGTTCCGGCCCGCCGCCCTGGCCGAACGAGGTCGGCCCATTGCGCTTGTAGTCCGCGAAGCTGTAGCGCCCGAAGATGTTCAATTTGTTGGACAGGCGACTGTCTATACGAACATCAAAGGTGTCGTTGTTGAACAGTTCGCTGCCCGCCGCCACGAAATTGTCGCGCGTCCCATTGTCGCGGCCCGGCGCGTTCGGCCCGGGGATCAGATTCAGGACATTGAGCGCCTGCGCCGACAGACGGTTGTTAGGAATGCGGTTGCCGGGGAACTGCAGGCCGGTCAGCGGGTCGAAAATGTTAACGCCATAGGCGCTCAAATCGCCGGTGCGCGCCGCCGCCGTCGGCACGGTCAGCAATCGCGTGCCGCCGACCTTGCTGCGCGTTCCCTGATAATCGCCGAAGAAGAAGAACTTCTCTTTGATAATCGGGCCGCCGATTGAGCCGCCGAATTGATTCTTCAAGGTGTCGGGAACGGCCTTGCCGGTGATCGGATCCTTCTGAAACTGCGAGAAAGGATTGCGCGCCTGCAGCACGTCATTCTGCCGAAACTCGAAGATGCTGCCGTGAAGCTCGTTGGTGCCCGACCGGGTCTGCACCGAAACGACGCCGGCGATGGCCTGGCCGAACTCGGCATCGTAGTTCTGCGAGGTGATCTTGGTTTCGCCAATCGATTCGAAGTTCGGATTGATGACGATGATGCCAAGAATCGCATCGCGGTTATCCGTGCCGTCGAGTTGATAACCGGTGCCGCTGAAGTGCTGGCCATTGACGATGGTCTGGATGGAGCCCTGAGGGTTCTCGCTCGCCGCGTGTTGCCACAACTGCTGCGATGTACCCGGTGTGAGGAGAATGAATTTGGTGAAGTTGCGATCAAGAATCGGCAGATCCGTGATCTCTTTGGTTTCGAAGGTGGTGGCGACGTCGGCGCGGTCGGTCTTAAGCAACTGACCGGCGGATGCCGTGACCGTGACCGTGTCGCTGATGGCGCCGGTTTCGAGCGCCGCATCCACTTTGGTTTGCGCGTCGAGGTTAACGACGACCGAGGCGACGACTCGCTGTTTGAAGCCCGGGGCTTCGATCTTCACTTCATACTTGCCAGGAAGCAAGCGCTCCTTGACATATAGCCCGGACTCGTTGGTCGTCACGGTGTCGCTGGTCTTGCGATCCACATCGGTTATCGTGACGCTCGCTCCCGGAACGACTGCGCCACCGGGGTCTGTGACTGTGCCGCTGATGCTTCCATACACGGCTTGCGCCCTGATATTGAAAGCGAAAGCGCCCAGCACAAGCAACACCCCAAGCAGGTACAAGGGGATTCGGTTTCTCTGCATAAATGGTGCCTCCGTGATTACCGGCTCATAGGCCGTAAGTTCTAAAGCAGTTTTCTCATCCTACAAACTGGTTATGTGCAGTTCAGCTTGAGGAATTCATTGATTTGCCTCTGATGTCGCGTCAGGGGCCTTCTTGCTCGCTCGCATCTCCACAGGAG
>JBBWZK010000289.1:0-5311 GCA_039648975.1 Blastocatellia bacterium
TTTTCGGGCGACTTCATCAAAATCTTCAACGCCGTGACGCTGGCTTTTCTGATTCTCGTGCTGATCGCTTTCCTGTTCCGCCAGGGCTTTGCGTTTGAAGGCGGCCACGTCAAGCTGCTTGATTTCACCTACTCGCGCATGGTCTTCATCTATGACTGGCTGCTATCGATGGGGGCGTTCTGGGCGATTCGCACGATTGTGCGGCTTTCGCAAATCCTGGTGCGGACGAGCGAGAGCAATCTGATTCCGACCATCGTGGTCGGGAGCGGCGAGATGGCGCAGGTCTGTATTGCGGAAATTTCCGAGAAGCCGCGACTGGGTTACAAGCTGGTCGGCACGGTGACGGCGCGCAGGAGCGAAGACACTGCGTCGATTCGCAAGTACGGCGCGCGCGTGCTCGGCGCGTTCGATGACCTGCCGGCGCTGGTCAAGAAATACAACATTGAAGAAGTGCTGATCACCGACCCGCGCATCCATTCGCGCAAGATGTTTGAAGTGCTGATGGAATGCGGGCGCAATCATCACATCAAGTATCGCGTCATCCCCAACCTGTTCGATTGCCTGCCGGGCAAAACCGAAATCGAGACCATCGGCTCGCTGCCGATGATCAAGCTCTATGAAGAACCGTTGCGCGGCTGGATGCGCGCCGTCAAGCGCGGCCTCGACGTGATGGTGGCGCTCTTGCTGCTCGCCCTGACGCTGCCTTTATGGATCGCCCTGGCCATCATCATCAAGCTGGAATCGAAAGGGCCGATCTTTCTACGCCAGGAACGCGTCGGCATGGACGGCAAGATGTTTTTGATGATCAAGTTTCGCTCGATGCGCGATGGCGTAGACGATCAGGCGCACCGCGAATTGATGGCGCGAATGATCAACGGCGAAGACGCCAATCAAGGGACGCAGGACGAACCGCTTTACGGCAAGGTGAAAGACGACCCGCGACTGACGAAGATCGGCAGTTGGATGCGCCGCTATTCGATTGACGAACTGCCGCAGATTTTGAACGTCGTGATCGGCCAGATGAGCATCGTCGGGCCGCGCCCGCCGCTGCCTTACGAAGTGAAGTATTACAAGGATTGGCATCGCGCCCGTTTTCACATCAAGCCGGGCATTCCAGGCCTGTGGCAGGTGAGCGGGCGCAACCGTCTGCACTTTGAAGAGATGGTGCGGCTGGATATTTTCTACATCGAGAACTGGTCGCCGTGGCTCGACTTGAAGATCATGCTCAAGACCCTGCCGGTCATGATGCGAGGCGACAATACGTATTAAGCCATCATTAGAAACCCATAGCCGCTTCGGCATCCGCCTGCGAAGCAGGCGATAGCATATAGCCCACATCGTCAGATGTGGGTTGTTAGCGCATTCCGTTGATGAAAGCCCGTGTAACGGGCGACAGAATAACGATCCGCTGTCGCCCGTTACACGGGCTTGAATGATTGACCTACGCACGGCATTCCCAGAGTTCTGCTGCGCTTCACTCTGGGCTACATGCTGTCGCCCGCGCAGCGGGCTTGTTCGGCTAGTGCTTGACGTCAAAATCAAGTTCACATCTCATGGCGATTCGACAACGCCTTGTGCATGGTCACTTCGTCGGCGTATTCGAGGTCGGAGCCGACGGGGACGCCCATCGCAATGCGCGTCATGCGTATGCCCAGCGGGCGCATCAACTTTGATAGATAATTCGCCGTCGCTTCGCCTACGGTGTTCGGATTGGTCGCCAGGATGATCTCTTCGACTTCGCCTGAGCGTAAGCGTTCGAGCAGATTCTTGATCTTCAAATCGTCCGGGCCGATGCCGCGAATCGGCGACAGCGCGCCATGCAGGACGTGATACAGTCCCTTGTATTCGCGCGTCTTCTCAACCGTCACCAGGTTGTAAGGTTCTTCGACGACCAGCAGGATGCGGCGGTCGCGCGTCGGGCTTGCGCAATAGCGGCACGGGTCAACGTCTGTGATGTTGTTGCACGTCGAGCAGAGAATGATCTTTTCTTTGACCTCAACAATCGCTTCGATCAATCGGTCAGCCTCTTCGCGGCCCGCCCGTAGAATGTAAAACGCCAGCCGCTGGGCAGATTTGTGACCGACGCCGGGCAGGCGCTTTAATTCATCAATCAGTTTGGTAACCGGTTCTGCGTAGTCGAGCATTCATCAATGCGCCCGTAGGCTCGCACAATCAACGCAAGCAGCGGGCGACCTTTCTGTATCGCTGGATTGTCTGGGGTTTCAAGTTAATTATAGCAGAAAGCGTACAGCGACACGGAGACACGGCGACGCGGGGACGCGGCGTGGAAGAAATAGGAAATCAGACATCCTGCTGATCCTTCACCGCGTCCCCGCGTCGCCGTGTCTCCGCGTCGCGCCCGCCTTCTTCACAAAAGTCCATCGGGAAGCCCCATGCCGCCGAGTTTCGAGCCGAGCTTGCCTTTCATTGCTTCGTCGGCTTTGCGCGACGCTTCGTTGACGGCAGCGAGGATCAGGTCCTGCAACATCTCGACATCGCCGCTCTTGACGGCTTCAGGATCAATCTGGAGATCGATCAATTCCTTCGCGCCGTTCATGGCGACGCGAATGACCCCACCGCCGGCGCTTGCTTCGACGCGCAGCTTGGCCATCTCGCGCTGCATCTCGTCCTGCATCTGCTGCGCTTGCTTCATCATCTCCTGAATGTCAAATCCCCCCGGAAGTTTCATGGTAATGTATCCTCCAAAAAAATGATTGCCTTAGCGATTCAGCGTCGCACGTCGCCCGCTGCCCGGTGAGCCTTGCGGCTATTCAGGCTTGATCAATTCAACCTTGCCGCCGAATTTATCGGCGAGCGCCTGCACCTTCGGATCGATCTCCGCCGGCTCCTTCTTGCGTGCCGCCTGCGGGCGCGGCGGCACCGCCGGAATCTCAGGCATGCCGCCAACCGAAATACTGAGCGTCAGCCGCCGGCCCGTCACCTCGCGACTGATCTCTTCGATCAGTTGCCGTTTATCCTTGCCGTCAAACTGTTTCTTGTCGACGGCGTTTTCCGGCGCGAGCGCGACGATGAGAAAATCGCCATCGATTCGCACCTGAGCCTTTGACATAGCGTTGACGATCAGAAAACGTTTTTTAGCATCAAGCGCGGCGATGATCTGGCTGATGGCTTGCGCGCTGTCCATGCCACGTCCATTGCCGGCGGGCAATTCCGGTTCGTCATCGTAAAACTCGTCTGGAAGAGCGGGCGGCGGCTCTTGCGCAGGCGCGGACTTGAAACTGGCTCGCGGAGCCGTTTCTGCGACAGGCACAGGGCGCGGCGCAGTGAATGTCGGAACGCCCGTATCGCTAATTGGCGGCGGCTGGTTTGCCGCAACCGGCGATTCGCTGCGTGGCCTGGCAGGCCTGGCGGCTTCGGGCAGAGCGCGGGGCGCAGGTCGCAGCGGCCCTGGGCTCGACGGCCCGCCGGTTCTTCCCGCAGGGCGCGGCGGCGCAGATGGGCCGCTCAAGGGTTCTCCTGCCGGTTCGTCTTTGAATCGTCGTCCAGTCGGAGGCGTACTGCTCGATGGCGCGGCGCCACTCATCCCTAAACGGGATTGCAGGTCGGCTAGTTGATTGATTGCCTCTTCGAGCAGATAGAGCCGGCGCGAATGCACCAGCTTCATCAAGCCGATTTCCAGATGAAAGCGCGGCTGCGTGCTGTTGCGTATGTCCTGTTCGGTCTTCGTCAGGATAGAGAAGAAGCGCACGATGTCCTGCTCGGAAAACATATCCGCCAGCCTGACCAACTGTTCGCCTTCGCTCGCCGGCATCTGCACCAGTTCCGCATCGAAGCCGGCGACCTTGACGACCAGCAGGGCGCGCAACTGCACGATCATTTCACGGCAGAAGTTGCGCAGGTCATAGCCGCGCGTCACGACTTCATCGACTATGCGCAGGATGGCGGCGGCGTCCTGCTCGCCAATGGCGCGAACCGTGTGGTTGAGGGTTTCGAGGTCGACGAGGCCAAGCGCCGACGAGACATCTTCGTCCGTGACCGTCATGCCGGAAAAGCTGATCACCTGATCGAGCGCCGATTCGGCATCGCGCATCGAGCCTTCGCCGGCGCGCGCGATGGTGGCCAGCGCCGTGTCGCTGATCTCGACGCCGAGATTCGCGGCAATCTGGCGAAGCTGATCGCTGATCTTCTTGAGCGTGATCGTGCGAAACTCAAAGATTTGACAGCGCGACAGGATGGTTTCGGGAACCTTCTGCATCTCGGTCGTCGCCAGGATGAAGACGACGTGCGGCGGCGGTTCCTCCAATGTCTTCAGAAGCGCATTGAAGGATGAATTAGAAAGCATATGAACTTCGTCAATGATGAATATCTTGTAGCGGTCACGCGCAGGGGAAATCGAAACGGTATTGATAATTACTTCGCGAACATTTTCTACACCGGTGTATGAAGCGGCGTCGATTTCTAAAACGTCCATCGAGGACGACGCGGCGATTTCTGTGCATGAAGCGCAAACGCCGCACGGCTCTGTGGTGATGCCTTTGATGCAGTTCAAGGCTTTGGCGAAGATGCGCGCCGTCGTCGTTTTGCCGACGCCGCGCGCGCCGGTGAACAGGTAAGCGTGATGCAGCCGCCCGCTGGTGAGTGTGTTGCTCAGCGTGCGCGTGATGGCTTCCTGCCCGACGACCTCGGTGAAACTCTGAGGGCGGAACTTTCTGGCGATGACCTGTGATTCTGGCATGGAATACGATTCGCGCCGTGAAGTTTGCGCAGTCCTTTGCGCAACAATTTTAGTCTAAGCCGTGACCTGATGGCTTGCAAGAAGAATGCAGGGTTGCCACCGGCGGGCGGTGCAGGTAATAAAAAAACGGCAAGAAAACTGGTCAGGCTCCGGGTAAGCCGCGGCACATCTGCAGGCTGCTACCGTTGCTCCGTTCCCGGCCTGGCGGGGTTTGCAGCTGCGAGATTGCACGGCGCCCGGAGCCTGATAACTCAAATTTAGATTTTGGATTGCCGATTTTGGATTAGAGAAAACTGCCGAGAGATGCAGGCGCTGCCTTTCGGCTCAATCCAAAATCTAAAATCTAAAATCCAACTGGCGGAGAGGGTGGGATTCGAACCCACGGTACGGTTTCCCGTACACAGCATTTCCAGTGCTGCCAGTTCAGCCACTCCTGCACCTCTCCCAATTTTGGATTTTAGATTTTGGATTTTGGATTGAAGGCGTGAGCGTTTTCGTCCGTTCCCTCAATCCAAAATCGGCAATCCAAAATCCAAAATTGACATGGCGGAGAGGGTGGGATTCGAACCCACGGTACCCTTACGGGTACAACGGTTTTCGAGACCGCCCGATTCA
>JBBWZK010000301.1:0-8358 GCA_039648975.1 Blastocatellia bacterium
GCGTCGCCGCGTCGCCGCGTCACTTCTTGCTTTTTTACTTTTTACTTTTTACTTCGCCGCAGGCGCGGAGGCGCGGCAGAAGGTTGTCGATCAGATCATCGCGCTGGTTAATGACGACATCCTCACGCGCAGCGATTTGCTCTGGAGCCTGGCGATGGATCCGCAAGCGCCGAACCCTGTCGAAGGCGTCAGTTCAGATTTGCTGCGCCAGAAGCTCGACGTGTTGATTGATCAACGATTGATCGCCCAGGAAGCTCGCCGCGTGCCGACGACGGAGATCACTGCGGAAGATATTAATCAACGTCGCGCGGCACTGATTCGCGATTTCAAATCAGAAACGCTTTTTCGCCAGCGCGTCGAAGCAGTCGGATTGACCTCGACGCGGGTTGATGAGTTGATTCGTGAACGCATCCTCATCGAGCGGTTTGTGGATTTTCGTTTCCGCTCATTTGTGTTTGTGAACGAGCCGGAAATTCAACGCTATTACGACGAGACGCTTGCGCCGCAGATCCGCGCACGCGGGCAGGTCGCGCCATCACTTGACGATAAGATTAAAGACGATACAGGCAAAGAGGTCACTGTACGCGACTTGATCACAGAGATCATCCGGCGGGAAAAGATCAATCAGGAGATCGACCGCTTCCTGAACGCCACACGCCAGCGCGCCGACATCACCATTCTCACCGAGCCGTAGGCAATCGGCGGAAATCCATGCATCACCTCGTTCCCTCGCGTCGCCACACAGGAATGATGATCACTTTGTGGCCGGGCGCGTCGGCTTCTATGGCTTCACCCAATCTATCGCCGCGCGCCGCGAAGACATCTAGCGGCAACGGCCCGGTGTCGTGCCGATAGCGGATGAAGGCAATCCAAAAATGCGCCGCGTTGATGTCGCTGTAGTCGTCAACGTAGGCGACGCGCAACCGCTGTTCACTGGCTTGATCGAGATAGTATTGAATCGTCGTGCCGGTGACGCCCTGCCGCGTGTAGACGCGAAGGCCGTCGCTTTGATTCGTCTCTTGTTGAATCATTCGCTCGACCAGCGGTTGCCACGAGATTTTATCGCGATGTGTCAGTTGCAATGCGCCGCTGAGAGTCGCCCAAACGGCGATCAGCGAGACGGCGATGAATCGCAGCTTTCGCGGTTGCAGCGTCGTGGCGGCAAGCGCCACCAGCAGCAGATAAGCGGGCGCGACAACGATCAGAAAACGGCTGCCCCAAACCGATTGCGCGAGCAGATAGCTTGCCACAAAAGCAATGACTGACGGCAGCAACGCCAGCAGCGTAAGCCACAAGAAAACATGGCCGTCTGCCTCTCTGATTTGATCAGCTTCGCTTGCCGGCGGGTTCATGTAGGGGCGACCCTCTGTGGTCGCCCCAGGCTGCAAACCAATCGCACGGGTGCGATTCGCAGACCTTGTTCCCACAAGACAGTGCCGCGCCCACAATAGAATCGGTGTAAAGAAGATTACAGTTGAAAAGACGGTCGCGTAAGCCCGCCAGGAGTTGTAGACCGGGCCGTTCAACGTGACGTAGTGCTGAAAGAAGTCTGTCAGCGTAGGCCGCGTGTTCCATTTCAGATTCGGCCCCAGGCCGCCTTTGTCGTAAGCCGCCTGCATCACGGCAAACGTCCAGGGGAAGAACCCTGCAACCAGCGCGGCCAGCGATATGCTGAACGATTGCAGGCGGTCGCGTCGCCTGGCGATCAGGAAGAGCAGTTCGCCAGCGACAATCAGCCAGCCGTAATAATGCGTGTACACCATCAGCAGGTTCGTCGCCAACAATGCCAGTTGCCAGAGGAGGGCGCGCTCGCGGGCATTCCCAAGCTTCGCAAACAGCCACATCGAGGCGGTCACCAGCAACAACAGCAGGCTGTACATTCGCAGTTCCTGCGCGTAGTTGATCAGGTATTCATTCACCGCCATCAGGAACAACGCCAAATTGATCGTCAGCGCTCGCAGTTTCAGTTCGCGGCCTAATAATACAAAAGGAATGATGGCGAGCAGGGAGAGCAGCACCGGAAAGAGCTTCATCCACAGGAGCGAATCGCTGATGACGATCCAGGCTTTCAGCAGGTAATAAAACAGCGGCGGATGCACGATATCATTGATGACGGCGCGCTGCATCTGCGGCCAGGAACGATGAATGGTTTCGGCGCTGAAAACTTCGTCGCTGAACAGGCCGTAAGCCGTGAGCTTCGCGAAGCGCACGACAGCAAACAGGACGACAATCAGTGCGAAGACCAAGCCGGAAGCTTTGCTGAAACGAATGGCGCGCGCGTCCGTTGAGGCCATTTCGAGACGCGGGCGCTGCCGATCAATGACCACAGGCGCTGCGGCCACATCGTCGCTCATTCGGCGCCTTCGTCCAGCCAGGCTTGATAGGCCGCGAAGTTGAACGGGCGGCCCAGGAAATCTTTGACAATCTCTGCCGCAGGGCGCGAGCCGCCGGGCGCCAGGATGGTTTCGCCATACTGCCGCGCGACGCGCGGCACGAGCATGCGCAAGCGATCAAACTTGCTGAACAAATCTTTGGCGATCACCAGCGACCACATATAGGTGTAGTACATCGCCGAGTAGCCATCGAGATGTCCGAAAGAGGTCTGGAAATGCGTGCCTTCGACGAACGGGAACGGCATGAATTGTTTGGTAAGGTTTCTCACTATCGCGTCGGTGTCGACGTCCTGCGGCAGGCGCTCGTGAATCGATAGCGACAGCTTGGCATAAAGCATCTGCCGGCGGACGTGCAGGCCCTTGCCGAATTCTTTGGCGCGCTTCATCTGATGAACGAGGGCGGCGGGGATCGGCTCATCGGTTTGATAATGTCTGGCAAAAGTCTGCAACGTCGTCGCGTCCCACGCCCATTCTTCGAGCATTTGCGACGGCGCTTCGATGAAGTCCTGTTCGAGGCTGATGCCGCCGATGCCGATCCATTGATGCCGGCCCGCGAGCAGTGAATGAATCAGGTGGCCGAATTCGTGGAAGAACGTCACCACGTCGTCGTGCGTCATCAAGCCTGGATCGTCCGGGATGCCGCCGGGAAAGTTGCAGACCAGCGCGGCTTCGGGAATCTGCCGGTTGGCTACGCCTGTGCGTATGCCGAAGTGCGCCGCGTGGTTGTACTTGTTCGGGCGCGGGTGCATATCTAAAAAGAAGCGCCCGACCCGGTTCTCGCCATCGTACATCTGCCAGCATTCGACCGCGTCGTTCCACACCGGCGCACTGGCGACGCGCTCGAAGCGCACGCCGAACAACGTCGCCGTCACGTCGAGCACGCCCTGCTTGACGCGCTCGTAAGCGAAGTAAGGGCGCACCGACTGCGAGTCAAAATCGAATTCGGACTGGCGCACCTGTTCGGCGTAATAGCTGGTCTCCCACGCATTGACGAGGCTGGCGGTCGGGTCGTCCTGCTGCTTGCGCTTGAGCAGTTGTTGATAATCGCGTTCGGCGCGCGCCCGCGACGCTTCAATGATTCGATCAATGAACTCGCTGGCAACCCTGGCGCTGCCCGCCATCTTGTCTGCGGTGATGTAATCGGCCCACGACGCGAAGCCCAGCAAGGTAGCCAGTTCGTGCCGCCACCGAAGCATTCGATTGAGCACTTCGATATTTTGCGGATAAGCGCGGTTGTTATATTCGAGGTGCATGCGCTTGCGCAAGGCTTCGCTCTTCGCATAAGAGAAGACGGGCAGGGCGTCTGGATAATCAATCGTCAACTGAATGCGGCCTTCATTGTCAGGCTTATGACGGGTGATGAAATCGGCGGGCAAGCCGTTAAGCTCTGCTGTGTCGTTGAGCGTGACGGTGCGCAGATCGTGGCGGATGTTGCGCGAAAAATCCTGGCCGATCTTCACCAACTCATCGCGCAGCGCCGTGATCTGCGTGCGGGTCGCTTCGTCTTTGTCGACGCCCGCCAGACGAAAATCGCGCAACGTCTTCTCGACATAATAACGCGTCTCTTCGTCCGCATCCGTTGTATCCATGCTGGCGAGCGCCGCATAAACTTCGTGATTGAGCGACAGGGCGTTGGCGAAAGCCGCGGCTTTTTGATTGCCTGCTTCGGCGATGGCGCGAAACGCTTCGTCAGCATGAACATTCTGAATCAGGTCGGTTTGAAAGAGCGCACTGTCGAGATGCAGCAACAAATCATCATAAGCGCGCAGCGTGTTGGCAATCGTGCGCCTGCCTTTGACGGCGAGCAGGTGGACGAGCGCCTGTTGCGCGGCGATGAGATGCGCGTCCATGCGCGCGGCGAATTGCGCGGCGTCGGGCTGGTCTTCCCAGAAAGGCGCGTCGGCGGGCGCGGCGATGTTCAGATGATCAGCCAAAGCGAAGAGCGACCTCCTGTGTAGACTTCTTGAACAGATTAGCAAACTTCCGCGACTTGACCAACGCGCCCGCAGCTTTGTGGATTGCTTCGCCGAATGCATTGACGATACAATAAAGCTTAATCCAGAGGAACCCCAAGATGATGGATAAATTCAAGGACGAATGCGGCGTATTTGGTATATTCAATCATGAAGATGCCGCGCGCATGGCTTATCTGGGATTGTACGCTTTGCAGCATCGCGGCCAGGAATCCGCCGGCATCGTGTCGTCGGACGGCGAGCGATTGCATCAAACGCGCGGCATGGGCTACGTCAGCGAAATTTTCACCAAGGAACAACTGGCGAGCCTGCCGGGGCGCGCAGGAATCGGCCACGTGCGCTACTCGACTGCCGGCAGCGTCAGCATACGCGAAGCCCAGCCCTTTCTGGTCGATGGGTATCGCGGCCAGATCGCCCTCTGCCATAACGGTAATCTACCTTACGCAGCGCAGGTGCGCGCCGCGCTTGAGCTGGACGGCGCGATCTTCTCTTCAACCTCGGACACAGAGGTGGTGCTGCACAAGATTGCGCGGTCGCGCGCCAGCGATCTGGTCGGCGCTATCGTCGACACGTTTATTGAGATCGAAGGCGCGTACTCGATGCTCTTTTTGACAAAGGACGCGCTGATTGCCGTGCGCGACCCGCGCGGCTTCCGCCCGCTGGCCCTGGGGCAGTTGGGCGATTCCTATGTCGTCGCTTCGGAAACCTGCGCTTTTGATTTGATCGACGCCATCTACCTGCGCGACGTGCAGCCGGGCGAAATCCTGGTGATCGACCGTGAAGGCTTGCACTCGTCGTTTCCGCTGCCGAAGTCGAAGCCGGCGCACTGCATCTTCGAGCACGTTTATTTCTCGCGGCCCGATTCGATTGTTTTCGGCAACTCGGTGAATAAAAGCCGCCACAAGATGGGCCGCGAATTGGCGCGCGAGCACCCGGCAAATGCAGACATCGTCGTGCCGGTGCCGGATTCGGGAGTCGCGGCGGCAATCGGTTATGCGTCGGCTGCGGGACTGAAATTCCGTTTCGGCCTGATGCGCAATCATTACGTCGGGCGCACCTTCATCGAGCCGAAGCAATCGATCCGCCATTTCGGCGTCAAGGTGAAGCTGAACCCGGTGCGCGATTTGATCGAAGGCCAGAAGGTCGTGCTGATCGACGATTCGATTGTGCGCGGCACGACCTCGAAGAAGATCGTACAGATGGTGCGGCAGGCGGGGGCGCGCGAAATTCACGTGCGCATCAGTTGCCCGCCGACCATCGCGCCGTGCTTCTATGGCGTCGACACGCCGACGCGCGAAGAGTTGATCGGCGCGAATCTGAACGTTGAAGAGATCGCCGAATTCATCGGCGCGGACACGCTCGGCTATCTCAGCATGGAAGGCATGCTGCGCGCCGTCGGCGATCCGTTCGGCAATCGCCATTGTGTAGCGTGTTATACAAACAGGTATCCGATTCCCGTCACCTCGGCGGCGCGCACGAAGACCGAACGTGAAGAAGGCGCGCTGCTCGAAGACGCTTTCTGGCCCCGCTCATAGAGCGACGATGACCAACAGCCAATGGCTTGATTTGACAACCAAGATGCCACAGAGTCACAGAGAGACTGAGAGAAAAAAAAGCAAAAGCTTTGTGCCTCTGTGTCTGTGTGGCAAATCCTTTTCTGTAGAAACTACTTCCCTGACCTCAGACAGCCACAAAACGCTTCCCGCCCTGACGCCGCGCGCAATAAAAATAAAAGGCGATCAATATGACAAAAAACCGTTCGGGCGAAACCGGCAGGATCAACCGGCAGGCATTGACGGCGCTCGTCGTGCTGCTCATTCTGGGCGCGTTCTTCGTTTACCGCACCATACGACGCCTGCCGCATCCGGGGCCTGGGCCGACCGTGGGCGTGCCGCGCGGCGGCTTCCCCGAAATGAAGGACAAGCCGAAGCCCAAACAAGTCGTCTACAAAGGCTGTCCGCCCGAAGGCGATGGCGGCGACCCAGCGCTCAACCGCTTGAAGAATCGTGTGGACGAAGCGGATGAATACTTCACCGTCCCCTTCGACAGCCTGGCGCAGTTGCAATGGCCGAAAGCGATTGAGCGCAGAGACCGCGACAAATGGTCTGCTGCGGATACGGAAGCCGTGGCCCGCTATGAGGGACTGCCCATCGCCATCGAAGGCTATCTCTCGCGCAGCAAAAAAGAGGGCGAAGAGTCGAGCAATTGTCATGGCGTTCAAGACGATATGGTTGATTTTCACGTCTGGGTGACGAAGAACGCCAACGATGACCGCAGCGGCGCGATTGTCGTCGAAGTTTCGCCGCGCTTGCGCTCCAAGCACCCGGCGTGGACGACCGACGCGTTCGGTCGCATTGCGCGCAACGATCAGCGCGTCAGAATCAGCGGTTGGCTGATGATGGACCCTGAGCATCCCGATCAGATCGGCAAAACTCGGGCGACGATATGGGAGATTCACCCGATCACCAAAATCGAAGTCGAGCAGGGCGGCGCATGGGCGACGCTCGACAGCCTCGCCAAGCTATAAAGGAGAAGCGATGGCCGACGATAAAGCTCAAACCCAGGACGCGACCGACGCCAAAACGAAAGCGACGCCGGCAAGCGATGCAGCGGCGCATGGTGCAGAGCTTGAGCACTGGGGCGATGCGCCTGAAAAGATGCGCAAAGGGATTCAGTTGCAGGTTGTCCTGCACATCGAAGGCGACGACGCGCCGGCGCATGATTTCAGCAAATCAACCATTGAAGCCGTGCGCGAGATCATCACGGCGGGCAGTTCCAAGCATCCCGAATTGACCGTCACCATCAAGAAGATTGCAGAGAAATGATATGAGCGACAGCATCAGCTACCGCGACGCAGGCGTCAACATTGACGCGGCCAACGAAGCCGTGAATCGCATCAAGCGGCTGGCGGCTTCGACCTTCACGCCGCAAGTGCTCACAGAGATCGGCTCGTTCGGCGGCATGTTCCGCGCCGATTTCAAACGCATGGCGGAGCCTGTGCTGGTGGCCTCGGCGGACGGCGTCGGCACCAAGCTGCGCGTCGCTTTTCTGACCGGCAACCACCGCACGGTCGGTTACGATCTCGTCTGCCACTGCGTCAATGACATACTTGTGCAGGGCGCGCGCCCGCTCTTCTTCCTGGATTACGTCGCGGCGGGCAAGCTCGACCCCGACGTGATTGCCTCGGTGATCGACGGGCTGGCGTGCGGCTGCCGCGAAGCCGGGTGCGCTCTGCTAGGCGGCGAGACGGCGGAGATGCCGGGCTTTTATGCTGACGGCGAATACGACATCGCCGGCTTCATCGTCGGCGTTGTTGATCGCGCATGCATCATCGACGGCAAAACCAGCAGGCCGGGCGATCTACTGCTGGCGCTGCCTTCTGTAGGATTGCATACAAACGGTTACAGCCTGGCGCGCAAGCTGATGTTCGAGGTGGCAGGCTATCAACCCGACACCTATATCGAAGAACTGGGCGGCACGGCGGCTGAAGAGTTGTTGAAGCCGCATCGCAGTTATCTCGGCGCGCTCGACGGCTTGCTCGACAGCGGCATCATCAAAGGGCTGGCACACATCACCGGCGGCGGCTTGCTCGAAAACATCCCGCGCATCCTGCCCGCAGGCACGGCGGTCGAGATTCAGGCGGGGACGTGGCCTGTGCTGCCTGTGTACAGACTGCTCGAACGTCTGGGCAACGTGCCGGAGCGCGAGATGTACCGCACGTTCAACATGGGCGTAGGCATGGTGATTGTCGTTGCCGAGACGGATGCCGACCGCGCGCGCGCGCAGTTCGATGCCCTCGGCGACGCGCATTATACAATCGGGCGCGTCGTCGCAGGCTCGCGCGACGTGACGATTAACGAGAGCGCGAGCGGTTGAAGGTTCGAGCAACAATGCCGTAGCATAGAGCGTTCAAAGAGGAGAACGGAGCAACGCGCATGGCGAGCTGGTGTCCGAATTGTGGAAGACAAACAAGCGACGGCGAGAAATTCTGC
>JBBWZK010000325.1:0-54587 GCA_039648975.1 Blastocatellia bacterium
ATCTTCGCGGGCGTCGCCCTGATTCTCGCGGCAGTCGGCATCTACGGCGTGATGAGCTATGCGGTGACGCAGCGCACCCACGAGATCGGCATACGCATGGCGCTCGGCGCTGACCATCGCGCGGTCATGCGCATGGTGATCCGTCAAGGCATGACGCTGGCCGTGATTGGCGTCGCTGCCGGCCTCGCCGCTTCGTTCGCTTTGACGCGCCTGCTAGCAACCTTGTTGTTTGGCGTCAGCGCCACCGACCCGACGACCTTCATAGCTATTGCGCTGGTTTTGACAGGAGTGGCTCTGGCAGCCTGTTTCGTACCTGCACGCCGCGCCACCCGTGTCGATCCGATGATCGCGCTGCGCTACGAATAAAAAGAGACGCGGAGACGCGGAGACGCGGGGACGCGGCGATAGAGACGATCAGGATGCCTTTCGCCGCGTCGCCCCTTCGCCGCGTCCCCGCGTCTCCTCTGCCTTTCACCGGAGGTGATACATGGAGACTGTGCTGCAAGATCTGCGTTACGCCATTCGCGCTTCGCTGAAGAAGCCGGCATTCATCGTCATCGTCGTGTTGGCGCTCGCCATCGGCATTGGCGCGAACACCGCGATCTTCTCGGTCGTCAACGCCATTCTGCTGCGCCCGCTGCCTTTCAAGAATCCCGACCGCATCGCCATGGTCTGGATGAACAATGGCAAGCTGAAGGTCGATCAGGACTGGCACTCGTATCCGAACTACGTCGATTACCGCGAGCAGACCACGACCTTTGAAGAGATCGCGGCGTTCAATGACCGCAGCTTCAATCTCACGGGCACAGGCGAGCCTGTGCGGGTAATCGGCGCGTGGTCGACCGCCAGCCTGTTTCCGGTGCTGGGCATAGCCCCCATCTACGGACGAACCTTCAACGTTGAAGAAGAGGAGCCCGGCAAAGACCTCGTCGCGGTCATCAGCTACGGCCTGTGGCAGCGGCGCTTTGGCGGCGATCCGAATCTCGTCGGTCAACCGATCAATCTCAATGGAGTTGACCGCACGGTCGTTGGCATCATGCCCGCGAGTTTCGCCTTTCCGTTGAAAGAAACCGATGTGTGGGTGCCGCTGGCGGTTTCGCCGCAGCGCAAGCAGGCGCGCAGTCAGTTTTCGCTGAAGGCCGTCGGGCGGCTCAAGCCGGGCGTGACGATGGCGCAGGCGCGCGCCGATATGAGCACGATTGCTGATAATCTGGTCGAACGCTTTCCGCAGATCATGGACAGCTACGGCGTCAACCTCGTGCCGCTGCACGAGCAGGTCACAGGCAAAGTGCGCACGGCGCTGCTGGTCTTGCTGGCGGCGGTCGCCTTTGTATTATTAATCGCATGTGCTAACGTCGCCAACCTGCTGCTGGCCCGCGCCGCCTCGCGCGAAAGAGAGATCGCCATCCGCACGGCGCTCGGCGCTAGCCGCCGCCGCATCGTTCGTCAACTGCTCACCGAAAGCGTGCTGCTGGCTATCATCGGCGGCGTACTGGGACTGCTGCTGGCCCTCTGGGGGCTGCGTGCGCTCGTCGCCCTCAGCCCCGCCAACATTCCGCGCCTCGATCAGATTGGCATTGACGGCAAGGTGCTGGCATTTACGCTGACGGTGTCGTTGCTGACCGGCATGATCTTCGGCCTGGTGCCGGCCCTACAGGCATCCAAGCCCGACCTCAACGAGTCGCTGAAAGAAGGCGGGCGCGGCTCGTCCGGAGGCGTTCGCGGCAGGCGCATTCGCAGCCTGCTGGTCGTCTCTGAGATCGCCCTGTCGCTCGTTTTGCTGGTCGGCGCGGGGTTGCTGATCAAGAGCTTCATCCACTTGCAGAAATTCGATCTTGGTTTCAATCCGAATAACCTGCTGACGATGCGCGTTCAATTGCCTGGCACGAAGTATCGCGAGCCGGCGCAGGTAGCGAACTTCTATCAGCAAGTCATTCAGCGCATGGAGAACGTGCCGGGCGTGCAATCGGTCGGCGCAATCTCAGACATCTTTCTGAGCGACACGCCGAACTCGACGAACTTCACCATCGAAGGGCGTCCGCTGACCACGGGTGCAGATAGCATCGAAGTGCCGCTCGACGCAGTGACGACCGATTATTTCAAAGTAATGGGCATTCCATTACTTAAAGGCCGCGTGTTTGACGAGCGCGACCGGATAGGCTCGCTGCCTGTCGCCATCATCAATGACACGTTTGCGAAACGCTTCTTTGCCGACGAAGACCCGCTAGGCAAGCGCTACTGCTATGGCCAGCCGGACGACAACAACCAGACGCGATGGCTGACGATTGTCGGCGTCGTCGGCGATATGCGGCGCACGGGATTCGATAAAGACGTGCGGCCCGAAACCTTCCTGGCGCAAGACCAGGACCCCGACAATGGGCTGACCATCGTGGCGCGCACGGCTGGCGATCCGGCCAGCTTCGCCAGCGCGTTGCGCAGCGAGGTCTGGGCCGTCGATAAAGATCAATCGGTCTTTAACATCAAGACCATGGATGCGACGCTTGCCGACATGACGGCGCAGCGCCGCTTCAACATGCTGCTGCTGGGCATCTTTGCCGCTGTCGCTTTAATCCTCGCTGCCGTAGGCATCTACGGCGTCATGAGCTATTCAGTGACGCAGCGCCTGCACGAACTCGGCATTCGCATCGCGCTGGGCGCAAGCTCGGGCGACGTACTGCGGCTGGTCGTCGGCCAGGCGATGGGGCTGGCGCTCATAGGCATCGGCGCGGGGCTGGTTGCCGCCTTCTTCTTGACGAATCTGATGGCCAGCCTGCTTTATGGCGTCAGCGCCACCGATCCTGCAACCTTTTTGCTGATTTCGTCACTACTCACAGGGGTCTCTTTAATCGCCAGCTTTGTGCCGGCGCGGCGCGCCATGAAAGTTGATCCGATGGTGGCGCTGCGCTACGAGTAGCAGTCCAGAAAGTCCAGAGAGTCTAGAGAGTCTGGAGAGTGATTCTGAAAATCAGCTCCGTAGGAGCGCAATGTTTATAGTAACCAGTGGAATAAAGAAGCCAAGCTCCGTCAGGAGCGCAATGTCGACATTCCGCCCCGACGGGGCTGGGATGCTTTTTGCGGTTCGTGACTATAAACATTGCGTCCCTACGGGACTTTTCTCAAACGCTCTCCAGACTCTCCAGACTCTCTGGACTCTCTGGACTCTCCAGACCTGATGAGAGGTTTGCTGATGAACAAATTCTGGCAAGACTTACGCTTCGGCGTGCGCATGCTCGCTAAAAAGCCCGGCCTAACTTTTGTAGCCGTGTTTACACTGGCGCTGGGTATCGGCGCGAACACCGCCATCTTCAGCGTGATTAATACGGTGCTGCTCAAGCCGCTGCCCTACGCACAGCCTGAGCGCCTGGTTTACGTCTTTCGCATGCAGCCGCCGATTCTGCGCGGCCCGATCTCGCGGCCCGATTACTTCGAGTGGCAATCGCAGAATCAATCGTTTCAAAACATCGCCGCCTTCTCCTATAACACATATAATCTGACGGGCATCGATCAGGCAGAGCGCCTGCGCGGCGCGCGCGTCACCGAAGACTTTTTCACGCTGTTTGGCATGACCGCCGCGCAGGGCCGCCTGCTTCTGCCCTCAGACAATCAGCCCGGTAGCCCGCGCGTCACAGTCATCAGCTATGGTCTCTGGCAACGCCGCTTCGGCGGCGATCCCGGCATCGTCGGCAACACCATCGCGCTCAATGGCGATAGCTACACGGTCGTTGGCGTCGCACCGCCACAATTCAACTTCCCTTCGCGCATGGATGCGTGGATGCCGGCGATGCTTGGCGAAAGCCAGCAGGGGCGCGGCAGCAACTACCTTCTGGTCATCGGGCGCTTGAAAGACGGCATCACGATTGAGCAAGCACAGGCGCAGATGAATCAGGTGGCGGCGGCGCTCGCCGCGCAATACCCGGACAACGATACCAACCTGAGCGTTCTGGTTTCGCCGCTGCTCGAAGAGCAGGTGCGCTACATTCGCCCCATCTTGTGGATTATGCTCGGCGCGGTCGCCTTTGTATTATTAATCGCATGCGCCAACGTCGCTAACCTTTTATTGGCGCGCGCCATGGCGCGGCAGAAAGAGATCGCCCTTCGCACGGCAATGGGCGCCAGCCGCTGGCACATCATCCGTCAACTGCTGACCGAAAGCCTGTTGCTGGCGATAGTCGGCGGCGGGCTTGGCATCTTGCTGGCGGTCTGGGCGATTGATCTGCTGGTTGCTTTTGCGCCCGCTAACATTCCGCGCGTCGGCGAGGTCGGCGTTGATCGCTGGGTGCTCGGCTTTACGCTGCTGGTGTCGCTGGTGACCGGCATCCTCTTCGGGCTGGCCCCGGCAGTGCAGGTCTCTGGGTCTGACTTGAACGAAACGCTGAAGGAAGGCGGACGCAGCGCGGCGGTCAACAGTCCGCGCCAGACCCTGCTGCGCCGCGCGCTGGTCGTCTTCGAGATCGCCTCCTCGCTCGTGCTGTTGATCTGCGCAGGACTATTGATCGTCAGCATCCAGCGGCTCACAAAAGTCGATCCCGGCTTCAACCCGCAGCCTTTGCTCAACGCCGACGTTTCCTTCCCGCGCCTGGCCACATCGCCTGCCGATAAACCGGCAGACGCCCAGGCCAAGCAACTTCAGGCTTCTGTAAATTTCCTCACACAAATTCAACAGCGCATCAGTCAGCTACCCGGCGTCGAAGCGGTCGGCGCGATCAACGATCTGCCGATTACAGGCAACAGCAGCATCAACGGCGATTTTAGCATCGTCGGCCAACCTCCCTGGGAACCGGGCCACGCGCCGGTCGCCGAGTTTCGCCTCGTCACCAATGATTACTTCCGCGCCATCGGCATCCCGCTCATCAAAGGCCGCACCTTCAACGAACGCGACCGCCTCGATAGCACGCCGGTCATCTTGATCAACGAAACGCTGGCCAAACGTTTCTTCGCCGATGAAAGTCCGCTCGGCAAGCAACTGAACGCGCTCACAGACAAGCCATCTGAAATCATCGGCGTGGTCGGCGATGCACGCCAGTGGGGCCTTGATAAGCCGCCTGATCCGGAAATCTATTTCTCGTATGCGCAAATCAACTTCAGCGCCGAAACTTCGCTGGTGGTGCGCGCCGGCGGCGACCCTGCACGCCTGGGCGACGGCGTGCGCAACGCCGTGCGCGAGGTCAATGCCGACGCGCCTGTGCTGCGCATCAAGACGATGAGTGACGTGCTGGCGCAGTCAACCGCGCAGCAGCGATTCACCATGACGATGATGGCGGTGTTCGCCGGCGTCGCGCTGGTTATGGCCATCATCGGGCTTTATGGCGTGATGTCGTATTCAGTAACCCAACGTACACACGAGATCGGCGTTCGCATGGCGTTAGGCGCAGCGCGCCGCGACGTGCTGCGGCTGGTCGTCGGCCAGGGCTTCGCGCTCGCCCTGGTCGGCGTCGGCACAGGACTGCTCGCCGCTTTTGCCTTCACGCGATTGCTGGCGAGTTTGCTGTTCGGCGTCAGCGCCACCGATCCGCTGACCTTTGCCGCCGTCTCGTTGATTATGCTCGGAGTGGCTCTGGGAGCCTGTTTCGTGCCGGCCCGCCGGGCGACGAAAGTCGATCCGATGGTCGCCTTGCGCTACGAGTAGACGCTCTTTAGTAGAGGTGTTTTACTTGCTGATGGCTGCGCGATTCAGCCGCCTGATCGTCGCGCGGGATTGAGGCATCAACTTAGGAGGAGGGGAATCATGAGAGGAAATTTGAAGCGATGGGCGTTGTTGTTTGTGCTCTTGAGCATGGCTTTATCCGTTCGCGCGCAGTCGCCTAACCTGTCGCAATGCGCGTCCCTGCAAACGGCCAGCGAGCAGCGCACTAAAATTAAAGCCGGCGCGACGGAAACCGGCGATGGCACCTACTGGTTCAGTCGCGGCTACGAATTGCATCAATCGGGCCGCTACCTGCAATCGATTCCCGCCTTCGCGCATGCGGCGGAGTTCGGCTACCGCCCGGCGACGACGTTGTATAACATCGCCTGCGGGTTCGCCCGCTTGAACGATAAAGAGAACGCCCTCACCTGGCTTGAGCGCGCCCTGGCTAACGGCTTCAACCGGACGGATCTCTTGCGGAGCGATGCGGACCTTGACTCGCTGCGTGCCGATCCGCGCTTTCAGCAACTCATCGGCAAGGCGGCATTCTTGAAACGTGAAGACAAGCCCGCCAAAGACAAGGGCGACAAACATTCAGACAGGGCTCAGGAAGCCGTCAACCGTTTCGAGGAACTGCGCCGCGAGTCATCCACAGACGGGCAGCAGTGGTACAAAGTCGGCTCGCGGCTCCTGCAACTGCGCGATTTTGATCGCGCCGTGATCGCCTTGACCGCAGCCGTCGACCATCTCGGCTATCGTGGCTCGTCTGCCATGTACAATCTCGCATGCACCTACGCGCTCAAAGGCGATCAACCGGAACTGGCTCTCAAATGGCTGGAAAGATCGGTCAACGCAGGCTTCGACGACGCGGATAAGTTTCAAAACGATGCTGACCTGGCGAGCCTGCATGGAACCCCGCGCTTTCAGGAGATTGCCCGCTTGAGCCGCACACTTTCGCTCTCGCAATTCAACGGCGATTCATTCGATGGCTCGAACTACTCGAAGCAACGCTGGGCTCCGGCTATCGAATTGTACGAGACCTTCCTGCGCAGCCAGCCGAACAATGGCCGCGCCTGGTTCAATCTCGGCTACGCGCTGCATTATTCGCGCCGGCACACCAAAGCTATTGAAGCGTTCGAGCGCGCCATTCAACTCGATTACCGCCCGCCGACCTCTATGTATAACGTCGCCTGCGGCTACGCGATGCTGGACCGGCGCGACGCGGCGTTTGAATGGCTCGACAAATCCGTTGGCGCAGGGTTCGAGATCAGCGGCTATATCAACGGTGACCATGATCTGGATAACCTGCGAACGGACGCGCGCTTCGGAAAATTTGCCGATATGGCCAGCGATCAAAACTGGCATAAAGAGAAGAAGGACAAGTAAGGTTTTATCGATCTAAGGGGAATTTACTGATGGATAACCTGATTCGCGATGTACGCTTCGCTCTGCGCACGATGGCGAGAAAGCCGGGCTTCACTGCCATAGCGATCATTATCATGGCGCTCGGCATCGGCGCGAACACGGCCATTTTCAGCCTGGTTCGCGCCGTCTTGCTGCGCCCTCTGCCGTTTGCCGACCCCAACCGTTTGGTCATGGTCTGGGAAGACGCCAGCAAGTACGGCTTTCCCAAGAATACGCCGGCACCGGCCAATTACGCGGACTGGAAAGCGCGCAATGACGTGTTCGAAGCGATGGCCGCATTCCGCTTTCGGGATTTCAACCTCACAGGCGATGGCCGTCCTGAAAAGATTTATGCCTACGCCGTGACCGCAGACTTCTTTCCGATACTGGGCGTTGACCCATTGCTTGGCCGCGTCTTTACTGCCGAAGAGGATCGCCCCGAAGCCGGCAACGTAGCGGTCATCAGCTATCCGCTATGGCAATCGCGCTACGGCGGCGACCCCGGCATCGTGGGCCGCGACATCCTGCTCAGCGACGAGAAATATACGGTCGTCGGCGTGATGCCGCGTGGTTTTCAGTTGCTCGATTTTATGGGAATGGAGATTCGCCTCTGGGTCCCCATGAAGTTTACGCAGAGAGCGCTAACTAATCGGGGCGGCCATTTCTTGCAAGTTGTCGCGCGAATGAAGCCGGGCGTGACACTCGACCAGGCGAACAACAACATCAAGACGATCATGGCACAGATTGCCCACGACAACCCCGATCAAGGCGATGATCTCGCTGCCTTTGTGGTCTCTCTGCGTGACGAACTGACCGGCGAATCGCGGCGGCCCTTGATCGTCCTGCTGGTCGCCGTCGCCTTCGTGTTATTGATCGCCAGCGCCAACCTCGCCAACCTGCTGCTGTCGCGCGCGCTCAGTCGCAGCAAAGAGGTCGCGGTGCGCACGGCGCTGGGCGCGACGCGCGGGCGGCTGGTTCGCCAGTTGCTCACAGAGAGCGTGCTGCTGTCTTTCGCGGGCGGCATCGCGGGCGTGGCGGTCGCCTTCTGGAGCTTCGAGTTTTTGCGCCACCTGATTCCGCCGGGCTTGAGTCTCTTTGTTGATCTGCGCATTGATACATTGGTGCTCGTCTTCACGCTGGCGCTGTCGGTGATCACCGGCATGGTGTTCGGCCTTGCGCCGGCCCTGCAATCGTTAAAAGTCGATCTGAACGAAACCTTGAAGCAAGGCGGCGGACGCACCAATCTGAGCGCCGGCCATCGCCGTTTGCAGAACGCCATGGTCGTTGGCGAAGTGGCCTTGGCGATGGTGCTGCTGGTCGGCGCGGGGTTGCTCATCAAGACGTTCGCGCGCTTGAGCGATCAATACGCCAGCCTGCACGCCGAAAGCGTGCTGGCCGTGCGCACGCAATTGCCCGATAAGCGATACGAACAACCGGCGCGCCGCTTCGCCTTCTACAAGCAGGTGTTGGAGCGCGTCAAGGCATTGCCGGGCGTCGTCTCAGCCGGCTACACGACATCTGTGCCGCTCGATTGGAAGGGCGGCACCAACGGCATCTCTATCCAAGGCCGTCCGGTCGAGCGTGGCGTCAACTATGACGCCAACCATCGGCAGATCAGCACCGATTATTTCACGACCATCGGCATCGCGCTCAAGCGTGGGCGCTTATTCAACGAAGGCGACAATGAACAATCAATGCCGGTGGCCATCGTCAACGAGGCGATGGCGCGCGAGTTCTGGCCGGGTGAGGAGGTGCTCGGCAAACGGTTCAAGACCAGCGAGCCGGACTCAAGTGATCCATGGGTTACGATTGTCGGCGTTGTCGCTGACCTGAAACAGATGGGCGCCGAAGCGCCGGCCAAACCCGAAATGTACTTTCCTTTCCAGCAAGTCGCGGATCAACCCTGGTACGCGCCGCGCGACCTGGTGATTCACACATCCGTCGCGCCGACGAGCCTCGCCCAGGCAGTGACCGCCACGATTCATGAGATTGACGCCGACCAGCCTGTGTCGGACATTCGCACGATGAAAGACGTGCTCGGCCAGGAATTCGGTCAGCGCGAGACTGGCACGACCTTGCTTGGCATCTTTGCGGGGCTGGCATTACTGCTGGCGGCGATTGGCCTCTACGGTGTGCTGTCGTACTTCGTCAGCCAGCGCATCCCTGAGTTCGGCGTGCGCATGGCGTTGGGCGCGCAATCACGCGACATCCTCTGGCTGGTGCTGAAGCGCGGCATGGGCCTGGTGATCTTAGGGATGGCGATTGGCGTGGCGGCGTCGTTTGCGTTGACACGCTTGATGCAGAGCCTGTTGTTCGAGGTCAGCGCCAGCGACCCGATAGTCTTCGGCTTGATCGCGCTGCTGCTCGCCGCAGTCGCCTTTGCCGCCTGCGTCATCCCTGCGCGACGCGCCATGAAGATCGATCCGATGGTGGCGCTGCGCTACGAATAACAGTGCAGAGAGTCCAGAGAGTTTAGCCAGTCTAGAGAGTCAGCTATTTTGCTTTTGGACTCTCCAGACTCTTTTGGACTCGATGAGAGGTTTGCTCATGAATACCTTATGGCAAGACTTACGCTATGGCGCGCGGATGCTGTTCAGGAATCCCGGTTTTACTCTTGTCGCCGTGCTGGCGTTGACGCTCGGCATCGGCGCGACGACAGCCATCTTCAGCGTCGTCAATTCAGTGCTGCTCAAACCGCTGCCCTACCCGGAATCCGAACGGCTCGTGTTTCTCTCCGAGTGGAGCCCGCAGATCGAAGGCATGTCGATTGCTTACCCGAACTTCATCGACTGGCGCGCCCAGAACGAGGTCTTTGAAAACATCGGCGTCTATCGCCGCCAAAGCTACAATCTGACGGGCAGCGGTGAACCTGAGCGACTGATCGGCGGCATGGTATCGGCGGATCTATTTGCGGCGCTGCGGGTCAACGCCATGCGGGGCCGCGTCTTCACCAACGATGAAGATCAGCCGGGCGCAACGCCGGTCACGGTTCTGAGCTATGGCTTATGGCAGCGCCGGTTCGGCGGCGACCCGAACATCATCGATCAACAATTGATGCTCAATGGCCGCAGCTTCACCGTCATTGGCATTATGTCGCCCGATTACCTGTTTCCGAGCCGCGCCGAGTTGTGGACGCCCGTCGGCCAATCCGCCAAAGATCCCGGCTGGGAGAATCGTGGCAATCATCCGGGACTCTACGGCATAGCGCGCCTCAAACCAGGCGTGACGGTCGAGCAGGCGCGCGCCGGAATGGAGAGCGTCGCGATCAATCTCGACTGGCAATATCCCGGTCCCAACACAGGCAACCGCGTGACCGTGACGCCGGCGCTCGAATTCATCGCCGGCGACATCAAGCCGGCGCTGCTGATCTTGCTTGGCGTCGTCGGCTTTGTATTGTTAATCGCATGCGCCAACGTCGCCAACCTGCTGCTCGCCCGCGCCACGACGCGCCAGAAAGAGATGGCCATACGGACGGCGCTCGGCGCTTCGCGCTGGCGCATCGTCCGGCAACTGCTGACCGAAAGCCTGTTGCTTGCGGTATTGGGCGGCGGGCTCGGCCTGTTGCTGGCGAACTGGGGCGTCAAGCTGATCGTCGCCATCAGCCCGAACAGCATTCCGCGTGCGCGCGAGATCGTCGTCGATAATCGCGTGCTCATCTTCACCCTTGTGGTTGCGGTGCTGACCGGCATCTTCTTTGGACTGGTGCCGGCGCTGCAATCATCGAAGCCCGATTTGAACGAAACGTTGAAGGACGCGGGGCGCGGCTCGACGGGCCGCCGGCACATCCTGCGCAACGCCCTGGTAGTGGCCGAAGTGGCTTTGACGATGGTGCCGCTGATGAGTGCCGGCCTGATGATTCGCAGCTTTTACCGTTTACAGCAGGTGGATCCCGGCTTCAACGGCGACAATCTGCTGACCTTCAACATTGCCCTGCCGCCAAAGAAATATCCGGAAGACCCGCAGCGGATCAACTTCTTCGAGCAGGTCGCCGACCGGCTGCGCACCTTGCCCGGCGTCGAAATCGTCGGCTTGTCGTCGGGCCTGCCGCTCGGCAACAACGGCTGGCAAACTTCCTTCGTGGTTGACGGTCAGCCGCCGCCTGAGCCGGGCAAGACGCCGCTCACCGAAGCCGCCGTCGCCAGCCCGGATTACTTTCGTGCGATAGGAATTACTATTCTTAAAGGACGCAACTTCAGCGAAGCCGACACCAAAGACGCGCCGCACGTGGCGCTGATCGATGAAGAGTTCGCACGCCGTTACTTTCCCGATGAAGAGGCGATAGGCAAGCACATTCGACCGGGCGGCAACGATCCGAGCAACCCGCTTGTCGAGATTATCGGCGTCGTGCGACGCGTCAAGATGGAGAGGCTGAATCAGGACTCGGATCGCGTGCAGTCTTATTATCCGTTCCGGCAACTGCCATCCAACGGCATGACGGTGAGCATCAAAACCAGCGGCGATCCGATCAACATCGCTTCGGCGGTGCGCGAACAGGTGCTGGCGATAGATCCCGAACAGCCGATTTATAACCTCAACTCCATGCAGCAACTGCGCGCCGATTCGGTTGCCCCTGAACGCTTGAACCTGATGCTCTTCACCTGCTTTGCCGTCGTCGCGCTGACCCTGGCATCGGTCGGCATCTACGGCGTGATGGCCTATTCGGTGACCCAGCGCACACACGAGATTGGCATACGCATGGCGCTCGGCGCACAACCGCGCAACGTACTCGGCATGGTCGTTCGTCAAGGCATGTTGCTGACGATAACCGGGCTGGCGCTCGGCGTCGGCGGGGCGTTGCTGGCCACCCGGTTGATGGCCGGTTTATTGTTCGGCGTCAGCGCCACTGACCCGCTGACCTTCATAGCCATTCCGCTGCTGTTGGCGGGAGTGGCTCTGGGAGCCTGTTTCGTGCCGGCCCGCCGAGCTACGAAAGTCGATCCGATGATCGCACTTAGATACGAGTAAGCCGACCTGCGGTAAGAGGAGCGCAATGTCGACATAGCGCTCCTACGGAGCTTACGATTGCGAGCACACTCTCAAAATAACCCTGTCTACCAATGGAGTTCTTATGATGAAAAGACCATTCGCTTTGATCTCTCTGTTTTTGCTTTCTGCCGTCATCTTCTCACTGCCGCTGATTGGCGCATCGCAGACGGCGAAGACCAAATCATCCACTTCGACAACTCACAAAGAGCATTCCATCAATATCGATGACAACAACTGGAACTGGCATCACGTCGATAATAGCGTCGACCTGCACGTGACGATTCGCGGCAAAGTCGAATTCGCTGATGACTACAGCGACATCACGGCTATCTCGCCTGGCAACGGCGAGTTTCGCATCACTGAGCGGCGCGGCGGCGTGACCCGCAAGTTTGAAGCGACAGCAAGCGCCGACGGCATCAAGCGCGCTTACTCGGTCAACGGCGAATCGAAACCGCTGGACAGCGAAGCCCGCGCCTGGCTCGTCAAAATATTGAACGACACGGTTCGACAAGGCGGCTACGATGCGCCTGTGCGCGTCACTAGATTGCTACAGCGCGGCGGGCCGAGTGCCGTGCTCGCGGAGATTTCCCAGCTTGAGGGCGATTACGTCAAGCGCCTTTACTTGGACGAACTGCTCAAGCAAGGCAACCTCGATGCGGAGACGGCGCGGCTCGCTTTGCAACAGGCGGCGCGCGAGATTTCGTCGGATTATGAAAAAGCGGAAATTCTTGTGAAGATGGCCCGCACCTATCTGCGCGATGACCGCTTCCGCGAAGTCTATCTCGAAGGCGTCAACACGATCCATTCAGACTACGAGCGCGGGCGGACGCTTGCGGCAGTGCTGAAGAAAGACAATCTCAACAAAGACAATCTGCTCTTCGCATTCAAATCGGTCGCCGCCATCTCATCCGATTATGAGAAGGCCGAATTGCTTGTCAAGATCTCTCGCGCCTTCCCTCTGGATGAAAGCTTACAAAAGGCCTATCTCGACGCCGTCCGCACGATCAAGTCCGATTACGAGAAAGGCCGCGCCATTACGGCCTTGCTCGACAAGAACGATGCGAAGCCGGAGACCTTGTTGTTCATGGTGAAGAGCGCGGCGACCATCGGTTCAGATTACGAGAAAGCCCAGTTGCTCATCCGTGTTGCCGATGCCGGCAGGCGCGATGAAACGGTTCGCAACGCGGTGGCCGACACGGCGCGAACCATCCAATCCGAATATGAGCGCGGGCGCGTGCTGGCGGCAGTCTTCAAATAACTGGAGCAGTTTTCAATCCGATGTAGCGCAATCTGTTAGATTGCGCCGGCCCTGCGCAAGCTGACAGATTGCGCTACACGGAGGAAGGCCATGAGAAACGTCGTTCAAGATGTTCGCTACGGTCTGCGCGCGCTGGCCAAAAAGCCCGGCTTCACTTTTATAGCCATCGTTACACTGGCACTCGGCATCGGCGCGAACACGGCGATCTTTTCTGTCGTCAACGCCGTGCTGCTCAAGCCGCTGCCGTACCCGCAGCCTGAGCAACTGGTCAAGGTCTTTCAAGCCGCCCCTTCCTCAGAAAAAGATGCTGCGCCGACGATCTGGTCTTATCCGCGCTTCGAGGTCTTGCGCGACCATAGCCAGAGCTTCGCGGCGGTCGCGGCGTGCAGTCAAAGCGCCTTCAATCTGACCGGCACGGACGAGCCTGAGCGTTTGCAGTCCGAGATGGTTTCGGCCAGTTACTTTCCGCTGCTCGGCATTGAGCCGGTCGTCGGACGCGGCTTCACCGAAGAAGAAGACCGCAAGGGTGGCGCGCAGCCGGTCGCGGTTCTCAGCCATGCGCTCTGGCAGCGGCGCTTTGGCGGTGACACGCAAGCTATCGGCAAAACCATCGAACTCGATAAACATGCGTTTACGATTGTCGGCATCATGCCTGCCGGATTCAATGGGCAACAGGGCACGGCGCAGGTGTGGATTCCCATCGCCAACGCGCCGTTGCTGCGTTACCCGCGCATTCTCGCGAACGCCATGAACTACTGGTTCGAGGTCATCGCCCGGCTAAAACCTGATGTGACCGTCGCGCAGGCGCAACAAGAGATGATCAACGTCACCGAGCAGATCGAGCGCATCTATCCAAGCCCGACAGAGCGCGGGCCGGGTAGTGCAGCCCCTGCGGTGGTCACGCTGATGGCGTGGCGCGACGCCAATGTGGACCCGGCGATTCGCCGCTCGTTTTTCATCTTGCTGGCGGCGGTCGGTTTTGTATTGTTAATCGCCTGCGCCAACATCGCCAATCTCTTGCTGGCGCGCGCCGTGTCACGCGAGCGTGAGATCGCTATTCGATTAGCCATCGGCGCAAGCCGCGCGCAGATTATCCGCCAGTTGCTCACCGAAAGCGTGCTGCTGGCGGTCGTCGGCGGAGCCCTCGGCTTGCTGATCGCGATGTGGGGCGTTGATCTGCTGACGAATTTCAAACCGAGCGACGATGCGCAATTCTGGTCGAGTTACACGCGCACCTTCGACTTCTTCAAGATTCACCTGGATGGCCGCGTCCTGGCGTTTAACTTCCTGCTGGCGCTTGTAACTGGAATTCTATTCGGCCTGGTTCCGGCATTGCAGGCTTCGCATCCGAATCTCAACGAAGCGCTGAAAGAAAACGCCGGCAGTTCGGCAGCCGGCTTTCGTCCGCAGCGGCGGCTGTCGACGCGCAGCCTGCTGGTCGCCGGGCAGATCACTTTATCGTTCGTGCTGTTGGCCAGCGCCGGGCTGATGATTAAAAGCCTCTTGCGGCTGCAAGCCATCAGCCTGGGTTTTGCGCCCGCAGGCGTAACCACCATGTCGCTGAACGGGCGCAAGGTGAAGCCAGAGTTTTATCAGCAATTGCTGGAGCGCGTACAGGCGATGCCCGGCGTCGAATCGGCAAGCATAGGCGCGACCGCACCGCTGCTCGGCTATACCAGCATGACGGTGATGGACATCAAAGGTCAGCCCGCCGGTCAGCCGGCATTCATCGGCCTGCACAGTGTGTCGCCGGACTATTTTGCAACCCTAGGCATACGCCTCATACGCGGGCGCGTCTTCACCCCGCAAGACCGCATCGGCGCGCCACGCACTGCGGTCATCAACCGCGCCGCCGCCGAGCGCTTCTTTGCTGATGAAGACGCTCTCGGCAAGCGCATCAAGCCTTATGTCGATCCTGATTATCCCAACGCCGAAGAGTTCGTCGAGATTGTCGGCATCGTTGATGATGTGAAGTATGCCAAACTCGAAGAGGTCGTGGGGCCCGACGTTTACCTCTCAGCTTTGCAGCCGACCGATCAGGCGTCGACGTTGATCGTGCGCTCGTCGCTCGACACCGCGCCGCTCGTCGCCGCCATACGGCGCGAAGCCCTGGCGCTCGACCGTAATGTGCCGCTGACGCGCATCCTGACGATGGCTGAACGCAGCGCCGAAGTCACCTCACGGACGCGATTCATTGCGCTGCTGCTCGGCTTGTTCGCGGGCCTGGCGCTGCTGCTTTCGGCCCTTGGCATCTATGGTGTGATGGCTTACAGCGTCGTCGTGCGAAGGCGCGAGATCGGCATACGCATGGCGCTGGGGGCGCGGCCTGTGGATGTTTTTCGGCTGGTGATGCAGGAGGGTGCGATACTGATTGTCGCGGGTCTGATCTTTGGACTCGGCACGGCTTATGCCGCGACACGCCTGCTGGCAAGCGAGTTGTATAATGTCAGCGCCGCCGACCCGATGACCTTCATGCTGATCGTATTGCTGCTCACGGGCGCAGCGCTGCTGGCTTGCTACCTGCCGGCGCGGCGGGCAACCAAGGTCGATCCGATGGTGGCGCTGCGCTATGAGTAAGGTTGCTTACAAAAACTATCTAACGCTCCGCTGCTTGCGGAGGCCGCGAATGGCACTGATGAAACATACAAAATCCGCCTCACGGCCTCTGCTGCTTGCAAAGCATTAGGCCGCATTCGCGTATCCGAGTTTCCATTGCCCGCCAGTTGCAATGTGGCCCGCTGCCAACCATTTCGTGCTAATCATAGTATGTAGAACTTTAGTATGCACGCCTTTAATATCATGGCTGTACTCAAGGCTATATGGACAGTAGAATACTCAAAAAATTTGGTCAAAGAGTAAGAGACGAAAGAATGAAGCAGGGGCTTTCTCAAGAGCAACTGGCTGAAAAGGCGGGTCTCCATCGTACCTACATAGGGATGATTGAGAGAGCCGAGAAGAACCTCACGTTGATCAACATTGGAAAAATCGCTAAAGCCTTGAGAGTAAATATTGACGAACTGCTAAAGGAGGTTCGTTGGGATGCTTGAAGACAGATTGCGTCAGATTATCAGCAAACATTTATCAGGCGTTGCTGATTTTAAACCATATAAGAAATTTAAAGGTGTTAGCGACAGAGAGGGATTTATCAAACTGGTAGGGGAAGACCCTGCATTTGCTCCTTTCTACCTGAATAATGAAAAATACGTGACGGCAAGAATTGGTGGTAATAGTGTGACCAGCCTTCACCGCAAATTAGGCGCTCTATACGAAGAAACTTTTAAGACTCTATTAGCAGAGAGGCTTGGGGTCAAGGCTGATGATCTAAACTTTTCAGTAGGTTTAGATGTTAGAGGCAAAGAACAGAAGAGATCAACCGATGGACTTATAAGATATGATCTGCTGCGCCCTAAAGATTATAAACGTATATCAGCACTTCGCAGACAGGAAGCATCAGGCATGGCATTTGAGGTTCGTTCTTGCTACCAAATAGGGGACTCGAAACGGATTCAAGCCGATGGGCATATGGCCTTGGAGTTACAGAGATTAAACATCGAGCCGGTGATGCTTATTTTTTGCAACTCGTCTCTCGTGAGTCCAGTAAAGAGACTATCAAAAAGCTGGAGTTTATATGCTGGCCGTGATGCGTTTGATGCAGTCACCGTCATCACCGACTTTGACTTATACCGATTTCTACAAGACCAAGCGCCGATGATCCAAAAATTCATTAATAGGATATTCGACAAGTTTTAAGGCAGCGAAATACAAACGGCGGTTTCATACAGGCTTCTTCTTCCACCACGTTTTCTAAATACAAGAAGATTGTCTACATTGAATCCATGTGCTTCAAAAATCTTAGCTGAGACAACCTCGGTAACAATTTCTACTCCTGAAAGGCGAGAATTGCCCACTACATATGCGCCTCGGAACCCCGGGTTTACAATTTTCAAAAGTTGCTGTATATGGCTATCCAGCATGTTGAAATACTTTACTGCATAATTGCACATCAGATTGCTCTTTGGCCGCAGTTCTTCAATGACTGAGTCGAGTATTTCGGCCAGATGCGGATAGGGTTCGACAATGCCATCATAAATAATCGAGGTCGCCTTGCCCCAGGTTCCGCCAATTGCGGCCAAATCTACGTCTGCTGATTGAGCGGCGTTCTCAAACACCTCCATGAAAAACAATTGTGGTCTGGTTTGGTGGATATAGCTGAAACGGTTGGGATAGGGTGGTGAAGTAATCACTCTATCTATTTTATTGTGCACTACACTTGCCAGTTTTGTGCTATCGCCTAATAGCACCTTTGCCTTTCCCCAGTTCTTAGAAGGCAATCTCTCTAAATCTTTAAGTATATGGTCTACATTTTCTTTAAAGTCTGCTGATACGTTAATCTTGCGAGCGTGATCATCATCAAATGTGATGGTCGGATGATTACGATGAATATTAGCGCAATCGAGACTTGAAGAACATAAGGCTATCCAAAGAAGTTTTTTATACTCTTCATTCTGTACTCGAAGAACAACCTTCTTTGCCAGGAGCAAATCTTTGAGGATAGGTTTTCTCCACCAGCGAAAAACATTGTGGATAACAGGGACAGACAACGCTTGGCGATCTAAGACTTCTTCCAGTGAATCGTTCTTGTGACTTTCTATAAGCTCACTGATCTCTTTTTCGACGCTCAAACAGTAGCCGGCAAAATCGCCTCTATCAACTTCCCAGGTTAGCGCATAATCGGAGACCATTTTCAGTAGTGGGTTTAGCTCAACACCGACTATTGGAAGCCCTAATCTTTTAAGTTCAATCGCGGTTGTGCCTTTACCAAGAAAAGGATCACAAATCAGAGTATTCTTGCTGCAATCCAGATATTTGACCAGGAATCTTACAAGCTCTGGCGAATAACTAGGCGTCAGACGAAACCAACGATGCACCGGTTCAGAAAGGCCATTTAAAAAAGTAACGTCGTTGACCTGCGGCACAGCATAAGAATACCCATTCTCAATGTATTGATCAGCGTATGCCTTCTCAAATAGACCGATTTGAAACATTTACCCTCCCATCATTCTGATTTACATTGGCTTTTGTTTTCTGTATGCGCTAACTATAGTATACAATTGAAATTTCTACGTCAATCAAACCTTCACGATTATAGGGGCGAGAAGCTAGAAGATATGCAGCAAACAGGCGGGCGTCGCTTCACTTGCCGCTCTTGGCGGTGTCGCCCGACACCGAAGTGAAGCGGATGATTTGATTGTAAGAAGGATTCGTGTCTTTCACGGGTTCGGCGACTCTAGGCGCTGCGGTCACAGGCTGGAGGGCGACGGTCGCCGGTTGAGCGGCGGCCGAACCGAGGAGCAGGCCGCTGTAGCGCATGTAAATCGTCCGCACATAATTCTGCGTCTCCAGAAACGGCGGAATGCGATTGCCGTAAAACTCGACGGCGCCTTCGCCGGCATTGTAGCCGGCCAGCGCCAGGCGCACGTCGCCGTTGAAACGTTCGAGCAGCCAGCGCAAATACTTCGCGCCAGCCAGAATGTTTTCGCGTGGATCGAAGATATTCCTGACGCCGAAACGCTCGGCGGTCGCCGGCATCAACTGCATCAGGCCGGAAGCGCCTTTCGGCGACACCGCCATGCGATTGAATCCTGATTCGGCGCGCATCACCGAAACGATCAAGCAGGGATCGAGGCTATTCTGCGTAGCGGCTTCGTAGATGATGGCATCGAACGCCGCACTGCCGGTCGAGATATGCCGACTCGTCGAAGCGAGCGGCACTTTGATCTGCGCCGGCGCTGGCGTGGCAGCCGTGTCGGTAGTCGGCTTGTGGGCTTGCTCTTCGGTGCGCGCGCGCTCCTGGTCGTCGAGCGTCATCGGCATGGGCGGACGCGCAGGCGGCGTCAATGGCCCCTGCGCTCGCGCGATCAGAGGGGCCGAAAGAAGCAGAAAAACGATTGCCGCCTGTTTCAACATACCCGGCGATTCTACCACAACTATTGAATCGTTACATGGGCAATTTCTAAATGGTCTTCGGCGCGCAGGTAGAACGTCAGCTTGTCTTTCGACTCGACCTGTTTGGGATCGAAGACGATGACGCCGGTCAAGGTCTCGTTCGCCGCCAGCTTGTTCTCCGGTTTATTCTGCACCACTTCAATCGTCAGGGGCCTGGTCTCTGTTTCCAGGGACAGCAACGTGAAGCTGAAATCTTCGCCGCCGGCGTTTTGAATCGTATAGCGAATGTAAGCTTTCTCACCGAAGACCAGGACGCGCGACGGGTCGAGCGTGACGATGATCTTTTTCTTCGTCGTCACTTTCGGATTGGTAATTTTAACCTCGCGGAGTCCGAGCATGAACGCCTGAAGAAAGCGGCGGTCGGATTCCTGTACGGCGTGCTCGGACGACTGGCGATTGGCGTCTGCAAGTTTGGCTTCGGCTTCGCCGGTGATGCGGTCGGCCTGCTGGCGGGCGTTGCGAATGACCTCATCGGCCTTGCGGCGGCCCTGTTCTTCGGCATCGGCGCGGATGCGGTCGGCATCGGGACAGGGAGCGGGTTTCGCCGGGTCAGCCGCGCCGTTGCTATTGGGCGGCGTCTGCGCCGTGGTCGGTGACGCCTGCGCAAGCGGCGCAGCATCCGTGACGTTGACGACGCGATGCGCCAGCGTTGGCAGCACAATGTTCAAGTCGAAATTGTAAGTATGCTTGCCGTCACCGGTTTTGACGAACATATTGCTCTGGCCTTTGGAGGCAACCGGCTTGACGTAGACATCGTTGCCGGGCTTTTCTGTGGTGCCACTGCGCTGTACCACGAAGGTGCCCTTGCCATCTGCGGGATTGTAGAGATCGCCGCAGATGATGTCGGCGACCGGCTCAAGAAAGGTGATGCGTGTGGTGATGCCGACCGACGTTTTGACGACGCCGATCTGGTCCGGGCCAAGTTGCAGCGTGACGATGGGTGATTGCGCGAGCGCCGGCCCGGCGTTCGCAAACCAACACACGACGATGAAGGGAATAAACAACCTGAACTTCAATTGCGCCTCCTCGGCTTGAGCATGATTTCCGGTTTGCGCCGCGCTCTGGATTTGCCGCGCGATACACGTTAGTTATGGCAAGATATTCTGGCAAAACCGCCGCGCCCTAGCAAGCAAAAACTTGCATCGCCATTCCCGTCGGCAGAGGAGTGAGGGAGTGAGGGAGTGGGGGAGTAAGGGAGTAGAGGAGTAGAGGAAGGACGAGCCTGGATTCTTTCACCTCGACTCCCCCACTCCCCTACTCCCTCACTCCCCACTCCCGCACCGTATCCTTTCTGACGCAGGCGTCTAGGGTGCGGTCTGCCGCGTTTCAACAGACGCCCCTGGCGCAGCCAGCTTTTCGACGAGATAAAGGGACAACAACAGCGTGATCAGGAGAGTGACCAGCAGGCTAATAATCGTTCGCAGGCGGTTTTTGCGCACGGCTGTCTTCGTGTTGCTTTTGCCGAACCAGCCGCGCCAGCCGCATTCATGACAGCGATAAGTTTTGTAAGAGGAGAATGTCCGAATGAGCTTTTCCTTCAAGCCGCGCGCGTGCGAGCGATGCATGGACGCGCCACATTCCGGACAAAGTTTGCTAGACATGGGGGGCCTCCGCAAACCTGTTGTGTAATTAAGAACA
Organism: Blastocatellia bacterium; assembly: GCA_039648975.1. Classification (GTDB taxonomy): domain Bacteria; phylum Acidobacteriota; class Blastocatellia; order UBA7656; family UBA7656; genus DATENM01. The sequence goes on from JBBWZK010000325.1 coordinate 20,916, forward strand.
TAAGACCCCGACGGGTTAATCCGTCGGGGTCTTCAAATCCGATGGCTCAGACGGCGAGCGATTAAGCGCCGCTGACCGGTGGACGGCCAACCGATGAACTGTCACCATTGCCGACGGCAATGCCGGCAGCGACTGCCGCGCCAACGCCAAGTAAGGCTAACAATCCGAGAAGTCCCGGCCCGACCAGCAGCCCGCCGACTTTGCGGCTGCGGCATTCAATCAAGATGCTGCTGCCGGCAGGCGCGGTGAATTCCGCCGGGTCATCATAGGTTTCGTGTTTGCCGGGCAGAATAGTTTCGACTTTAGGTACGGTGACATTAACCTGACCGACGCGGTTTTCGATGCGCACTTTGCCGTTGCAGGTCGTCCGCCCATGAATCGTTCCCGGTGCGCAGTCAAGCGTTACCGTCGTGTGATGGCCAAGCTCAATTTTGCCGACCGCCCCGAGATCAATGATGACGCTGCCGTTGTCGCTCGTCGAAATGACCGCGCCATTCATCACGGTCGCGCCAGTCTGCGCTTCGTTACCGTTGAGCATGACCTTGCCGCTTTTGATGGTCAGCGTGCCCGTGCAATCCTGCACCGCCATGGACTCGTTGGCTGGCGCTTTTGGCTCGCTTGCCGCATAGACGCGCAACGTGAACAGGCTCGTCACCGTAACGGCTAACATCAGACTGAGTAGAACTCTTGAACTTCTAACTGGCAGATTCATGATCCCTCCATCAACGATGACTGCTTGGGGATGTGATTACTATACTACGCTGCTAAAAGAGCAGCCCCAGAATATGGCATACGCCTGCAAAAGTCAACGCTTTTTCGCTTGGGCGACCACGAGTTGAACAGCCCTTAATCCGCCTGAAAAGGCGGCAGTTCGTTTGCCGGAATCGCTGCGAGCGGCAGATGCGCGCGGTCTTTGGACGACAGAATCGGGTTACCGATGCGCCAGTCTATAGCGAGCGCCGGATCATTCCACAGGACGCCGCGCTCGTGCGATGGAGAGTAAAAATCGCTGCATTTGTAGAGAAATTCCGCTGTTTCTGTGAGCACGGCGTAACCGTGCGCGAATCCTGGCGGCACATAAACCATGCGCAGGTTCTCGGCTGACAACACCTCGACCGCATGACGGCCAAAGGTCGGCGAGCCGCGCCGCACATCAACCACCACATCGAGTACCGCGCCCTGAACGACGCGGCAGAGCTTCGCCTGCGGGCGGGCGATCTGGTAATGCAGGCCGCGCAACGTACCCTGCACCGACTTGGCGTGATTGTCTTGCACGAAGCGCTCGCGAATGCCGAGTTCGGCAAACTTCGCCTCCTGATAGCTCTCGAAGAAAAAGCCGCGCTCGTCGCGCCAGACCGTCGGCTCAATCAGCCATACGCCCGGCAATGCCGTATCGATTCGTTTCATCTCTCTTGACTCATATTCAAGGTGATTGGTGATGCGTGGTGGCCCGATTGACGCGCCGCGGCGCGCTCAACATGGTCGAGTTGCGCTTCAGGAAGAAAATCGCTCAGGCAGCGCCGCATATCGGTTTCGTGTTCAGTTTGGCTCAAGGCGGCGAGGCGGGCGAGCACGTCACGCACTCTGTCAGGCGGATGGACGGCGAGTTTGCCGATGAAGATTTTCGGATGGCGGGTTTTCGCCAGGCATTCTTCATTGATTTCGAGTTCCTCGAAGAGCTTTTCGCCGGGCCGTATGCCGGAGAAGACGATGTCTATGTCTTCATGTGGTCGCAGTCCGGAAAGCGAGATGAGGTCTTTGGCCAGATCAAGGATGCGCACAGGCTGGCCCATATCAAGCACGAAGATTTCGCCGCCGTCGCCCATCGCGCCCGCCTGCAAGACCAGTTGGCTGGCTTCGGGAATCGTCATGAAATAGCGCATCATTTCCGGGTGCGTCACCGTCACCGGGCCGCCCTTGCGAATCTGTTCGCAGAAGATCGGAATCACCGAGCCTGCCGAGCCGATGACGTTGCCGAAGCGCACCGCCACGAAGCGCGTCGCGTAGCGTTGATTCAAATCCTGCACGACGAGTTCAGCGATGCGCTTGGTGGCGCCCATAATCGATGTAGGCCGCACCGCCTTGTCTGTCGAAATTAACACAAAGGCTTCCGTCTGGTGCTCGCCGGCCATCATCGCCACCAGCCGCGTCGCCAGCACGTTATTCTTCACGGCTTCGCTGACGTTGCATTCCATCATCGGCACATGCTTGTGCGCGGCGGCGTGCAGCACGACCTGCGGACCGTAGGCTTGAAAGATGGCGCGCATCCGCACCGCATCGCTGATGTCGGCGACCTGCGCGACAACGCGCAGTTCAGGCCAGGTCTCGCGCAGTTCGCGGTCAATGTTGAAGAGCGCGAACTCGGCGCGTTCGACCAGGACAAGCTGTGCGGGCGCAAAGCGCGCCGTCTGCCGCGCCAGTTCCGCGCCGATGGAGCCGCCCGCGCCGGTCACCATCACCACCTTGCCGGCGAGAAATTGCCGCATCTCGTCCTCGTCGAGCCGCACAGGCTCGCGCCCCAGCAAGTCTTCGATCTGCACATCGCGGATGCGGCTGACTTCGACCTGGCCTTGCAGGATTTCATATAGAGCCGGAATGATGCGGACGCGGACGGGAATCTTTTCGCATAGCTCGACGATGCGGCGAATCTCCTGGCCAGGGGCGTTGGCCAGCGTGATGACGACGTGATCAATCTTGAGCCTGGCAACCAGTGCCGACAGGTCATTGGTGGCACCGAGGACGCGCACGCCGTAAATGACCGAGCCTTGCTTATTCGGATCGTCATCAATAAAGCCTTTGACTTCGATGTCGAGATTGCCGCGACCGCGAATCTCGCGCGCGGCGACGACGCCGGCGCGGCCCGCGCCGATGAGCAACACAGGTTTTTTCGGCAAGCTGCGCCCATAGCCGGTTTGCAACTGCTTCTCGTAACGCTCATACAAGGCGCGGCGCAGCACGCGCACGCCAAGCGCGCCGCCGAAGGCCAGCATGGCGTCGAGGACGATGATCGACAGCGGCACGCGCCATTGATGATAGGCGTCGGGCAGACTGATGCGAATCAAGAGAATCGGCAACAGCGCCCAGTAGGCGGCGTTGATAAAGGCGCGCACTTCGGCCATGCCGATATAGCGCCAGATGAACGTATAGACGCCGGCCAGCGCCAGCATGCCAAACTGAATCAGCACGACGTAAGGCAGTTGGCGCAGCCCGGCCAGCAGATTGTCTCTGGGAATATTGAAATCGAAGCGCAGCAGATAAGCCACGGCGAAAGCCACGACCAGCGTCGCCAGATCCATAGTGAATTGAATCCGCCGGTTGAGCAGCCGCGCCCACCAGACGCGCGATCTATTTCGGATGGCAGTCGCTTCGATCATCAGAGATCACATCACGCGATATAGCGCCGTGCGGCGCAAAAGTGAGGAGATGGACATTTCAAGCCGAACGGCTCAAGCGAAATCGTCGGCAGCATACCACAGGCTTTTATAAGAGGTCTACAGCAAACGCTCGACGACATCGGCGAGCGTCGCAACGACTTCTTCCATATGCGCGTCGCTAAGGTTATTGTGAAACGGCAAGGCGATGGTGCGACGCGCGATTGACTCGGTGATGGGCAGTTCGCCGCCCGCGTAGCCGAAGCGCTCGCGTATGTAGGGCTGCAAATGCACAGGCGAAAAATAGCCGCGCACCGGCACGCCGCGCGCCTCCATCTGCTGCATCACGGCGTCGCGGTTCAAGCCCTCGGCCAGCGTCACGACGTAAACGAACCAGCTCATGCGCACGTCGGGTTTGACTACAGGCGGGCGCAGCCAATCGAACCGTGCGAGCCGCTCGCTGTAACGCCGCGCCACCGCTTCGCGCTTGATTAAGAATTCATCTATGCGACGAAGCTGGCTCGTGCCGAGCGCCGCCGACATTTCATCGATGCGGTAGTTATAACCCAGCCGATCATGTTCAAGCCACGCGCCCATCTCGCCGCGTCCCTGATTTGACATGCTGCGGCACAGCCGCGCCAACTCGTCATCGTCGGTGACGATGATGCCGCCTTCGCCTGTGGTGATCTGTTTGTTGGGATAGAAAGCGAATGCCGCCGCCGCGCCAAAGCGACCGAGCTTGACGCCCTTGTAACTGGCTCCCAGGGCCTCACACGAGTCATCAATGAGCTTCAGGCCGTGTTGATCGGCGATGCGCTGAAGCTGATCCCAGTCCGCCGGATGGCCAAACACATCGACGGCCATGACGGCTTTCGTGCGCGGGGTGATCCGCTGTTCGAGGTCTGCCGCATCCAGGTTATAGGTATCGCAATCGATTTCAACGAAGACCGGCGTTGCGCCTTCATAAAGCAACGCGTTGACGCTGGCCGCGAACGTGAACGACGGCACCAGCACTTCATCGCCAGCCACAATGCCGAGCGCTTTGACAATCAGGTGCAGCGCCGCCGTGCCTGAGCTGACCGCGACGGCATGGCGGATGCCGACGTAATCTGCTAAGCCTTGCTCGAACTCGATGATCTTCGGGCCGAGCGCCAGCCGTCCGGTGCGCAGCACGCCGAGCACCGCTTCTATGTCCGTCTCGTCGAGGTCGGCAGAGCCCATCGGGATTCGCTCTTTCATTTTGCTTCTCTGCATAACACGCTTGCCGGAACGCCGACCGCCGTAACGCGCGCCGGAATGTCGCTGATGACCGTCGCGCCTGCGCCGACCATCGCCCATTCGCCGACCTGGCGACCGGGAATGACCGCTGCGCCGATGCCGATGAATGCGCCGCGCGCAATCCGTACATCGCCCGCCAGATGCGCTCCCGGCGCAATGTGGGCAAAATCACCAATGAAGCAATCGTGATCAATCGTCGCGCCGGTGTTGATGATGGCATGCGCCCCGATGACCGCATCGGGCTGAACGACCGCGCCGGCAAAGACAACCGTTCCTGCGCCGAGCTGCACGGATGGATGCACACAGGTTTGTGGATGAACAACGGTGATCCACTCGACATTTTGTAACTGATTTTGCAATCGCTCGGTCAGTTGCATGCGCGTCGCGTTGTTGCCGACAGCCATGATGGCATGACGATAATTCGAACTGGCCAATTCGTCGAGCGTGCCTTTGACCGTGACGCTGAGCAGGGCGCTGCCGCGCTTCGTCTCATCGTCATCAAAGACGGCGGCGACGGTGAAGCCTGCGGCTTGCAATGTCGCGATGACCACCTTGGCATGGCCGCCCGCGCCAAGCACAACGACGGCATCGCCAGGCCTGGCGCTCATCGGTCTTTCCTTTCCGAGCCGAGAAAGAATGGCATGGTCGCATGGCCTTCGGCGCTGATGCCTTCGCGCTTGATGAGCCTGATCAATGTCAGCGCGAGAATTTTCAAATCGAGCCAGAGACTCACGCGGTCAACATACCATACGTCGAGCTTGAACTTGTCTTCCCAGGCCAGCGCATTGCGCCCGTTGACTTGCGCCCAGCCGGTCAGTCCCGGCTTGACCTCGTGCCGCCGTGCCTGTTCGGGCGTATAGCGGTCGAGATATTCCATCAGCAGAGGGCGCGGGCCGACGAGGCTCATGTCGCCTTTGAGAACCTTGAAGAGTTCCGGCAGTTCATCAAGGCTGGTGGCGCGCAGGAATCTGCCGAAGCGCGTCAACCGCTCGGCGTCCGGCAACAATCGGCCATCGCTATCGCGCGCATCGTTCATCGTGCGAAACTTCCATATCGTAAAGGCGCGCCCACCCGCGCCGGGCCGCCGCTGGCGAAACCAAATCGGCGAACCCAGCTTCACACGCACTAGCCCGGCCAGCAGCAGAAACAACGGCGCCAGGAGAATCAGCGCCGGCAGCGTCAGCGATAAATCAAGCAATCGCTTGCCCGCACGTCGATAAGACAACGCACCAAATCGTCGTTGCCGATTTACTGTCAAACGATTCAACAGCGCGACGAAATCATTCGCCTGCTGACGGCGGTCGAAATGCTCGACGACGTAAGCGCGCCCACGGCGGCCCATCTCGGCAGCCAGCCGACGATCCGCGCTCAATGACCGCACCGTTTCGGCGAGCGCCCGATCATCGCCCGGCGGCACGAAGACGCCCGCACGAGCCGCTTCAACAACCTCGCGAATCACCCCGTCAATCGCCAGGATCGTCGGTCGTCCCGCCGCCATGTAATCGAAAACCTTGTTCGGATAAGTCGTGCGAAACATCGCGATGTCTTTGAGCGTCGCCACACAAGCGTCACTCGCGGCCAGCAACTCGGGCATTTCTGATTTCGGACGCGCGCTTGCGAAAGTTACATTCGCTACATTCAACTCGCGGGCGCGGGCTTCGAGAGAGGCGCGCTCTTTGCCATCGCCGACGAGCAGAAAGTGAATTTGCGAACGCTCGTCGAGCCGCACGGCGGCGCGCAGAATGGTGTCGATATCATTAGCAAGCCCCAGCGCGCCCGCATAGGTGACGACGAACTTGTCCGTCAAGCCGAGCGCTTGACGGACGCGCTCGCCTCTGGCGTCGGGATCGAACATCGTCCCGTCTACGCCATTGGCAATCAACGTGATCTTATCGGGCGGCACGCCTTTGCCGATGAGATAATCACGATAAGCCGGCGAATTGACCAGCAGGTGCGCGGCTCGCGCATAGAGGAACCGCTCAAGCCATCGCGACAGGCTGATCAGCGCGCGGTTGCGCAGCACGCCCAAGTCTATGGCGAACTCCGGCCATAGATCACGAATCTCCAGCAGCAAAGGGCGGCGGCGCACGAACGCTACCAGCCACGCCGACACGGCCTGAAAGATGGGCGGTGATGTGCCCATCACCAGATCAACACGCCCGGCACGCCACGCCGCGCCAATCGACGTGAGCATGAAACTCAGGAACGAGACGATACGCCAGGCGAAGCTGCGATGTAGCGATGCGTAAGTGGAAGCGCGCAGCACGCGCACGCCGTCAATCTGCTGTTCGGTGATTCCCTGCTCGACGGCGACGGCGCGCTGTCCTGTCAGGTAGCTAATATCGCTGGCGACGATGGTAAATTCAATACCGCTTTCGACGGCTCTTTTTGCCAGTTCGTAATGCCGCGTGCCACCTGCTTCATCGGGCGCGACGAATGCCTGATGAATCAATACGACATGCATCAGTCGATCTCCAGGCGATCTTTCACCGCGCCGTCAAGCAAAGCCGATGTAATCAATCTCTCACTCGCGCTGGCATCAAGCTCGACGCGGGCGCGCCAGCCGGCTGATTCAATAATCAGTGTTGTGGCATCCACGACGACGTGATGATCATCAGGCGCAAAGACAGTGACGAGCCGGGCGGTCGCGGCGCGGCGCTTCAAATCAACCGACAGCGCCGGCTCGCGGTCATAATAATAAGCCGAGCGCCAACCGCGTGCGCTGCGTTGGTCGGCGCGCGCAATCGTGCAACGGCCCGCGCCCGACAGATCGAGCAAGCGCGCCGCGTATGCGCCTGCTGCCGCGTGCAGCGTCAGGCGTTGTTGCGCCTCGTCCCACTCGAACGGCAGGTCGGCAAAAAGCCAGTGCAAACGATAATCATGATCCGATTCACTCAACAGTTCATCGACGACGAGCCAGCATTCATCGCCGGCTCGCAAGACGGCACGCCGGTGCGTGACCGGCGATTTCAAGCGATGATAGCCGTCGTGCTCGCCTTGCCAGTAGACCAGATGCCCGCCCGCCGAGCGCTCGTAACTTTTCACACAACCACGCAGCCACGGCAGCCATAGGAATTTCCCTGCGCGCTCCATCTGGTCGCCATCGTCCACCGTCACCGTATTGTGATAAGCCGTGCGCGCCAGTTCATTGTTCCAGGGCGCGGGCGCGTTATAGCTGAACGTGCCGGCATCAATCGCGAGGTTTTCGCCGCGCCACCACAGATCAACGTGCAGCATGTCTGCCTGCGCCGGACGATCTTTGAAGTTTGCGGCGCGCACGTAGGCAAACCCTGCGGGTGCGCGCAGTGTGTAATATCCGCCACAGTCGGCGCGCAGGTTCGTGCGTGGCGTTGAATCAACCGGCGCGGCGAGCGCCGACGGGCCGAACAGCCAGAGCAAGTCTTCATCCCACGCGCCCGCTGCGACACAGCGCGCTTGATGAACCAGGTAATGCGTCGCCTGCACCACAGGACGAAAATCCTGGTAGTCGCAATTGTTGAGCGGCAGCACGAGCGCGCCGTCGTTGTGGCCGTAATTCGGCACGCGCCCGCTCGCCTCGTCCTGCAATTGATAAACAAAATCGCCGGCCTTGCCGACGCGACGTTTCAGTTCATCGCTGAACGGCTCGCCGAGCACGTCGCCGAGCCTGAGCGTCCACAGATAATCGTGCAGCATCAGGCGATGATAATTCAGGGAATGCTGCGCGAACGCGCCGTCGTCATAGATCAACTCACGGCCTTGAGATTCAAGCGCGTCGCGGCCTGTTCGTTTCCAGACTTCAGCGGCCTCGAATTCAGGGAAGAGCGCGCCGGCGGTGTAGAGGCCGGCGGCTTCGCTGATGCCATGATTGTTGCGCTGGCTGAGCGCGTAATCGAGATTGGCGGCGATGCGTTCAGCCGATACGGCAATCATCTCGGCAAGCTCACTGAGGCGCGCGGCGGCGGTCGCCTGTGCATCGAGAAACGCATAAAGCGCGAAGCACCATGCCATCAAGCGAAACGCCGTCTCCTGGCCGCACTTCCAGTTCGCCCCCTGCTGCGGCGGATTTTTTGCGCGCCAATCTTCTACCGCGCGCCAGAACAACTCAACGGTTGATTCATCACCCGTGCGCCAGTAAGCGCGGCAGAGTGCATACGTGAAGGCAAAGCGCGAAGGCTCCCAGATGACCTTGATGTCGCCGCTGTCGAAATCGCCTATACGGCTCCAGTGCAAATCGGCAGGCGCGCGCTCGCCGGTGAAGGGATTCTGATGCCAGTCGGGTGGGAAACCCGTGTGCGCGGTCGCGTGCTCAAAGTAACGCAAGCGGCCTTGCGCGAATTGCTCGCCGATCCTGAGCGGCGTCATCTCTGCCTGATCATCCCACGCGGCGAAGAACGGTTGATACTCCCTGCGGTCGGCGGTTGAAAAGAAGAACGGCGGCGCTTCACGCTTTCGGTAATCGAGATAACGTTGCGACTGAGCGAGGGCCGCATCTTTCAAGAAACTTGCAAGCGGCTGCGCCTGCCACTCGTGCGCAGGCAAACGCCGCCGCATCATGCCCGTCCGCAAGCGCGCCGCGTAGCCGACACGATAGGCGAGCCACTGCGGCCCGAAGTGCTGCCAGAGTTGACGGGCGCGGCTGATCTGTTCAAGCACGATGAATGATCCTCAAGCGCGAGTTGAAACTTGCGGTGCAGCTTGATCGAAGCGATGGCCGATGAGCGATTTCACGGCGCGAATTTTGCCATTCGGTTCGCGTTCGATTTCGTCAACGTATTCGAATTCGACGGCGAGCCGCACACTGACGCAATCGCGGATTTCTCGCCGCAGCAGTTCTTCATCGGCCAGCGAATAGCCGGCGCGGCGCACGATGCGCAGGCAGATGCCGCTGGCTTCGCGTTGCACCACCTGTGCGTCGCGAATGTTTTGCGTGTCTTTGAAGACATAATCGAAGCGCAGAATCCGCCGGCCTTCAGGCGTAATGACAAAATCTTCAATGCGCCCGTCGATCCTGTTTAAGACGTTCGATTGCCGCCCGCACAAGCAATCGCAGAATTGCCAGGTGCCGATGTCACCGACATCGTAACGAATGAACGGCATCGCCTGACTGGCGAATCCGGTGGCAAGGATGCGCCCCTGCTGCGTCTGCTCGTCAATCCGTTCGGCGTTGCCGCATTCGAGAATGCCGAACTCAAAGTCTTCGTGAAACAGATCGTCTTCGCAGCGCGCCGCGTTGCCGCAGCCTTCCGAAAAACCGTATTCGTCGGTGACCGGCGCTTTGAAGACTCGCGCCATCACTTCACGCTGATGGTCGTAGAGATTTTCTGCGCCGGTGAAGATGACGCGCGGCGGCGCGGTGATTTCGCATCCGGCTTCTTCAATCAACCCGGCGAGCACGAACAGGATCGACGGATAACCGGCATAATACGTGAAGCCGCCGCGATTCAAACGCTCGACAATGGCTTGCACCTTGGCGGGGACGATATGGTGCATAGTGAAAATGGTCTGACGCATCGAGCGATTCTCGCGCCAGAATGGCGGCTGCAATTGATCAAGCGGCACCGCTGCAAGCCCTGTGAAGGTCGCATACGGTGCATCGAAGTTGATGCCGAAACGCTGCCGGTGACGCCACCACACCGCCCAGCGAAATTGAATGGCGCGCGCCTCCTGATAAAACTGCAAGCTCTTGCCGGTCGTGCCGCTCGTGTGACAGAAGGTCAGTCGTTTGTAATCCACGTCACTTGAAACCATCTCTTTGAAATGCCGCCGCACCTCTTCTTTGGTCAGCACCGGCAGCTTTTCGAGATCGGCGAGCGTGCGAATGTCGCCGGGCCGCAGCTTACGTTCATCGAAGACACGGCGATAGTAAGGCACGCTGGCGTAGGCATGCGCGACGAGTTGGCGCAGTTGCGCTTCCTGATAGGTTTTGATCTCTTCAGCCGTCCACCATTGCGATTGGTCGAGCCAATCCAGCAACTGGCGAAACTCGCCGCCATAGCGCAGCCTTCGCTGGCTGAAGCCTTGCGCGGTGCAGGCGAGGTTCTGCAAAGCTACCGGCAGATGCGAATAAATTATTTCTTTCCAACCAGACATGAAGTTATCTACGCGGATTCGCTGAACGGGTGACAACCATAATTGGCGTCAGGCTATCTCTTCACGCATAACCGTGCGCTCAATGTAGCCGCGCCAACCATGATGGGGTTTGAATCGCAAGGTTGATTCGTCGTCTATATCCGCCAGCCGGCCATTCCAGGCGGCTTCATTGCTAACGCACTCTACATCACCCCAGTCGCCATCAGTCAGGCGGTAATGACGACAATGGAAAGCTTGACGGATGAGTGGAATCTTATCTGGATCAAAGCCCATCAAGTAAGCGCAGGCGGCGTCTACATAAGCGGGATTCGCACCGAATACAACCACGCCTGCGGCAACCGGGTCAGGATTGGACGGGCCGCTGCCTTCTCCGGCAATAATCCCATCAACCAGGCTCAGGTAACGCTTGCGTTGCGTTGTTTCTCCGGGCCGCAACGAGCCGTCGGGATTTCCATAGAGCACGAGCTTATTCAGATCAAGGCACATCCGCCATGCCGTGTCATTCCCATGCCAGTTGCCGCTACGGATGACCTCTTCTTCGGTTCCATAGATGCGCTTGCCGATTTTGCGCGCCTGCCGATGCACCCAGGGGCCGACGGCGGGAACGTGGCGCGACAGATTGCGCATGACATGGACGATCTGTCTTTCCGAATCGCTCTTCAAACTCGGACGGCGAAACTGGTCGCCGCCGTTTGAAGGGTCGCCGTCCGTGTGATGCGGCAGAAAATTCTTATTGCCATTGACGCCGACCAGGTTCTTGAGATTGATCGTCACGCCAACTTTTTTATGCGTTTTCAGCTTTGGCAAATTAATCAACACATCGCAGGCAATGGCGGTTCCAGAAAGTTCGTATTCGTGCCGCCCGTTGCTGTGATGATCATTCACCTCTTTTGAATTGTAGTCCGCACCATAGTAGCGGCCTGCGCCCGCATGCCCGACGAATTCGCTCTTCTCGGCCAGATCAAATCTTACATAGCCAGCCGGGTCGCCCGACAAAGCGCGTGCGCCGACGACCACTTCGTCTTTTATGAACCGCTCGGTGGTGCGCAAATCGACGAGATCAAAATTCACCTTGCGGTCAGAGAAAAAGTCGGCCACTTTATCCAGGCCAATCACCTGACAGATTTCATTAAAAGAGGTTTCAGGTTGCGGCCCATCCGCGACCAGAATCTTTCCTTCACCCTCCAGCGCCTTCCATACATAATCGGCAACCGCGCGAATCACGCTCCCATGCGTCAGCACATATTGCCATCCTTCGGGGTAGCGCGGATGACGAGCCGATAGCATATTGGGTTTGAGCAGAACGTGATCGCCTGGGCGAATCAAGCCTTTCAAAGGATTCCAGCCGCGCGTGCCATAATTCTCCGCATCCAGTCCCGCCAGAAAGAAGACGGAGCGCACCGATTCATAAGCCGGATTGGGTTCGCTGCCGCATGAAATCAGTTCATATTCAGGGTAATGGGTTTGCGGATGAAAAGGCGCTTGTGAGAGGTAGCGGCTCGAAGAATGATGATAAATAGCCACGGCCTGTTGATTCATCTGTCTGCCCTTTCGGTCGGTACATCGTGTTTGCGCCGGATGATTTCTTTATAAAACGCTTCTGCCTGTTGCATGGCGTAATGATACTCAGCGCGTTCGGCAATCAACTGCCGGTTGCGTTCACGCGCCGCCTGTCGTAACGGCTCATCTTCGAGCGCGCGAATCATCGCCCCGGCAAGCGATTCGACATTTGTAGCATCGCAGAGCAAGCCGTTCACTTGATCTTCTATCCATTCTTCGACGGATTCAATTCGGCCTGCAACCGGCAGGCAGCCGCAGGCCATCGCTTCAAGCAGCGTGTTCGGCGTGCCGTCGTGCAGGCTCGGCGACACGGCGACACGGGCCAGGCGAAACAGGTTGGCCATTTCATCGCGCTCAACCTGTGGCAGCAAGCGGACGTTTGCCGCAATGCCGAATTGCTGCACCCATTTTTCGGCGAGTGTGTTCCCGTACATGGCAACGCACAGAAAGACTACCTGCGGATACTTTTTCAAAACCAAAGGAATGGCCGCGAAGTAAACGTCATTGCGCACATAATCACGAAAGCCGCGCGCGTTGATGATCACCGGCGCGTCTTCTGAAATATTCAGTTGTTGGCGGAGCCGCTCATCCGATGTGTCTGCGTAGAAGCGCGTCATTTGAATGCCGCCGGCGCCGGGCAGCACAGCGGCTAATTTCTTAGCATCAAAGCCCCACTCTTCAATCGCCAACGCCAAGTCGCGGCGGCAGTCCGTGTGCAAGGCATCGGCGCGACCGAGCGCCTGCCGCGTCTGCCGCGCGATCAAGGGATTATCGGGCGCGCAAAGCGTGAAATCATTGCCCCACACCGAAATCAACAAAGGCAAATGCGGCGGCGCGGCTTTCGCTGCCAGTATGCCTTCAAACGGAATGCGCATCGCGTGAACGATGTCGGGCGCGATTTGCTTGAGCAGCGATTTCATGGGTTCGATGTGACGATGCAACTCGACAGGGGTGATGCGCAAATGCGCCTTCAGCGAAATGCCGGCGAGCAGGCCGCTGCGCCGGGCGCGCAAGGCTGTGGCAATAGGCGATGCAGGGCCACCCGATTGCCCGCCGACCCGTGCGTCACCGGCCAGTCGTGAAAAGGCCAACGGAAGGTGATGCATTGGCGCACCGGGAAAAGCGTCCGCCGCGCAAGGATAGGTTGAGATGATCTGCACCTCATGACGGCGCGCGATGAAATGCGCGATCCAGTTGCGGGCAATCGGACTGCGCGCATCGGCGATGAAACAGATTCTCAACGCCCTATCGCCTCAAAGAGCGCCGGCGCAAGCCAGGGCGCGATTGGCTTGTCACGGGTCATGCCGGTCATGTGCTTGAGGCAATCGATCAGATAGCGCGCCGCGATGTCGGCAGCCAGGCTGTCGCCGGTGAAGCGTGCGGCGCGGCGCATGGCGCGGCGTTCCTCTTGCGACTGATTGAGAAAGCGGCGCAGGCAATCACGCAGCTCCTGAACATTTTCGCTGCGAAAGACATAGCCGTTGACGCCTTGGCGAATCAAATCACTCGCGCCACATTGAGTTGAAACAGCCACGGGCACGCCCGCTGATAAAGCTTCATTGATGACCATTCCCCAACCGTCCCAGCGCGACGGCAGGGCTAACAGGTGAGCCGCCGCGATGCGTCCCGGCACTTCACCGGCTGCCATTGCACCCACAAAAGCGATACGATCCTGAAAACCGAAAGCAGCCGCCTGGTCGGCGAGCGCCGCACGCTGATCGCCGTCGCCGATCAAAGTTAAATGCAGGCCGGCATGTTCAGCCAGTAGCGGACGCATGGCATCAAGCAAAAGGTCTACGCCCTTGCGATGAATGAGTTGCCCGACAAAGATAATTTCGATTTGTGCCGGGTTCGCGGTTTCACGACTGACATTGGCGCAGTCGAGCCGGTCGCGAAAATAGCCGAAAGGATATAGCTGCGCATCGGCGCAGCCGAGTTCTCGATAAAAGTCGGCGGCGAAGTGCGAAATGGCAAGGATACCGGTAGCCCTGTGGGCAATCCATTGGCCGAAGGCGGCGCGCAGCCATCGTCTGAGAGCAGACCGCTTCTGCGGTTCGTCAGCCCCTTCAGAATGAATGACGAAGCGACTGCCCATCAGTTTCAATGTGGTGAGCGCCATGGCGAATGCCGGCTCGGCCCAGATACCGTTGATGATGTGCAGCCGGTCGCGTTCGCGGCGCGCGAGGTTAGCGGCTTCCAGAAGAGCATAAGGGCTTCGCAGTGTGCGATAGGTGTATTGCCGTGCGCCCGCATTCCAGCCCATCTGCTGGCGCTCCGCCGTCAATTCTTTAGCGAAGATGACGCGCAACTCCACTTCACCTGAAGCGGCCAGGCTGGCAAATAAATCGTCCTGATGAAACGACGGCATGTTCATCCAGATGGTCAACGGCAGCATAGGATGTTGGGGAACTGAATCGGACAGGCGACGACGCCGCGAAGGCGCAAAGAAGCCCTGGTCAAAAAGACCTGATGGCCCTAGTGCATGGCAGAATTGGGCAACTCCGGCACCGCATAAGCGGACAGGGTTTGCTTTTTCCTTCTCGACGGCAGAATGTAATGCAGCAGAATCAGGATCATCAGCGGCATCATGTTGACCCAGGTAAAAATGACGATTGAAACCAACCCGTCGCGATAAACCTGAATCAGATTGCAGGCAATCAAGAGATAAGCCAGCCGCGCAATCGTAAAATAATTGCTGCGATAGGCGCGAAAGTAGACGCGGCCTAAAATGTAGGCCAGCAAAATCGGAATGACGATAATGCCTACATAGCCAAAATTAATGTACGATTCGCCAAGAAAAGTGACGATCATGCCAAGCTGACTCATTGGTCGCCACGGCTTTGAAATATCCTTGAGGTAATCGGCAAGGCCGGGCTTGTCGGGCCACCACTGGTGCGGTATAGGCAGCGTCACCAGTGGCAGATAGGTCGCGCCGTAATAATAATGTTCTGCGTCATCCACCAGCGCCAACGCGCAGGCGAATTGATCAAGAAATTGTTGATCGGGAGCTTTAGCAACGAGGGCTTCGTTGACTGACTCCGTCGACATCGAGACGATTTCATTAACCGACTCGCCTTCCTGTGCCATCTGACCAATGCTCTTGAGCGGGAAAAAGATCAACAGTGACGCGACCAACACTGCCGCCAGAGGCAGCGGCGGCCATCTCAGCTTGCGCCGGTCGAGGAAGATCTGCACCAGCAGCAAGGCCGGAATCAGGACGCGAAAACGATGATAGCCTTGATAGGCCATGATCAGCAGGTAAAGGCTCATCGGCAGCGCCAGCCACCAGCGAAAGCCGTACCAGTAAATCAAGGCGAGCAGCGCCAGCCCCGCCCACACTTGCAGGATGAAAAAGTAACTTGACGTTTGCCACTCGCCCGGCTCCAGCGCATCCCTCATAACTGACAGGCCGGGCACGTTGGCAAACGTCAACAGCCCGATGATGCCGAGCGGAAAGGCGATGGCAACGACGATCCAGATGTAACGCAGCGAGAGATTCGACTCGCCTTCGACGAGCAATTCAGGCGAGCGGCGAATCTTCTTCAAATCATCGGCAGCAGCTTTGATCCAGGCGATGGTCATAACGGCAAGCGCCAGATCGCCGAGCAGCGCCGCGCGAACGATTTCGCCGTGTGTGATGACCTCGAAAAATCCCTGATACTGGCTAAACAGCGTCTCCGCGCCGAAGAGCAAGCCGAACAGCCGAAACGTGAAGGTATAGAGATGAAAAAACAGGTAGATCGTCCCTGGATGCGAATGCGACAGTCGCCCATAGCGCAACAACAGGACAAGGCATGCCACGACCGTCACCACGTCCACAAGCAACGCAACGGGAATATCTATTCCAGATAGATGATCGAACAAGGCTGGCTCCTTACGGCTTGCAAATTGGCCCGCGCCCTCAGAGAGATTCTTTAAGGATGGCTTCGGCCTTCGCGCCGTCGCGCAAAAACATCTGCACAGTCTCTTTGCTGTATGGATGCACCAACATGCCTTCGAGCAGGTGCGGCAACACGGTGACGATGTGCGCGCCGGCTTCGAGCCATTCGACGACGTTGAGAATCTCGCGCGTCGAGCCGACGATGATCTGCGATGGCAACTTGAAGGCGTCGAGCAGCCGGCGCAGGCGAGCGATCTCGCCGCAGGCGTTGTAACCCATGTTGTTGACGCGACCGCCGAAGATCGACACGTAAGTCGCGCCCGCCAGCGCCGCCAGAAAACATTGCTGCGCGCTCATCATCGCCGTCACGTTGACGCGGATACCATGAACGGTTTCGAGGTCGTGGACGACCGCCAGATTCTCCAACTCGCCTTCCGGCCCATGCACAGTGATCTTCACCACAATGTTCTCGGCCCAGGCAGCAAAGCTCTGTGCCTGCTCGGTCATCTTGGCCGGATCGTTGGTCGTCACTTCGACCGACAGCGGTGATGGCGCAATCAAGCCGGCGATCTCTTTGGCGCGCGCTTCAAGCTCGCGCAGGCCGCCTTTGAAGCCCTGATGCAAGAGAATCGTCGGATTGGTCGTCACTCCGCGAATGATGCCCATGCGATGAAACCGTTTGATCTCTTGCAAGTCGGCAGTGTCGAGAAATATCGGCATAGCAAGCGTCCCTTTCAACTTCTCATCAGCGGGTAGACTCCCACTTCATCTCTACAGTCCTGAGCTGCGGATGCGAAACGAGCAAATGCCAGACAACCGCCTGAAAGGCTTCGGTGTGCGCGGTCACGGTCGCCGAATTGACGACAGGGATCAGCACGCAGGCATCGGCGACTTCCGCTGTGTAGCCGCCGTCGCGTCCGACGACGCCGCAGACGGTCGCGCCGACGCGCTTCGCCTCTTGCAGAGCGCGCACCAGATTAGCGCTGATGTTCTTTTCAAGATTGCCGCCGCCTACCGAAAAGACCATCACCATGTCGCGTGCGTTCAGGCGGCTGCCGCGCAGCCAGTTTGCGAATGAAGTCTCCCAGCCATCGTCGTTGATGCGCGCCGTCAACTCCGAGACATTGTCGGTCGGCGTGTAGGCTTCAATGCCGCAGATTTTGCGAAAGTCGTTGACCGCATGCGAAGCGTGCCCTGCGCCGCCGCCGACTCCCAGAATAAACAGCCGCCCGCCCTTTTCACGTAAGGCGACTAACAGGTCGATCATCCGCGCCATCGCTTCAGAGTCCAGCTTGCTCAGGACTTCAGCCGTTTCGGCAAGGTACTGGCGAACGTAATCCACTTCACTCTCCAGTTTTTCTATGGCGCGGCGCATTTCAAAGCGAATTGTTGAGCCCAATCCGTGTCGCCGGCTTCGAGGCTGCGAATCACCCGTGCGGCTTCCGGCAAATCGCTGACCAGATAATCGGGCCAGACGCCCATCGCCGCGAGGCTTTCACAGTGATAGCACTTGCGGCTGTTGACAAACAACGTCGTCGCGCGCACGGCGCAACCGGCGGCGATGTCTGTGACGCCATCGCCGATCATGTAAGAACGCGGCAGATCAATATCCCACTGACGCGCCGCCTGCACGAGCAAACCGGGTTGCGGCTTACGACAATCGCAAGCTATGCGGTATTCGTCAAGCGCTGCCTGGGGGTGATGCAGACAATTATAGATCGCATCGAGGTGGCCGCCGGCAGCGGTGATGCCGGCAATCATCTTCTGTTCGATGGCCGCAAGCAGCGCCGGGGTGAACTTGCCTTTGGCGATGCCCGGCTGATTCGACACGACGATGACCAGCAATCCCAGGCGCTGCAATTCGGCAATCGCACGGCCTACGCCGGGCAGCAGTTCAAACTGTTCAGGATTGGCCGGCGTATCGACCGTGCCGAATTCCGTGTGTAACCACATACGGTTAATCACGCCGTCGCGATCTATGAACGCCGCGCGCCGCCGTCTAGTCATCAAAAATTCACCAGCACCTTAGCGCCTTCGTAATCGAAATCATAAGGCATCTCGCGCAAGCCTTCCTGAGCGAGCAATTGGCGCACGCGGGCCTTGGTGGCCGGCGGGCAGTAGAACATGAAGAAACCGCCGCCGCCCGCGCCCATGATCTTGCCGCCGAGCCCGCCGCCGCTTTTCACCAGTTCGTAGCAGCGATCAAGCTTTGCATCGCTGATCTTGCTCGAACGCCGTTTCTTGTTCTGCCAGTGCTCGTCGAGCAATTGCCCGAAGCCTTCGAGGTCGCCGGCTTCGAGCGCCTCTTTGACCTGATGGCCCAGTTCTTTCGTGCGGTGCAGGCTGTCGACGACGCTCGTCTCGCCGCGTCGCGTGTCCTGGCGTTGCGCTTCGAGAATCTCGCTGCTCTGGCGCGTCTGGCCAGTGTAAAACAGCAGCACGTTATTGCGAAACTCTTCGACGGCGGTGATCGAGATGTCGAGCGGGCTGACTTTGACGCGCCCGTCCCGATCAATGTCGAGACAGGTGAAGCCGCCGAAGGCCGCGAGATAAGGATCGTGCTTGCCCGCCGGATGGCCGGCGATCTCCATCTCGATGTGACAGGCCATTTCGGCGAGCGCCTGCGTCGGTATCCGTTCGCGCTTCAATTCGTGCAGCGCCGTGAGCAAGGCGACGAGATAAGTTCCCGACGAACCCAGTCCCGTGCCTGCCGGTATGTCGGCCATTGAAGCAATCTCCAGACTGCCGCTCAAATTCAAGAGCTTCAGCGTAGGGCGCACCAGATCATGCTCGATCTCATCCACTGATGTCGCCTGCTCGTAGCGCGAATACTTCAAGCGAATGAAGTCATCAGCCGCCGGGCGATTGACGTAGATGTAAAGATACTTGTTGACCGCCGCGCTCAGAATGAAGCCGCCGTGCTTTTGATAGTAAGACGGCAAATCGGTGCCGCCGCCGCCCAGTGAAATGCGATACGGCGCGCGCGAAAGAATCATGCGATCTCCTGTGTGGCCGACGCTACAGACTGCGCGCCGAGCGCCGCCTGCACTCTCTCGTAATCCATTAGCGTATCGATCCACCAGAGATGTTCATCTTCAGCCAGACGATAACCGTAAATCGCTTCGCCTTGTTCTAGTAATCTAGGGAACACATCGCGCCCGAAATCCGCCGGTTGATTTGCGACAATCGCATCCAGGGCGCGCGGTTCAAGCACGAGGATGCCGGCACTGACCCAGTGCGAAAAGACCTGCTCGGCGCGCGGCTTTTCGAGAAAGCGAGAGATGCGATCATCTGCGTCGAGATCGACAATGCCGCTCTGCGTCGGGTCATCGCGCTGATGCAAGGCGATGGTTGCCGCACCACTGCGCGCGACGTGCAATTGCCAGAGACGGTCGAGCCGGCAATCGCTCAGGTTGTCGCCGTACCAGACGAAAAACGGCGCATCGAACCGGGCGGCGACTTGCTTGACCGCGCCGGCAGTGCCGAGCAGTTCCGGCTCGAACGAATAAGTGACGTGGACGCCAAAGCGGCTGCCGTCGCCAAAGTACGCAGTGATGCTCTCCGGCTGATAGTGCAGATTGACGATGATCTCCGTCACGCCATAGCGCTTCAGCCATTCGATGTTGTGTTCGAGAATCGGCTTGCCTGTAATGGTCACCATGCACTTTGAAATGGATTCGGTCAGCGGGCGCAAGCGCGTGCCTTTGCCTGCGGCAAGCAGCATCGCTTTGGTCGGCATAGGGCGCGGCTCTGACATCAACAATTCTCCACAGGCTGCACGACACCCTGCTCGCGCATCACGCGCTCGGCCTCTTCGAGATACTCTGCCGTGCCCTGCTGTTCGCGCATCCACGCGACGTACTCGCGGACGTTCTGCTCAACCGGAATCGCCGGTTGCCAGCCCAGTGCGTTGAGCCGCGCGTTATCTGAAATGGTGTGGCGCGTATCGCCGAGGCGGAACTCGCCGGGAACCAGCGGCTCCAGGCTTGCGCCGAATTCGCGAATCATCATTTCGGCAAACTCCAGCACGGTCACGGCTCGCCCGCCGCCGGCATTGAAGACGCCAAAGTTGGCGCGCTCATCTTCCATCACCAACAGGTTGGCGCGGGCGATGTCTTTGACGTTGACGTAATCGCGCAATTGTTGGCCGTCTTCATAACAGAGAGGCGGCAAGTCATGCAGCAAGCGCAAGGCGAATCGCCGCGCAATCCCTGAGTAGGCGTTATAAAACGAATTGCGCGTTCCCTGTACGTAGGTGTAGCGCATGCACGCCGTCGGAATGTCATATCGGCGACCCAGACTGCCGGCCAGCAACTCAATAGCATATTTCGAGATGGCATAAGCGGTGTGCGGATGAATCGTGTGTTCGTCAATCAACAGCGGCTGCATCGCTGCGCCGCAGGTTGGACATTTGACTTCCCAGTCGCCGCGTCGCAGTTGCTCAAGCGAGCGCGATTCGGGATGCATCATGCCGTGCTCTGCGCATTGGTAGCGGCCTTCGCCGGCGACCGATTGCGACGACGCGAAGACGATCTTCTCAATTGAATAATGCTTTTCAACGATCAATTCAAACAACAGCGCGGCGCTTTCGGCATTCGTGTGAATGAATCGGCTGAAGTCGGGCAGATAGTCTTGATAAGCGGCTAAGTGGATGACTCGCTGAACGCCCTTGAGCGCCCGGTCGAGGTCAGCGCGATTGGCCACATCGCCCTCGATGAATTCGGCTTCGCGCGGCAGATAATCGGGCTTGCCGCGCGGATGCACACGCGCTTGCAGGCTGTCGAGAATGCGCACGTCATAGCCGCGTTCAAGCAGCAGATCGACCGTGTGCGAGCCGATGAAGCCAGCGCCGCCAGTGACCAGAACTTTTCCTTTCATGCAATCTCCAGGCTGGTTGGCGAGGCGGCGCTCTGATGGCGTGATGAATGCGTCCGCAACGCCGACGACTGCCACACGTCGTCAATGCGTTCGGCGAAACGGCGGCGATAATCTGCTTGTGTAAGATGAGCGACACTCGCTCTGGCGCGCTCGCCCATCGCGAGGGCTTCCTGGGGATGATCGTAAATCCAGGCGAGCTTTTCGCAGATGGCGTCCACATCGCGTATCGGCACGATGAAGCCGGTTACGCCGTCTTCGATCAAATCCGGCCCGGCGCAATGCCGCGTCGTAATCACCGGCAAGCCCGAAGCCATCGCTTCGATGAGGTTGCGCCCGAATCCATCGAGCAGCGTCGGGAAAACATGAACGTGGCAGCGCCCCATCACGCGGGCTAATTCTGATCTTGCGATGTGTCCCAGCCGTCGCACGCGAATGCGATTTTCATAGAGGGCTACGGCATCCGTCCCATAAGGATAACCGGCCAGCACCAGTTCGATGCCCGGCACAGGCTCGCGGCTCAAGGCTTCAAGCAGGTAGCCGATGCCTTTCGTCTGCGTATAGGAACTCGCCCAGACGACGGAGAACCTGTCATACTTATCTTGTGAAGGCGCAAAGACAGATTGATCGACGCCGTAAGGCTCGACGGTGATTTTGCTCGCATCAACACCAGCCTCAATCAATGATTGTTTAGTGAACGCGCTGGCGCAAAAGATGGCATCGGCAAGGCGGCGTTCTTCGCGCCGTCGTTCAAGCTCGTCTTCGGGAAAGTAGTTGTAGCGCAGCGTGTCGGCAAGCCGGGGAAAGCGTTGTGCTTCTTCTTCAAGCAGCACAGTCGCTTTTTCCGCACAGGCAATCGGTTGATAGAGCACGCGCGGGATACTCAACTTCGCGGCGCGCTGAAAGGTGAACAGGCTCGCCGATTCATAGCCGAAGGCGAGATTGCCAAACTCCGATAAATGCGATGCGACCCATCTATCGAACTGCATGTTGTGCCAGAAAACCCAGGCGTAGCGTGCCGCATTGCTGCGCCCCCGGCTCATACCGATCTTGGTCAGTATCGAAGGCAGCAATCGCGTGCGAACTTGCCTGGCATTGATCGGCGGATGATAGCGTTTGCGCAGGTATTTCTTGACGCGCCCGTCGGGTAACCATTTGAACTTTGGGCTGGCGAGATCGGCGTAATAATCCAGCGCCATCGTGCCGAGCCAGCCACGCTCCTGCAAAGCAAGGCTCTGCTCGAAGATGCCCATAGGCGATGGTGAAAAGACGACGGCGCGCAAAGGCGTTTCGCGGTTTTCCCGCCTGGTCACATTCATGTTTAGTCGCCTATTCAATCGAATGACACGCCGAGATAACGCGCCAGAGTTTGCCGATTCGCTTCATTCAATCGGAGCAGGCCAATTGACGTTCCGTGAAGTATGCGCACGCCTGTATCTTTGATCTCGTGCAGAAATCGCGTCACGCCCCAGGCGTCCTGTGGATCGGCGAGAAAATCATTGCGCCCGTAATCGTGCCATAACATCAAGCCGTCAACCCTCATCAACGGTAAAGTCCTTGCCGTATCGTTGCGGACATATTCATAAGAATGCGCCGCATCAATCAAACAGAAATCCACGCCGCCGCCGATCTCTCGGTAATCGAAGGTTGCCGTGTCGCCGTAGTGCTGTTGAATGTGCGCTGCTTCTGCACGCCCCTCGTAGTAATAAAAGCCGCGCGCGCCGATGATCTGGACATCGTTGTTTGCAAATTGCGTTTGCGCCGGGTCGAAACCGGGCGGCAGATCGAGTGTGTGTATCTCAGCCTGCGGAGCGTTCATGGCGATGTTGAGCGTCGTCAATCCTCTGAATGAACCGATCTCCAGTACCTTGCGCGGGCGGCGCGCGGAGACGAGATGGCAAAGCGAACTGATTTCCGTGATCGTCATCGAGCCGCCCCAGTCGGGCGGGCGGGCGACACGAAATTCAGATGGAATCGAAATTAATTCTTCAAGCGTGATGACCGGCAGATAAAGTCCGGCGTCGGTTTTACTACAACGATAGATTTCCGAAAGATATTTCCTGGTTGCGCCCGTCCCGCGCCGGACGGCAAGGGCGACGGCTGCCGGGTGAACATAATTCAACGTCAATAGAAAGTTGCGTATGCTGTGCCGCAGATTCATTTCAACCATTCAAAAACCAAACCCGTTCAAGACGCCTGCGCAAATCTTTCCGCTTAGATCTAAAAAGCGGCAATCATTTCCAGTTACCTGAGCTTCTGCCGGGCTTGTTTCAGGGCCTCGTCAAAACGGAATAGAGTGGCTTCGCTGAGTGTATCTTTGTTGTGATCTGTAATGGCTTGCAGCACAGCAAACTCCATCTCTTCATAGTTGACTTTGCTGTTTCGGTCGTAACCATGTTTTTTGGCCAGTCTACGCCACCTATACCCGGCAATAAACCTGGCATAGATCATCAATAGAAACTTCCATAACGGAAACATTCCCCAGGGTAAATATTTCTGTAGCAGGATGAGCTTGCCCCTATAGCTGTTATAAACGTACTTGAGATTCCAGGTCGCCTGGCTGCCGCCACCCATATGATAGGCGATGAATTGCGGCACATAGAACAATTTATATCCTTGCCGCCGAACCGCTAAAGAATAGTCCAAATCCTCGACCCCGAAGAAATATTCTTCTGGAAGCAAGCCGACGCGCTCTAGCACTTGCCGCTTGATCAGCAGGAGCGCGCCAATGATGAAGCCTACTTCACACGGTTCTTCGTATCTTCCCCGATCAATTTCACCAAAGCCGCGCACCACCGTTTGGCCGCGCCATCGGCTGACATAGCCGCCCGCATATGACAACACCTCTGAATCAGGAGACTGGAATAACTTGCCGCCCACCATGCCGATGCGGCTGTTTAATTCTGCCGTCTCTACAGCTTTTTCCAGAAAGCCAGGCGAGACGAGGGCATCATTATTCAACAGAAGCACGTAGGCGCAATCCCTGTCTTCGAGGGCGAGCCGTATCCCGACATTACAGCCTCTGGAAAACCCGAGATTCTTCTCATTGAAGATAAACCGCAGCTTCGGGAAATCTGCCTGTAACCTTTCTCCTGATCGGTCGGCGGAACCGTTATCCACGATGAGGATTCTGAGCGCCGGATAGGAAGCGGCCAGCAATGACTCGATGCACTTTCGCGTGTCTTCGTAGTGATTCCAGTTCAGCACAATCACATAAACAACCGGCTCCGTTACCTTCGCCATTTGCATGGTTCCCCACAGCTAAGATCAGCAGTGCAACTCGCGGCGAGCTAAATCAAACCGCATGAGAAAGGGAGGGCGGCAGCATTTGGAGTGCTGCGACTGGTCGCAGCTTTTACGCATCGCCAAGAGAAAGTGGTGACCAGTCACCGCACTCCATATCAGCGAGTCTGCCATTCCCTTGCTCTCTGATTTAGAACGCCAGGTCTCTGGCCGCGCTATATAGCCCTCTTGAGTAACGAGAGTAGCGCCGACTCAATACCTCTCTGAAGACGACGGGAATCCGGCTCAGTCTATGCGCGGGCATCGCGGCGCGGGCGCGCAGATGTTTGATTTTTGCTTCTAACAAGGGCTGCACTCGTTCGCGGCATAAATCCCGGTTCGCTAAAAGGTGGTCATAGGCTCGCTCAAATTGCTCGACGTGATTCATATAAACAGACGGGTCGGTCTTTCTCGCCACGGTCACTGATTTTAAGAACTCTTCTTGCCTAACGCCCATCTGTTGATGCACATGCTGGCGATATTTTATTAAAGGTTGATTGATAAATATCAGATCCGCAACCGCTGCGATGATTAAAGCAATCCAGCCGTCATGAATTAAAGGAAACTCGGTCGGGATCGGCAAAATCAAGCTTCGCAAATCAGCGCGAAATGCCATAGTCGCTCCGGTGACGATGTTTTGCGTTAACAACACCTCGAACACCTTGCCGCTGGTGACCATCTTTTGGCGTTTCGGCGTGAAACCGAAAGCGGGAAAGAGCCGATGCCCAAGCGGGCGCAGGTTCTCATCAACTACCTCTGCATTAGTAAAAACTAGTCCCGCCTGCGGCCTGGCCAACAGCGCCTTCTCCAAGCGCTCAAGCTTCTCTGTCTTCCAAACATCATCCTGATCCGACAGGGCGATGATCTCCCCATCACAACGCCTTATGGCTTGTTCAAAGTTCTTCGTTGACCCAAGATTATGCGCATTGAAGAACAGGCGCACAGGGAAAGCTGCCCGGGCAACGAAGGTTTGCAGGATGTCTCGCGTGGCATCGCTTGAGCCGTCGTCACAAATCACCAGTTCATCCGGCAGTCGCGTCTGCGTGCAGATGCTTTCCAGTTGCTCGCGCAGATACGCGCCGCCGTTATAAGTACACATCGCGATAGAGAGCTTCATAGACCTTAGACAGCTTATGGCTTTATAACGGCCAGGTGCGATCAACTTTCATCCGAGGCCAGGCGCTCGCGTTTGAGCTTGATTAAGTCGAAGATGTGCAATGTCGAAATCAAGTCCGCCGTTTTAAAGCGAAACAACCCGCTGAGCGACATGCCATGAGTTTGCCGCAAGCCATAAGCGACAACCACCAATTGCGTCCAGTAAGCAGCGGTCGTGGCGATGGCCGCGCCCATAATGCCGAAGCGCGGCAGCAGCAGATAAAGCAGCCCCACTGTGACGACCAGCGCAATGACCTGGGCCTTGCTGCCGAGCCAGGGATTGCCGAGCGCCTGCGCCCCGCCCCCCAGCACGTCTTTCGCTCCGACGAAAAAGATGCCAAGCAACAGCACTTCGGCTGGCCACACGGCGTCTTTGAAGTTCGCGCCGAAGACCAGAGGAATCATTACGGGGAGCAGCGCAGCCAGAGCCAGAGTGATCAAGAAACTGAATAGCCAGTAGGAGTGGAATGCGCCCTGCAAAACCGCCGCGCGCTCGGCGAACGTTTCTTTTTGCGTGATGCTGGGCGTCAAGACCAGTTGCACCGCTTGCGAAAAAATTTGCGCTAAACTCGCGGCGCTCACAGCAACCACATACAAGCCGAGATAGTTCGATGGCAGCCACGCGGCCATCAAAACCTGATCAAGACTCATGTTGGCCATCCCCGTGATGCCACCGACCTGAATCTTTGCGCCGTACTTCAGCATCTGTTTAGCCAGCGGGCTGTCAATCCTGAAACTTGAATGAATGCCCAAGCGCGACAGCGCCATCCATGTGGCAATCATCACAATGGCGTTGAGCAGCAGAAGCAGCAGGATGAGGTTCAACAACGTCAGCCGACCCGTCAGCAGCAAGATGATCGTGCCGATTAAATAACCCGCAGGCACAACCATGCGCAGCCAGTTGAACGCCGCGATGCGCATACGACCCTGTAGAATGCTGGTTCCGTACTGCGTGAGCAGCGAGAGCGGAATGACTAGCAGGTAGACTCTACTGGTCGTGACGACCGCTGAGGTTTGACTGCGCAGCAAACCCGGCAAGACGACAAAGCCGATTAAGATGGCAAGCGCGCCTTGCGCCAGTCCCAACCCTAGGGCATTGGCGAAAATCGCCTGCGGCCTGGATTCCGGCAGCGCCGCAAAGTACATGATTGCGGTAATCAATCCCATGCTGCTCAAGTAAATCAGCAAAGTCGGCCAGAGCATGGCGGCGGCGACTTCGCCGCGCCCTTCCGGGCCCAGCCCGCGCGACAGTAAAATCGAATTCAGCAGGCCGCAGCCGGTGAGCGCGAAAGTGGTAATGAGGGTGCGGAAAATCAGCGGGCGAAGCATTCCATCCTTCTCTGTGCGTGCGACGCCCGAACCACCTGCAACAAATTTCCTTCGAGACGATCCACGCTTTTTTCCAAGTTCCATTCCCGCTGAACGTATTCGCAGGCGCGCTCGCCCATGTCTCTGGCCAGCGCGGCGTCCTGTAACAGCCGGGCGATGGCCTCCGCGATAGCTTTCGGTTGGCTGTCGACGAGAAAGCCATTCAGCCCATCTTTGATCGTTTCACGCACGCCGCCTTCGGCCACGGCGACAACCGGCGCGCCACAGGCGTTGGCTTCGAGTGGCGCGAGCCCGAACGGTTCCAGGCGCGACGTGTAGACCAGCAGTGCGGCGCGGTTCAAGGTTTCAACGACTTCCTCATCAGAGACCAACATGCGCGCTTCAAAGTTGACGCCCAAGGAAGCGGCGAGACGATGCATGGCCTCTGTATAGTCCGCCGCGCCGGCATCGCCGATCCAGACGAGTGACGGACGTGGCTCAGGCAGAAGCGCAATGGATTGGATAGCCAACTCGATTCGCTTCGCCGAAGTGAACGCACCCAATCCGACGACGAAAGGTTCACGCGGGCGGCGCTGATTGCGAAATAGCGCCGTGTCTATGCCGAGGTAGCAGACTTTGGCCTCGCGCCCATAAGCGCGCAAGATGCTTTCACGGCTATAATAGGAGTTTGCCAGGAGGGCGTCGCAGGCTTGTGCATTAAGCCATTCGCGTCGCGCCTGAAGGCGCATCCCTTGAAGTTTTAGCTGGTCAACAATAAAACTGCGGGCGCGTGCGCCCAAAGAAGAGTCGCCGTTCAGAATCCGACCGACCCAGGGCAGGGTTGGCGACGCTTCATAAAAATAGCGAAACGGCTCGTGCAGATAAGTCACCTTCGGGATGTTCAGATGGCGCACGATGAACGGCATATAGTAACAAAAACACGTGGTGGCAAATAACAGGTCGAAGCCGCCGGATTGGATTTCCTGCGCTGCCTGCCGGCATATCTTTTCCATCATCCGCATTCGCCATAAGGCTTTCACAGATCGTCCCGCTAATCCGGCGCGCGCTTTGAGGCTCGCATCGAACGGAATGACACGCTCAGGAGCCAAGTTTTGCAAGGGCAGATAAGAACGATCAGCCGTGCTCGGACACCAGCACTCGACTTCGTGACCGCGCTCAATCAAACCACGAACATAATAGTAAAGCACACGCCTTGATCCGCCGCTCAAGGTGTTATGCCAGACCGCGATTTTCATACCCGGATTACTTTAGGCGTGAAGGCAAGCGACTCGATATCCGCCTGCACCATTTCTCTGACTAATTCCTGAAATGAGTATCGAGGTTGCCAACCGAGCACCTGACGCGCTTTGCTGGCGTCGCCGACCAACTGATCGACTTCCGCCGGGCGATAAAATTGCTCATCCACCTTGACGTATTCTCGATAGTCGAGGCCGACCTCGGCGAAAGCCAGTTCGCAAAATTCCCGCACAGAGTGCGCCTCGCCTGAGGCGACGACATAATCGTTCGGCTCCGGCTGCTGTAGCATCAAATGCATGGCGCGAACGTAATCAGCCGCATGTCCCCAGTCGCGTTTCGCCTCCAGATTGCCGATGCGCAGCTCCGAGGCCAGGCCCATCTTGATCCGCGCCACCGTGCTGGTGATCTTGCGAGTGACGAACTCAAACCCGCGACGCGGCCCTTCATGATTAAAGAGCAGTCCGCTGCAACAGAACATGTCGTAGGCTTCGCGATAATTGCGAGTCAGTTCAAATCCTGCCACTTTGCTGATGCCGTAAGGACTGCGCGGGTGAAAAGGCGTCGTCTCTCTTTGCGGTGTTTCACGAACCTTGCCAAACATCTCGCTTGAGCCGGCAAAATAGAACTTGCAATGTGGGCGCAATTCGCCGATTGCCGCCAGCATATAGTGCGTGCCGTTGATGTTGGCATTCATCGTCGAAAAGCCGTCGCTGAAGCTTTCCGCGACGAAGCTCTGAGCGGCAAGGTGATAGCACTCGTCGAAGTCGTGCTGACTGACAATGCGGAAGATGCTCGCATAACTCTCCAGGCTGGCCGGATGCAAAACGAGTTTGTCGAGCAGGTGAGCGATCCTTCCGAAGCGGCGTTCAGGGTCTTCGAGGGCGACGCGGCGTACAAGTCCATGGACTTCGTAACCCAAACCTAGAAGATGTTCAGCCAGATAGCTGCCGTCTTGCCCGGTGATGCCTGTGATCAGCGCTCGCTTTGCCATATCATCAACTGGCCGCTTCAACCAGCCCGCTTATCTATCGGCTCCTAAGGTTTGAAGGCGCGCACGGCGTCGACGACGCGGCGGGCGTTGTCTTCCGAAAGGTGCGGCCCTATCGGCAGGCTCAGGACTTCGCGGTGAATCGCTTCGCTGATGGGGTACGCGCCTTCGTTCAAGCCCATCTCGGCATAGGCCTGCTGCAAGTGCGGCGGCACAGGGTAATGAATCAACGTCTGGATGCCCTGCGCTTTCAAATGCTGCTGCAAGTCGGCGCGTCGCTTGCTCCTGACGACGAACAGATGCCACACGGGCTCTGCGCCTTCGGCTACCAGCGGCAGCAGCAATTCGGTGTCGCGCAAGCCTTCGAGGTAGATCGCGGCGATGCGCGCGCGGCGGGCGTTCCACTCCTCAAGGTGTCGCAAGCGCACGCTGAGCAAGGCCGCCTGCATCTCGTCCAAGCGGCTGTTGATGCCCTTCACGTCATTGTAATATTTCTCACGCGCGCCATAGTTGCGCAGCAAGCGCACCTCGCGGGCCAGTTCCGTATCGTTGGTCGTGATGACGCCGGCATCGCCATAAGCGCCGAGATTCTTCGTCGGGTAAAAGCTCCAGCCGGCAGCATCGCTCAATGCGCCGGCCCGTCGGCTCTTGTAACTAGCGCCGTGCGCCTGCGCCGCGTCTTCGACGACTTTCAAGCCGTGCCGGCGAGCCACCTCACCAATCGCTTCCATCTCTGCCGTCTGGCCGTAGAGATGCACAGGCAGAATGGCTTTCGTCTTCCTGGTAATCGCCGCAGTGATGCGCGCCGGGTCGAGGTTGAACGTCCGCTCGACCGGCTCGACAGGCACCACCGTGGCCCCCGCGCCCGACACCGCCAGCCACGTCGCAATGTAGGTGTTGGCCGGCACGATCACTTCATCGCCCGCCGTGACGCCGTAGGCGCGCAGGATCAACTGCAAAGCCTCAAGCCCGTTGCCGACGCCGACGCAGTGCTTGACGCCGCAAAACGCCGCAAACGCTTCTTCAAACGCCTGCACCTCGCGGCCCAGTATGTACCAGCCCGAATCCATCACGCGGCGCGAGGCCGCATCCAGTTCGTCTTTGATTTCCAGATAGGTCTCTCGCAGATCGAGAAAGACCACTTCCGATTTGCTTTTCGTCATCATTACGTCGCACTCACTATCTCAATGAATTCGCCATAATCTCTGATGTATTCGTCCGCATCATACGTCTCGGAACAAAGCACCAGCAGCAACGCCGCCGCAGAAAACGTCTGCGCCGCCCAGACACGCGGCGGCACGATCAGCGCGCGCGCCGGACTGTCTAACATGATCTCATCGCGGCGCTGGCCGTCGTCAACCGCAACCGCGACACGTCCCGCCAGGCAGACGAGCGCCTGACTGACACGCCGATGCGCGTGCTGGCCGCGCGTCTGGCCTGCGGGCACGTCGAAGACGATAAAATAGCGGAGGGGAATGAACGGCAGATGCGCGTCGTATTCGCCAAAGGCGAGGCTGCCACGCGGCTCGCGGATGAGCGGCAGATGAATCAGCTTGACGGCAGGAACGGCGGTATCTTCGGTCAACATATAAAGACGACGCGGCGACACGGGGACGCGGGGACGCGGCGAAAGAGAGAGACGCGGTGAATGTCAGCGTAGCAAATCATTCCGACTTCGACTGCGAGCCTGCTGTCCTCACCACCGCGTCGCCGTGTCGCCGCGTCGCTTTAAGATCTGCCGGCGCGGTCGGCGGCGTTCTCGCTATAGTTTGAGTAGTAGCGATTGTAATAGTACTGATCGTAACCTTCGCGCCGCAGATCGACATTGTTCAGCACGACGCCGAAGATTTTCGCGCCGACCGTCGCCAGTTCCTGGCGCGCGCGGCGGACGATGTCGCGCGTGCTCTTACCGCCATGCACGACCAGAATAACGCCGTCGACCATCGTCGATAGAATCACCGGATCGGTGACGTTAATCAATGGCGGCGAATCGATGATGATGTGATCGTAACGCGTGCTCAACTCGCCCAGCATCTCTTTCATGCGGTCGCTGATGATCAACTCCGCAGGGTTTGGCGGAATCGGCCCGCACGGCAGCAACGACAGATTCTCTATCGGCAACGGCTGAATCACCTCATCGAGCGTGACGTGCGCCTGCGACAGATAAGTCGACAGCCCCTGCTGGTGTTCGACGCCGAGCACCTTGTGGGTCGTCGGACGGCGCAGGTCGCAATCGATGATCAGCACCGAAGCGCCGAGTTGCGCCAGGCTGATGGCCGTGTTGATGGCGGTCGTCGTTTTGCCTTCGCCGGGCTGGCCGCTGGTAATCAGCACAGTCTTCGGCGGTTGGCCAGCCGCCGACAAGAGCACAGAGGTGCGCAGCACGCGATAGGCCTCCGCCGCCGACGAATGCGGATCGAGCGTCACCAGTTGATGGCTGCGTTCGCTTGCGCCGGTGGTTGCGGCAATCGCTTTGCGGCCCCTGGCCGTGAGCTTGCGCGGCATCGAGCCGGCCACTGCCGGGATGACGCTCAAGGCCGGCAGTTGCGTGTAGCGGCTGACGTCTTCGACCGTCTTGATCGTGTTGTCGAGGTACTCAAGGAAGAACGCCAGACCGATGCCTATGCCCGTGCTCAACAGCAGCGCCGCGAATATGCTGAAGCCGCGTCGCGGGCTGATCGGCGTGCCAGGCACTTCGGCAGCCTCGATGATGCGCAGATTGTTCTGCTGCTCGACCTTCTGCGCTTCGGCCTGATTCGTCTTGTTGAGAAAATCCTGGTAAAGCGCTTTGTTGGTTTCGACCGCCTGCTTGAGCAGGTTGTATTGAATGGCCGCCTCGTTCTGCACGGTCGCTTCGCCCTTGGCCTCGGCGAGCATGGCTTTGAACTTCTGCTCGTCACGCAGGGCGCGTTCGTATTCCGTCTTCAGCTTCTCTTCGAGCGAGTGCAGACTCTCGGCGATCTGTGATTGAATCACCGTGACCTTCTCATGCACTTCGCGGACTTTGGGATTCTCCGGCCCGTACTTGACGCTCAGTTCGGCTTCCTGCGACTGCAAATCGGCGATCTGTTTCTGCAACTCCATCATCTTCGGCGACGACTTGAACAGCAGGTCGGCGTAGGCTTCCGGGTTCTTCTGCACGCGTCCTTCTTTGACTTCCTGATAGAGCGATTCTTTGACGACGCGCTCGGATTCGGCGCGGATGGCTTCTTCGTGCAGGCGCGACAACTTGGTCGTCGTCAGGGTGCCGTCTTTATCTGTAAGGAAGATTCCATGCTCGCGTGTGTAGGCGGTGAGCTTCTCTGAAGCCTCCTGAACTTTGGCTTTGAAGCGATTGGTTGACTCGTCAAGCCACCTGGCGGCATCGGTAAACTTGGCCGTCTTGCTTTCAAAGTTGCGCGACAGGAACTTCTCCGCCAGGCTGTTGGCGACCGCCGCAGCAATCTCTGGGTCGCTGTGCGAGAAGGCGATGCGCAGGGCGCGCGTCTCTTTGACCGGCTCGACCGTGATGCCGCCGCCCAGCATGGTGATACAACTCTCTATGCGCTTCTTCTCTTCGGGCGTGCGCGTGCCGGGGTTGCTGGTTTCGTTGGCGGTGACGACCGCGTCGACGGCGCTCGTCGTGGGCGTGTCGTCTGGCCGGCTGGCAATGCCGACGCGGACGCCGATCAGGTGCAGGGCTTCCAGTATGCTTTTCTTGCCGCCCGCCTGCATGAACTGCGGGTTCTGGTCGAGATGGTTCTCGACGACGACGCTTTCCAGCATGGCGTGGCTCTTGACCATCAACATCTTCGTCTTGATGTTGACCATGTAGAACGGATCGTAATCGTCGCTGAAAATGTTGCCGCCGGGCTGGCCGATGCGCGACGTATCCTTGCCGATTTCGATAAGCGTCGCCGCCTGATAGATGTTCTTGGTGCGGTACATCTCGATGGTGACGAGCGTGGTGATGACGAGCACCAGGGTCAGGATGAGCCACTTGCGCTTGCGTAACGTGCGCCACAATTCGCGCAGGTGGCGCTTGCCTTCGCCGCCGCCGTAACCATAACCATAACCGGCGCCGGTCGGGTAATGCGGACGCAGGCCGGCGCTGTCGCGGGCGAGGATGTCAATCGGCGCGGTCTGCGGCGGGATGCGCTCCAGATCGAGTTTCTCGTCTGCCATCAGAACCTCACGATTTTAGATTTTAGATTTTAGATTTTAGATTTTAGATTTTGGATTTTGGATTTTGGACTGCCGGGAACCGATATACTTTGCAGGTCGAGTTCCCATTAATCCAAAATCTAAAATCTAAAATCAACGAATAAATGGGCCGCGCTGCGCAGCGCCCATGCCGAGCGCCTTGAGGACAGCGTTGCCAATCGTCTTGGTCTTGCTGTTAGGAACCAGCACGATGTCACCCGCCACCAGCGGGATGTCGGGCTTGCGGTTCTTCATCACCGCGCCAACGTCAACCTTGATCTCATCGCGGTGGCCTGTGGCCGGGTCTGTGCGAAAGATGATGCCCTCGCCGGTGGCCGCATTAAACGTGGTGCCCTGCGCCAGCGCCATCGCCTGTCTCAAGGTCGTGCCCTCGCTCAAGGGAAACTGGCCCGGCGCAGACACTTCGCCGGCAACAAAGAAGACATCCGCCGGCAGCACGTTGA
>JBBWZK010000365.1:0-15169 GCA_039648975.1 Blastocatellia bacterium
TGGCTGAATCGGTTTCGCAGATTGCTGGTTCGGTGGGAGAAGAAGAAGTCGAACTACCTGTCAATGTTGTACTTTGCCTGCGCCATTATCTGTTGGAGAAAGTGTGAGGTTTAGAGATAGGCTCTTAGCCAACATGCAGCAAGCGGGGCATAACAAACGCATGCAGCGGAGGCCGCGAAGCGAGTCTCTTATCGTTCTGCCAATTCCGCTCGCGGCCCCGCTGAACGGGAGCGTTATGCCTTTGATGACCTACGATAACAAAAACATTAATAGAAGGTATTGAGGGCTGGCTTGGCGAAGCCGGCTACCCATATATGGACGACTGGTTCAAGGTGATCACTTCCGACTTCGAGTTGCCAGGGGATGCTGTCCAGGAACTATGCGACATTGGCTTCGTCGTTATCCCAGGCCCGGTGGCTGCCGCGAAACTTGCACAACTCGCAGCCGCCTATGATGCAGCGGTGTCGGGCGCTGATCCCGCCGACCTGTCAATTGGTTCAACAACGACGCGCGTGCATGACCTGGTCAATCGCGGCCCTGACTTCGATGATCTCTACGTCTATGCGCCAATCCTGGGGGCGTGTTGTCGCATCATCGGTCAACCGTTCAAGCTGAGCACGATGCTCGCCAGGACTGTGCACCCGAATACACCCGCGCAATCGCTGCACGTTGATTTCCGGCGCGAGGCGGATGGATGGCCGATGGTCGGCTTTATCCTCATGGTGGACGAGTTTCGAAGCGACAACGGGGCTACTGGTTTTGTGCCGGGCTCGCACACCTGGCCGACGATTCCTGACGACGCCAGAAGGAATCCCTCTGTAGGTCACCAGCGTCAGGTACTGGCATGCGGCCCGGCAGGCTCAGTGATTGTCTACAACGGATCGATCTGGCACGGACATTCGGCAAACCAGACAGGGGAGCCTCGGCGCTCAATTCAAGGCGCCTACATTCGCCGTGACGCCGAGGCGGCGGTCAATCAGGCTGCACGGATTCGTCAGGCGACTCTCGGACGCATCGGTCCGCTTGCGAAATACCTATTGGCCATCTAACACAGGCGCGAAGGGGAGCCGCCAAAGCGAATTTCTCACCGTTCTATCAGTGCCGTTCGCGCCCTGTGATGCCAGGCGTTAGCACGCTTACTGAGATTTCCTCTGCTCGCTCATTCACCAACCTGATGCTAAAATGAATCGTCATCGTGCGAAGCTCTAGCGGCAGGACTGGCGCTCGCAACACAGGTCGCTTTTTGAGAGAAAGCCTATGGAGTTGAAAACCGGCTTTGTTTGTGATCGTGGCTTGAACCCGAAGCGCCCGGTCAATCAGGATCGCTATCTGGCGATGCCTGAGCGCGGGCTGTTTGCCGTCTTTGACGGTGTCGGCGGCCAGCGCGCCGGCGAGGTCGCCAGCGAAACCGCCGCCGAAACGATTGAAGAATCGCTCGCACACATCACTGCCGCGTCGTCCGCCGAGCTGATTCGCCGCGCTATACAGTTCGCCAACCGCGACATCTTTGAGATGGCCGAAAGCGATCCGGCTTACAAAACCATGGCGACGACCGTGGCGCTGCTCTACATCGACGGCGACCGCGCCACCATCGCGCACGTCGGCGATAGTCGCGTCTACAGGCTCGAAGAAGGCCGCTTCTCGCGCGAGACGATTGACCACACCGATTACCATGACGACCTGCGCGCCGGCATCAGCGGCGGCTCGCAAGCAGGCCGCCGCAACGTCATCAATCGGGCGCTCGGCGTCGAAGCGGAAGTCGATGTCGAGACCAAGACCATGCATATCCGTGACGGCATGCGCTTTTTGCTGTGCAGCGACGGCATCTATCGCCATCTGTCGGATGAAGAGATCGCCCGCGTGCTGGCGCAGTTCAAAGACCCGCAAGCTGCGGCGGATGAATTGAAGCGCATCGTCGACGAGCGCGGCGCGGATGACAACCTGACCGCTATCGTCGTGCAGGTGGGCCGCGCCAAACAAAGCGCTGTGCTGGCCATCGATGATCCGCTCGCCACGCCACGCAACGCTGCGGGCCGCAAAGCGCGCGTCGCTGAAGCACAGCCCGGCGCGCCACGCGGCAACCGCATCGAAGTGAACTTCGGCAGGCCCTCGCGCCAGCCTGCGGCCTTTGACGCCCGCCCGTTCGAGCGTCGCGCGGCGACGGATGCCGCGCCCCAAATCGAAAATCAACGCAAATCGCATTGGTTGATCTGGTCGCTGATTGTTCTGCTGCTGCTGGGGGGAGCGTTTTACGGCGGCCTGCGCGCGTCAGACTGGAAGAAGACGCAGACGTCCGATCAGGCTACACAAAATGATCCGATGAAAATGGGACGCGCCGCATTCGATCAAAGCAACTACACGGCAGCGGCGGCACAGTTTGCCGCTGCGGTCGAGCGCGACGCGCAGAACCCGGAGGCGCATTACTGGCTGGGCCGCGCCCAGCTTGAAGCCGGCGATTACGCCAGGGCCGCCGCCAGCTTTGAAACCGCCGTGACCCGCCGTCCAACACTTTTTGATGCATACGCGCAGGCGGCGCAAGCGTATGAACTGGCGGGCGAGAAGTTGAAGGCGACGCAGATGCTGGCGCGCGGCGCCGAAGAACGGCGCAAGCCGGCAGCCGCCGCAAGAGTCGAGAATGCCAATGCGCCACGTTGAAAATGTGAGCGACTAAAGTGAGAAGCAATGATTAGCCACAGAGGCACAGAGCAATAAAACCATAATGATTAAACATGATTTTGATTCTCTGTGTCTTTGTGTCTCTGTAGCAATTCCATGCGACAAATCTAAAAACCGTGCCTGAACTGAAACTCGAAAACAGCATTGTCGATGATCGCTACTTCGTGGCGCGCTTGCTCGGTCGCGGCAGCTATGCCGAAGTCTTTGTCGCTTACGATCAACTGCACAACGACGAGCCGGTCATCATCAAGGCGCTCAATGTCACGCTGCAAGGCACGCCCGATGCCGAGCTTGAACAGACGCTCATCGAAAACTTTCAGAACGAAGCCGTGGCGCTCGACAAAGTCCGCCACCCGAACATCATTCGCCGGCTCGGCCACGGCACGGCGGCTGATCTTGAAGGCACGGCGTTTCACTATCTCGTGCTCGAATACATGCCCGGCGGCGACCTGCTCGGTTTATGCCGCCACCATGCGCTGGCGCTCGATGAGGCGCTGCTCTACTTTCAGCAGGTCTGCGAAGCGCTGGCCTTTGCGCACAGCCGGCAGGTGATTCACCGCGATTTGAAGCCGCAGAACCTGCTGCTCTCGGCTGATAAAAAAGTGATCAAGATCGCTGATTTCGGCGTCGCCAAGTTGACCCACGACGCCTCGGATGAGATTACACGCGTCGGCACCAACGTCTATGCGCCGCCCGAACATCACCCCGACGCGCCGGATCAACCGCGCGAGCGCTTGACGCCGTCGGCGGACATCTATTCGCTGGCCAAGACGGTTTACACGGTGCTGACGGGCCGCGCGCCGCGCCGCTTTTCGCGCCAGCCCATCAGCGAATTGCCTGCCAACTTGATGGCCGAAGACTGGGGCGCGAGTTTGCTCGCGCTGCTCAAGCGCGCCACACAGGATCGCGCCGCCGAGCGTTACCGTTCGGTGCAGGAGTTCTGGGATGACTTCGCGCGGCTCAAACTCGGTGAAGCGGTGGTCGCGGAAACCGACGACGAAGCCACCGTCGTGCGCCGCCGTTTGAGCGGCACCAGCACGATTGAACGCGCCGCCTCACAACCGAGCTTTCAAGCCATCACTACAGGCTCGCGCGAGGCGAGCCGCGCCCAGAAAGCACGCATTGTAGTCAATATTCCACTGCCGCAAAAGCCCGCGCCCGCCGCGCCCGAACCCGGCAGCAACGGCGCGCTGGCGGCGGACGCGTTGGCTTCAGCAGACGCCGCGCGCCGTTCGCCTTATGCGAGCGTGCGTGATCATGTAGCGCAGGCCGGCGTCATCGAACCGGCAGAGGTGAAGCCGCAGAGCGCGGACGCTTTGCGCACGCGGCGGATGAACGAGCGCGCTGCCGTCGAACGCAGCTTCTTCGACACACTGCAAGCCGTCGTTCGTTCCGACTGGCTGCGCCGCGCCTTCATCGTGCTTTTGTTCACCGCGTTGATCGGCATGGTTTCAGCGATTTATCACTACTATGCCGAGAAGCCCGTGCCCGGCGTGTTTGACAATGGCAGCAGCCTGATCGGCAAGGACGGCGTGATCAGCGGAGCGGTGAATGTCAATCTGCGCAGTGAGCCGGGGATAGCCAGCCAGTCCCTGGCGACGTTGCCGGCCAACTCGCGTGTCCGCGTCCTTGATGAGCGCGTCAACTGGGTGCGCGTCCGCGTCTTGAGCTGGGCAGGCGGGCCGCCCGCGAATGCCCCCGACAGCGGCTGGGTCAACAAACAGTTCGTCAATACGGATTGAAAAATAGGTTTCTGGTTTCTGGTTCCTGGTTTCTCGTTCATCGCTTCCGGCATCATTCAGACAAACGAAAACCAGAAACCAGAAACCAGAAACCAGAAACTAGAGGGATCACGATGAAATGGTTTGAGACGCTGCGCAAGTGGATCGATGGCGAGGAAGACTTGGACGAGCAGGGTCAACCGCGCCCGCGCTCGAAGTGGGACGACTTTCTGGTCGCGGTGGCGCGTGAGATCGAAGAGGTCATGCGGCGCGAGATGTTTACGCCGCCGGGCGGGCCGACTTACGTGCCGCGCGAATATATCGTCTTTTTGAGCACCGCGGATGATGCCGACTGGCAGGGTGAAAAGCGCGAAGGTTTGGAACGTGGCTTATATCACGTTTTGTTGGAGCGCGCCAAAGACCTGGCGGGCGAAAATGAATTTCAGACCAAAACGCTGGTCGTCGAGTTGCGCGTCGACCCGGCGCTCGACGAGAGCAAGTTCCGCGTCCAGCACGTCTGGGATGCCGAAGCAGAGACAACCATGGTGACGCCGCGCAAGCGCGCTCAACCCGCCTCTTCGCTTCTGGAGACGAGGGCCGAGCAGCCTGACGAAGAAGCCACCGTCGTGCGTCCGCGCAAGCCCGCGACGCCGGCCTTTTCCATGCTCGTGCGCCGCAATGCGCCGAACGCCGACACCGCGCCGCCCGATGTCCGCCCGTTTTACAAAGACGAAATTTCTATCGGTCGCGGCTCGCGCCAGGTGGCGGTGGATTTGCGATTGGAAGGCGATCTCGAAGTCAGCCGCCAGCATGCCCAGATTGCTAAAACCGGCGACGGCGAATTCACCCTCACCTGCAAAGGCGCAAACTCGATTATGGTCAATGGCGAGAAGGAAGTCTTTACCAACGAGAGCGCCGCCGTAAAGCCCGGCGATAAGATAGCGATTTGCAGCTATGAACTGGTGATTCAGTAAGCTCTATTTCCATCAGCCATTCGTTTATAGCAGATTCCGTTAGCATGTAGGGGAGGCCCTCTGTGGCCTCCCCAGACTGTGTTTGCGGACGCTGGGGCGACCACCGCAGGGTCGCCCCTACATGCCTGCGCTATTTGATCTATTATGTGATCACTGCCTGCGAGCCGGTCATGCTTGCAGGGGCGGGCGCTGCATGTGCCAGTCGGTCGCCTGCTGATACGCATTGGCAATCGCCAGCAACTTCGCTTCGCTCCACGCCCGCCCGGTAAATTGAATGCCCGTCGGCAGGTGGTTTGCGCCAAAACCGTTCGGCACAGAGATGGCTGGCTGGCCGGCGATGTTGCCCGCCGGGATCACCGCAGGGATGGTCAGCGGCGGCGATGAAGCTGGCGCTGCCGGGCGCGCGCTCAATTCCGGATACGCCTTGTCGAAGTCTATGCCTAGCGGATAAGCGACGCTGCCGCGCGACGGCGCCACCAACGCGTCGTACTTCGCATAGAGGGCATCGAGTTCGCGCTTCATGCGTCCGCGCACGCGCATGGCGTTCAGGTAATCTACGGCCAACACCATCGAACTCGCGTAGCCGCCCCAGCGGTCGTTTGCCGCCCGTAACCGTGTCGCCGCGCCTGTAGTAATCAAATCACGAAACGCGCTCGCGCCCTCGGCGCTGACGATCAAGCTCACCACCGGCCCGTAAGGCAGATCGGGAAATATGACTGCCTCGTCAATATCGCAGAACTGGCCGAGCGCTTTCAGAGATGCGTCAAAATTTGCTTTCACCTCCGGCTGCACGACGGCGGTCGAATGCTTGATGACGCCGATGCGGAAGCGCTGGCCGCGCCCACGCGTTGCGAGATCAGGATAACTAAATTTCCGCCGCGCGCTCGTCGGATCGAGCCGGTCGTAGCCGGCTATAGCGGCGAGCACCAGCCCGCAATCGTCCGCCGTGCGGCACATCGGGCCGAGCTTATCGAGCGTCCACGAAAGCGCCATGGCCCCGTGGCGGCTGACGCGACCGTAAGTCGGGCGCAATCCTGCAACGCCGCAGTAAGCCGACGGCGTGATGATCGAGCCCGAAGTTTCCGAGCCGATGGCGAAGGCTACCAACCCTGCGGCGGTCGCCGCTCCAGGCCCGGAGGATGAGCCGCCCGACCAGTAATTCATATTCCAGGGCGTGCGTCCCGGCCCTGTGAACGAGGCATCGGCGTTGTTGTAACCGAAACCACCAGCAAGCTCGACCATCGCCAGCTTGGCGACGAGCACCGCGCCTGCCGCGCGCAAACGTTTGACGACCGTCGCGTCGTAGTCGAAGACCTGTTGCTTGAGCGGCTCCGCGCCCCAGGTCGTCGGAATGCCGGCAGTGGCGAGCAAGTCTTTCGCGCCATAAGGAATACCGTGCAGCGGCCCGCGATAGCGACCGGCGCGAATCTCCGTCTCGGCCTGGCGCGCTTCCTTGACGGCCTGCTCGCGCGTTACGGTGACGACCGCGCCGAGCTTCGGGCCGAGCCGTTCGAGGCGGTCGAGATAGCCTTCGGTTAAAGCGACCGGAGAGATTTGCCGTGTGCGAATCAGCGCGGCCAGCTCGCGCACGGATAAATAAAGCATGTCGTCGGTGATTTCTTTCGGCATAGTCGATTGGCTCGAATGTGATCAAGGCTACGAGAATCAGTTGCGGCGCGGCTGGCGTTTCTTCTTGCTCGCTCGCCCTTCTTCCTCGCGCTCGCCTGCCTGCTGTTTCGGCGCTTCGGCAAACGCTTCCGGCAGATCGGCGCTGAAGGCGAAGGCCGGCTCGTCGCCGTTCGTGAGAGCGAATTTGTTCAGCGTGTCGCCGCCGCGCAAGGCGCGCTCGATGCTGCGCTTGACGGCTTCGAGTTGTTCGTCGTTGAGATATTGCGGGTAACGGCGGCGCACGACTTCGGTCAAGGCTTCGGCCTGTGGCGCGAATGGGTTGGCCGGCGGCGGCGTTTGTTGAACTGCCGCCGGTTGAGCTTCGTGCGCGATGCCGGCTCTGGCGACGAGCGGTGTTGCCGCAGCGACCGCCAGCCGCTTCGCAAATTCGCGCCGCGTCCGTCTGAACGATTTATCTTTGCTGTTGCGCTTCGTCACTCGCCCGACCTCCTCTTGCGCAAGCCGGATTGCGCGGCTGATGGGGTTGTCGCTGAGATGCGGCGGAGCCAGACTT
Source organism: Blastocatellia bacterium (assembly GCA_039648975.1). GTDB lineage: Bacteria > Acidobacteriota > Blastocatellia > UBA7656 > UBA7656 > DATENM01. The sequence goes on from JBBWZK010000365.1 coordinate 7,554, forward strand.
TAGCGACCGCGCCGCCGTATTGTCAAACGCGCGCCGTGCGGCGGCTCAACCGGCAACTTGTCCCTGGCTCTCGGAGCCTGTTTTGAAATCCCAAGCTGCGTAGGAGCGCAATGTTGACATCACGCTCCTACGCAGCTTGATCAAATTATGCTGCTGACATTCTATAAACATTGCGTGCCTACGGCACTCATTTCAACGCAAGCTCTCAGTTTTTCTTTTAGTGATATTTCTTACCACGTCTACAAGACTGGTGCCGAGAACTACCCAGGTCAGCGCGGCAAAGACGAATAGAAAATAATGCATCGGCAGCGTGTAACGAAACTCCTTGTGCAGCGCCGACTGAAAGATGAAATAGTAAAGCGGCACGATGGCGATAAATAGCGCCCTGCGCCACGCCGCGATGAAACCAAGCAGCGCGCCGATGAAGATCATCGGCAGCATCGTCTCCTTCGTCAGGCGCTGAACGGCGCGCGCTATGGGCCGCAGCCATAAGAGGCTCTTACCTGCCGCAGGGCTCGTGTCTTGAGCCGCCATGTCTTGCCACTCCGGCCTGATGGTCGAGGCATCCACCGGCGCGCTCGGTTGATTGAGGCGAAAGATGAGTGGCGCATGCGCTGTGTAGTTGACCATCTCTTTCATGCGGTGGAGCATCAGGCCGCCGTACCAGAAGGGATGCTGCCGTATGATAGCGAGACTTTTTCTGACACGGTCGCGGTCGCGCGCGATGCCGTCAGGCGTCGCCCAGCTTCCACCGTAACGCGGCTCGTTATACAACTCAGCTTCCTGGAGGGCGACCGCGTCGTCCGTCGCCACCGCGCCGAAACGGTCGCCGCTGGCTTCCCCTATGCCTTCCCATAGATTCAACCCTGTGCCGATGCTGATGGGCAGAAACTCATGATAGACGAGATAATTTCTGATGGTGATGGGGGCGATGACCAGCAGCGCGACCGCCGCAATGATCAGGGCGCGCTTCGTCGTAGGCCAGCGCGGCTTGCCGATCAGCGCCAGCATCAGAACGAGAAAGGGGCCGAGCACCATCGGCTGAGGCCGCAGCCACGCGGCCATGCCGCACAACAACCCGGCGAGCGCGTAAACCAGATCAACCCGCCGCGCGCGCCGCGCCCATAATAAAACATAAAATGCCGCCAGCAACGGCAGCGCGCACAGCGCGTCGGGCAGAATGAAATTCGAGATGTGCGCCAGATGATGCGAGACGGCGGCAAGCAACCCTGCGACGATGCCGACGCGCCAGCCGAGCAGCCGTCCGGCAATCAGAAAGAGCAAGACCGGCGCAAGCGCCGTCAGCGCGTTCTGTAGCAATTGCACTTTGAAGAAGTCGTGGCCTGCCGTCGCATAGATGGCGCTCAAATAAATCGCATATCCCGGCGCTTCAGACAACCATTGCGTCTGCCAGGGCTTGCCGTAAGGCCCCAGCAGCCCGCCGCCTTCGACAATGTTCGCGGCCCTCTGATCGTAGACCACCGTCAAACCGTTGAACGGTTGATTGGTCGTGTACATCACGGATTGCAGATCAACTGCATGCAGCGAGCGGACGGCGAAAGCGATGCCGAACAACAGCAGGCCGGCGATCAGTTTTGCGCGCCGGCTCATAGGCGCGCGGGTTGCCAGCCGCCGCGCGAGCCGGCGGCGCAGTGTGAAAGTCTGGCGTTGCAGATTCAAGCCTGGGTTTCCTGTTTTGAAGGCGCTCTCTGGAAGTCGGCGGCGATTATGACTTTCAGAAAATCAAGCGATAGCCGCTGGCAACCAGCCGCAGGTCGCGCTCCTTGACAGATATTCTTCAAACGATTTGCGGCTGCCCGCGCTTTACATTCAGCGAGCAGCCGCTTGTTTTTGCAGCCGGCAGCGAAGAAGCGTTTGTACGGAATCTTACTTTTTGAATTCCGCCGATTTGATGAAAGCCAGAAAGGCATCATCCCAGCGCGTGACGGTTTTCTCCGGCCCCGTGAGCTTGATGAAATAATTGCCTTTGGGCGTTTCGATGACGCCGGCGCGCATTCTTGAGTTCGGCTGCGGCGTTTGTGAGCCGCCCATCATGTCGCCGCTGTACGTGCCGCTGACATCGAGCAGCGTCACCGCCATCCCATTGACGTTGAGGTTTTCGGTCCTGGCTTTATCTCTGGTCTGCTGCATCTGGCCAATCCAGCGATCAAAGTTATCTTCAATCTTGCCGCCCTGTCCCTGACCGAAATAGTAGATGACTAGGCTGGCATCGCCCGCCTCGCCCGGCAGCTTGTACTGTGCGACGCGCATGCTCGATGATGGCGGCTCGTTCGTCCAGCCGTCGGGGGTTTTGAAACTCAGATCGCCCGGCACGTTCGACACAGGCGGCAGCATGGCCGGCGCAGCAGCCGGCGGCGCGGCGTTGTTGCTATTTACAGAGCTGACCGTTGGGGCGGGCGCGTTGCAGGCGGCAAGCCCGACAGCGAGCGCCAGCGGACCGAGGGCGTTGAGCAGTGAACGAATCATCAATGAATACCTCGCAATAAGATTTGGCTTGCGTGACATGGGCCGGTAAAAGTATAACGCTGCTGCGGCGCAGGCGCGCAGAGGATGTGGCGATCTCCGTTGCCGCTTCGGGCAGGTTCGGGATATAACTTACAAACCGGCTATGGCGTGAAGCGCCTGTGGCTTTATGCGCCCTGAGCTTGCTGGCGGCGCGGCGCGGCAAAGACGCGCTCGATCATCGGCTCGAAGTGCGCAAACGGCAGCGTGTCATAAGCCGGATCGAAGGCCGCCTGATCCCATTCATCGGTGAACTTGCAGGCCATCGCGTACCACGCTTCGTTTTCATACTGGCGGCGCGCTTCGGGGTCTTTACCCATCAGCGCGTAATAGTGGCGGCCCTGAAAATCCTGATGCGTGCGAACGATCTCATAAGTCTCGCGCGACACATAAGGCTTCAATATCTCGGCGGCGATGGCCGGATGGTTTTCAACCGAGATCACTTTGCCGATGTCGTGGCAGAGCGCCGCGACGATCATCTCTTCGGCGGCGTTCTCGCGCACGGCGCGCGTCGCGGTTTGCAAGCCATGAACCAGTTGATTGACGGCGAACCCATCGACTTGCGCTTCAAGCTGCAAGAGCATGGCTTTGATGATCTGCGGCATGGTCGCCTGCCGCTGGGCAACGGCCTGACCGATCATCATCCAATCTTCGACCTTTCCCTGATCCATTCTGGTAAACGACATAGCGTTTGTCTCCAATAAACAAGGATGTGATTGACCAGAAGAATATAAACGCTGGCGCTGAACATGATCAATCGAATCCGGTCATCGGCAATCACCTGCGCGCCAGTCGAGTGCCGGTCAGCCTGGCGAGGTCGTGCCGGTCTGGAATCGCAAACGTGTAGCAGTGTAGCTTGCGCGCCGCGTCGCTTGAAAGAGAGTTGCCGCCGTCGATATGGAAATATCCTTCGAGCTGTCCGGCGAGCGGCAGATTGCGAATCTCCGCAAAACGGAGAATGAGCCGCTGGTGTTCATCCTCTACCAGTCGGGCGCAAACTTCGCCGGTGCTTGCCCCTCCGTCCGTTGTAAAACGATAGCGTAGCGAGCGTATCTGCGCTTTCGTCAAACCGGCGATTTCAGGCAGCGCAGTCAGGTAGCGCCCGCCGTCACGCTCGACCATCAGGCTGACTTGGAGTCGCGGCTTCTGGTCCTGGTCATCTCGCAGGCTAAGGCGATAATTGACTCCGGCAAGCGTTCGCCTTGCGGCCAGGAATACGCCATTGCCTGCATCCCGCCACCCCGCCTGCGCCAAAAGCTCATCGACGTTGCGCAGCGAAACGGCGACCCACCTTTCAATCACGTCTTGCAGAATCGCCGCATCGCCGGTCGCCTGGTAAGTTGAAATAGACTTGTCGAGTGCTTTCAAGCTTCTTGAACGATATAGCAACGAGATCGACTCATTTTCAAAAAGGGCGCGCGATTTGAGCGAACTTTCCAGGCTCTCTCTGCTGTCGTAATAGAGTTCAGCGATGGCTGTACAAGCCTTCATCAATTCGCGGTAGAGGCTGGCAAATTCGCCGACCAATTCTTCGACCATCGCTTGCTTCTTTGCCACGTGAAAGCGATTGCCCTTGAAGACCGGCTTCAGAAGCGCGCGAATGCTCTCTCTCTGATCCGCATAGGGCTCGGCAAAATAAGCTTGCGGAAAATGCTGAAGCAGATGAAAGACATCGAGCACCGAGACGTCTTCGCAGGGAACGATGTTGGCGTTCGCGCAGCCGGAGTTCTTGAGCTGACTCATGCTCAGAAGAATCGTCGTGAAGCGATGGGCGAGGCCAGGGTGATCGACCTGGATTTGCTGCGCCAGTGCCCGCTTGATTCCGGTTGCGGCAAGCAATTCCACCTCCAGGTGCCGGTTGTATGCCTTCTCCATCGCCTGACACAGCTTGATAGGTCGAGCATTGAGCGCCGGACGTTGCGCCTGCGGAATATCGCGGATCAGGGCGCGAAAGATGTACCATAACTCGTTGATGCGCTCCAGGTGCTCTCTGCCGAATACGCAGTCGGGACAGTTCTTCAACATCCAGATGGGCGCGGTGCGCGGCTGCGATGATTGCGTGACCACGTCGAGCATCGAGCCGCTCAATTCCATATTGGAAGAACTGATCGCGCCGTGCAGCATGCGCCAGCGAAATTGTTCGCTTGCCGTGCGCGCGTGGTCATCGATGATGCGCAGCAGGGTCTGCTTAACATCAATGGTTTCCGTGCCGCAGGCCATGTCCTTGCGGGCGACAAGCTGGCCGGTTTCGCGCGCCATGCGGATGAAGCGAGCCAACAGCAAGCCGTTGCGCTGAATCGGATAGGCGAGCAGATGCGCCGGACGCAAATGCATCCCCACCCGCACCGCCAGCACCGCGACGTGCTTGCGCCCATTGGGAAAAACGATATGCTCTCCCAGGTTGATGATTGCCAGCATGCGTGTCGAGCCATGCGTGAATAGATTCATATCGACTTCGCCGACGATAGCTTCAAGCATGGCATCTTCTAAGATCATGCCGCCGTGTGCATGAATAAAATCATCATCGGGCGAGCGTTTGAAAGCCGGAGTTAGTCCGACGCCCTTGATGTAAAAGTTTCCATAAGGAAGAAAGCCGGCACAGGCACCGCCGAGAAACGGGGAGACTCCCCAGAATATATCAGCATACATGGTGATCGTCCGGCGCGTTCCGGCTTGCTCGTTTGGCCGCAAGACTCTAAAGGCAAGCGTGTCGATCAACTGATCATGAAATCTTTGGGTGATTTGATTCGTCGACGGTACATCGAAGCCAACCTCGCGCGCCAGGTCGAAATTACACCAGACGACTTTGCCTGGGACATTCACGGCGGTAAATTCCGCAAAGCAATTTTGCCCAAGCACTTGCAGCACCGGCGATGCGCCGATACCTTTAACGCCGCGTGTCGTCTGCTCAATGACTGACGGGCGCGCTGACGCTTCAGCCGCCGTGGCCTGTAAAGCAACCCCGGTCATGTGGGCTTCCGAGACCATCATATGCTTGTCTGAGAGGGTGCGCGCTTCTTCAACCTTGCCGGGTTTCTCAGGTGATAAGATGGCTCAGTTCTCAGGCGTCGTCAACCAAAATTACATAGCCGTGTATCTGGCGAGCGCGAGTCTCGGAGCGCGTTTTGCAGTGAGTGCCGTAGGCACGCAATGTTTATAGATAGAGATGGGTAAATGGGCCCAAGCTCCGTAGGAGCGTAATGTTGACATTACGCTCCTACGGAGCTTGATTGAGTTAAGCGATTAACCTTCTATAAACATTGCGCTCCTACGGAGCTTGGGATTTCAAAACAGGCTCGCAATGAATGGATTTTCTCGGCGCAGATGAATCACTTCCTCTAAAGCCTCAGTCGCGTTTCGGGCGATAGACATCTGTGGCGTTGCCGAAGAAGACTTCCGCCGCTCCCATCAAGGTTTCCGACATCGTCGGGTGCGGATGAATTGTCAGGCCAATGTCGGATGCGCGCGCCGCCATCTCGATGGCCAGCACGCCTTCCGCGATCAACTCGCCCGCGCCCGGCCCGCAGATGCCAACGCCCAATACTCTTTCGCTGTCGGGATCAATGATGAGCTTGGTGACGCCGTCCGTGCGGTCCAGCGTCAGCGCACGGCCTGACGCGGCCCACGGGAAGCGCGCGACTTTGATTTTGCGGCCCTGCTCTTTCGCTTCAGTTTCGGTCAGCCCGGCCCAGGCGATTTCCGGGTCAGTGAAGACGACCGCAGGGATGGCTGCCGGTTCGAAGGCGACTTTGTGGCCGGCGATGGCTTCGGCGGCAACGCGGCCTTCGTGCGTCGCTTTGTGCGCCAGCATCGGGTCGCCCGTGAGGTCGCCGATGGCAAAGATCGCCGGGTCAGCCGTGCGTCGCTGCGCGTCGACTTTGACGAAGCCGCGCGCATCGATCTCGACCTTGGTGTGTTCAAGGCCGAGCCCGCCGGAGTTCGGCTTGCGGCCAACGGAGATCAGCACTTTATCGAAGACCTGTTCGGATTGCTCAAGGCCAGCGCCTTCCAGCTTAACGCGAATGCCGTCGGCTGCTTCAGTCATGCTTGTCACTTTGGTGTTGAGCATCACCGCGTGACACATGGCGCTCACGCGCTTGGCGAGAATGTTGACGAGGTCGCGGTCAGCGCCGGGCAATAGCCCTGCGGTCATTTCGACGACCGACACTGCGGAGCCGAGCGCCGCGTAAACCGTGCCGAGTTCGAGGCCGATGTAACCGCCGCCGATGACCAACAAGTTCTTCGGCACCTCTTCGATTTCCAGGGCGCTGGTCGAATCCATGACGCGCGGGCTGTCGAGCGATAACCCCGGAATGGTCGCAGGCCGCGAGCCGGTTGCCAGTATCGCGTGCTCGTAGCGCAATTGTTCTTCGCCGCCTTTGACCCGCTCGATCTTCAGCGTATTGGAATCAAGAAACGTCGCGCGCCCTTGAATATATTTAATCTTACGTTGCTTGCTGAGTTGTCCGAGGCCGCCGGTCAGTTTGGCGACGACGCTGGTCTTCCACTGGCGCAGCTTGCCTACATCAATCTGCGGCGCGGCAAAGTCGATGCCCCAGTGCGCCGCTTCGCGCGATTCAGTGATCACCTTGGCGACGTGCAGCAGGGCTTTCGAGGGGATGCAGCCGCGATAGAGACAGACGCCGCCGGGGTTCAATTCCATATCGACAAGCGTCGTCTGCAATCCGAGATCGGCGGCCATGAAGGCGGCGGCATATCCGCCCGGCCCGCCGCCGATGATGACCACTTGCGTCGAGTTCAGGTTGTCACTCATTCATTGCTCCGCGAGGTTGCATGTAGGGGAGGCCCTCTGTGGCCTCCCCTGTGTGGGATGTTGATATTTTAAAGTAACGCCTGCCTTGCAGTCTGGGGCGACCACAGAGGGTCGCCCCTACATGGGTTTCGTATGTATCCCTCAAGCGCCAGCAGGAACGATTGTTCGAGCGCCTGCGCGACCCAGCGCACGAAGCGCGCCGCGTCGGCTCCGTCAATCAGCCGGTGATAATAACAAAGCGACAGTGGCAGCATCAATCGCGGCACAAACTCGTCGCCGCTGTAAACCGGCAGATAAAACGCCCGCGACATTCCCAGTA
>JBBWZK010000379.1:0-29499 GCA_039648975.1 Blastocatellia bacterium
ATAGCATGTAGGGGCGGGCGTCTGCGGCCCGCCCCAGACTGCGCTTTCGCCCACTCTGGGGCGACCACAGAGGGTCGCCCCTACATGACCGCCGACGATTTTGCACCGCTTTGAAATTCCCAATAAAAGATTTGCTGAAGACCCTGAATTCTTAAATCATGATCTTCCGATTGCTGATTGCCGTTTTAGTCTTCTTCATTACATTTGCACCCGCCGCCAGGGCGCAGACGCTACAAGCGCGCGCCAACGAGATTCGCGCGGCGATGGACGGGCGCGACTTTGAGCGCGCCGAACAATTCGTCCGCGACTTGCGCGCGGCTTCGCCTGCGGCATTCACGCACAACAACTATGACTACCTGCTGGCGCGGCTTGCCGAGCGACGCAGCGCCAGCGCCGAAGCCGCCGTCTTGTATCTTGGGCTACTGAACCGTAACTCGCCGCTTTCCGAGTACGTGCTCTGGCATCTGGCCGGGATTGCGCGGGCCGCAAGCGATCTCGCGCTTGAACGGCAATACCTCACACGGTTGCTGGCGGCTTACAGGGCGAGCGCGCTGACGGCTGCGGCGCGCAGTCGCTTGATCGATAGTCACCTTGAAAGCGGCAACGCCCGCGACGCCATCGCCTTGCTGCGGCCTGCGGCTTCACCCGGCGGCGTTCACGGGCGTAGCGCGATGGCGCGGCTTGGCGAAGCTTATGCGAAACTTGGCGACGCCGGGTCGGCGCGCTCGACCTTTGGGCAACTGGTCGGCGCTTCGCGCGATGATTATGCGCTGGCCGCGACAGCCGGGCTTGATGATCTCGACCGCGCTGCCGGGATTAAGCCCGGCGAATTCGATGCGTTGCGCCGCGCCCGCATTTATTTGTTCAATCGCCACTGGTCAGAGGCGCGCGTCCACTTGCTCGACATCGTCGAGCATTATCCCGACAGTCCGAATCGCGCCGAAGCGCTTTATCAAACCGGCTACACGTTCTATCGCGATGAGAAATTCGACGACGCCATCAAGTGGTTCGAGCGCGCCCACACAGAGTTCCCCGCAAAGAAAGAAGGTGAGCAAGGTTACTATTGGGTGGCGACGGCCTTGCAGAAAGCGCAACGCTATGAAGACGCCGCGCGCCGCTACAGCGAATTCATCACCGCCTATCCGGCAAGCGATCTGGTCGAAAGCGCCTATCGCAATGTGGTTGATAGCTTCCGCTTCGCCGGCAAAGACGACGAGGCGATTGCCTGGTCAAAGCGCATCGAAGGACACTTTGCCAATCAGCCGCTCGCCACGGTCGGCCTGTTCAATCGCGCCAAGATCGAACTGACGCGCGGCAACTTCGACGCCGCGATTATGCTGTTCACGCAGGTGGCGGCGCGGCCCATCACGCCTAAGCTGGTCAGCGCGCCGATTCGCGGCGAAGCGGCGTTTATGCGCATCGTCTCTACGGAACTGGCCGGACGAATCGAAGAAGCGGCGCGCGCCTATCTCGCCATTCCCGAAGAGCGCGACAATTACTTCGGCCAGCGCGCCAGCCGGCGCTTGCAAGCTCTGGCCGCCACCGACGCAGGCCGCCGGATCATTGAGCCTTTGGCGCGCGGCTATCGCGATCAGGCGCGCGGCGCTTTGCGTGCGTCGCGCTACACGGAAGCGAAGGACGCGGCGACACAGGCGCTGCGCCTCACCACAGACGAACCGGCGCGGCGCGATCTGCTCGGTATCCTGCGCGCCTGTTACAGCCAGCTTGCGGGTTATAACGTCGGCGCGCGCTTTCGCCTGATCCCGGCGGCGCGGGCGGCGCTTTCCGAGTCGCAGGTCAATGGTGGCGAGGCGACACACGCATACTTGGCGGCAGAGTTGATCTTTCTGGGCTTGTATGACGAAGGCGCGAGCGAACTTCGGCTCGGCGGTTTCACTGGTGCGCGCGCCGCAAGCGAAGACGACGCAGTTGACGAAAGCCAGCCGCGCTTCGCTCAGGCCGTTGCGCCGGTTGGTGATGCAGGCTACAGTTTTGCGGTTTACAGCAATCGCGGCGATCAGGCGTGGCTGGCCATCGCTTTTGCCGAGCCGCTGGCGAGAACGATTCCGCAAGACTATCGCGTTGAACTGCTGCCACGCGATTTCGCCGAATTGCTCTATCCTGCGCCCTATCGCGAGGCGCTCAATCGCTATGGCCAGGCCAATCACATCGATCCGCGATTGGTGCTGGCGCTGGCGCGGCAGGAGAGCCGTTTCAATCCGCGCGTCAAGAGTCCTGCGGCGGCGCGCGGACTGGTGCAATTCATTCAGGAAACCGCCTTGAAACTTGCCAACGAAGAAGGCATCAAAGACTTCGAGCTTGACGACGTCTACGAGCCGGACACGGCAGTGCGCCTGGCGTCGCGTTACGTCGGCGATCTGTTGCAGATGTTTCCCGATAATCCTTATGCGGTGGCGGCGTCATACAACACCGGCGAAGCGAACGTCGAACGCTGGATCTTCCGCTCGCGCACGAGCGACGTGGATCGCTTCACGGTCGAGATAGCGATTCCCGAAACCAAAGATTACGTGGCCAAGGTGATGAGCAATTACTGGGCTTACCGGGCGCTTTATGATCAATCGCACAACCCGCGCCGATAACAAGATGTTGGAGTTCTAAGATAGCGTCTGAACAGTCCCGTTAGGGACGAAATGTTTATAGCGGGATTGTTGAACTTTCGTTCAAGCCCCGTAGGGGCGCAATGTTGACATCTCGCTCCTGACGGAGCTTGATTCTGTTTCTGAACCCGTCGCTATAAACATCTCGCTCCTACGGAGCTACCTTTTCAGAAGCATCTGTAAAACGAACCATGAGCAAGCCGATCAAGCCAATCGTCAACCGTGAAGAAGAGAACCTCGACCTCGGCTTCGGCGCGGTCGTTGCGCGCGAGAGCCGTGATCGCCTGCTGAACCCGGACGGCAGCTTCAACGTCGCGCGGCGCGGCTTGAGCTTCTGGTCATCGCTCAATCCCTATCACACCCTGCTGACGATGTCCTGGCCAAAGTTCCTTGGCTTCGTCGCTCTACTTTACACGGCGACGAATATCGTCTTCGCCGTCGCCTTTCTGCTCTGCGGCCCGAGCGCCTTGAACAGCCCGCCGGATGTCGGGCTCGGCGACCACTTCCTGCGCGCTTTCTTCTTCAGCGTCGACACGCTGGGGACTATCGGTTACGGCAACATCAGCCCATCGGGCGTCGCCGCACACATGATTGTGGCGATGGAAGCTTTCGCCGGCCTGCTCGGAGTTGCGCTCATCACAGGGCTGGTCTTCGCGCGCTTTTCACGCCCGACGGCGCAGATCATCTTCAGCCGCATGGCGCTCATCGCGCCTTATCGCGGCATCACCGCATTCATGTTCCGCATCGCCAATGCGCGCTCGAATCAGATCGTCGAACTCAGTTGCAAAGTGCTGTTCGCGCGCTTTGAAGACGAGGACGGCCAGAGCATTCGCCGCTTTTATCCGTTGGAGCTTGAGCGTGAGCGCGTCGTCTTCTTCCCGTTAAGCTGGACGGTCGTGCATCCGATTGATGAAACCAGTCCGCTTTATGGACTCACTGACGAAGACTTGCACCGCAGCAGCGCCGAGTTTTTGATCCTGCTCAGCGGCATAGACGAAACCTTTTCGCAATTGGTTCACACGCGGTCGTCTTACGGAGCCGACGGAATTGTCTGGAACGCTCACTTCGCCAACGTCTTCAATCGCCGCAGCGGACAGGAACGGTTGACGATTGACGTGCGCCGGCTGCACGACATCGAGCACGTCGAGGCGACAGAGCCGGCGCGCAATGCATAACCGCAAGCGTGCCGGAGATTTGTAATATGCTTATCAAAAGGCAAATGCACATGAGACGAAGCGACATCGCCCTGGCGGGGCTGCTGGTGTGGTTGATTTGCGGTTCAGCCGCTGCGCAGTGGCGGCCACAGCCGAGCAAGACAACGGCGGATTTGCGCGGCTTGAGCGTCGTCAGCCCCTGGATTGTCTGGGCGAGCGGCACACAGGGAACGTATACGCGCACCACCGACGGCGGCGCGACGTGGCAGACCGGCACGATCTCCGGCGCTGAACAACTCGACTTCCGCGATGTCGAAGCCTTCGACGCGAACACCGCTTACCTGTTGAGCATAGGCAAAGACCAGCAGTCGCGCATTTATAAAACCACAGACGGCGGCGCACACTGGACGTTGCAGTTCACCAACCGCCTGCCCGAAGCCTTCTTCGACGCCATGGCTTTCTGGGATCGCGATCACGGGATCGCTATGAGTGATCCGGTGAAAGGCCGTTTTGTGATGGTCACCACAGAAAATGGCGGCCAGTCGTGGAGCGATGTTCCGGCGACCAACATCCCGCCGGCCAGAAATGGTGAAGGCGCGTTTGCCGCCAGCGGCACCTGCATCGTGGTTCAAGGCCAGGCGAATGTCTGGTTTGTCACCGGCGGCGCGGTCGCGCGCGTCTTCCGTTCGACTGACCGGGGCCGCACGTGGACTGTAACCAATGCTCCAATTAGCAGCGGCGCGGAATCGGCAGGCATCTTTTCGATTGCCTTTAGCGACGCCGACCGTGGCGTGATTGTCGGCGGCGATTACCGCAAGCCGACAGCGGCGGACGACAACGTTGCCGTGACCGCCGATGGCGGGAGAAACTGGACATTGAGCCGAGGCCGCCGGCCCGCCGGTTATCGTTCGGGCGCAGTCTTCGTGGCTCCCTTGACGATCATTGCGGCCGGCACTTCAGGTTCGGATTTTTCAACCGATGGCGGCACGAGTTGGGCGCAATTGGACGGCGAAAACTATAACAGCGTTGCGGCTCGCAATGGCGTCGCCTGGGCGGTTGGGCCGCAGGGTCGCATTGCCAAACTCGACATGCTGCCCGGCGGTCGTAAGCTGACCGCGCAAACTCGCTTCAAGTGAGAACCGCTAAAGCAACCACTGGCTCCGCACGCCGGGCATCGTTTTTGTAACATAGGCAACATAACTTTCCTTGCCGCGTCGCTCCGGCTTGCGGCAACTGACAAGGCCACGCCGATCAGGTACACTTGCTTTGCCTGTGGATAACTAACCCTGGAGGAATGATTGATGAAATCTCTGCTTACAGCTTTGCTGTTGCTCGTTCTCATGGTGCCCACCACGTTTGCTGCCGGCGGCAAGCGCTCGGATGAAGTACAGCGATTGCAGCGCGCCGCTGAAGTCTTCAAAGAAATCATGGCCACGCCTGACAAGGCCATCCCCGACGACTTGCTCGACCGGGCCGAATGCGTCGCCATTGTCCCCGGCCTCAAGAAAGGCGCGCTCGGCTTCGGCGGCAAGTATGGCAAAGGCGTCGTGACGTGCCGAACCTCGAACCGCAAATGGAGCGCGCCCTCCTTCATCACCGTCGAAGGCGGCAGCGTCGGCTTTCAGATCGGCTTCTCGCAAAGCGATGTCGTGTTGCTCATCATGAACCGCAAAGGCATTGACAAGCTGATCGGCGACAAGTTCACGCTCGGCGCGGATGCCTCGGTCGCCGCAGGGCCGGTCGGACGCACCGCCAACGCACAGACGAACGTGCGGCTGGACGCAGAAATACTTGGTTATTCGCGCGCCAAAGGTTTGTTCGCGGGTGTGAGTCTTGAAGGCGCGACGCTGCGGCAGGACGCAGACAACATCCGCGACTTTTACGGTAAAGAAATCGACGCGCGCAAGATCCTTCTCGAAGGCACGGTGCCGATGCCTGCCGAAGCGCGTCCGCTCGCCACGGCGCTAGCGCACGAATCACCGCGCAAGCAGAAGTGAGATAGGGAGTGGGGGAGTAGGGGAGTGAGGGAGTGAGGGAGTGAAGTGAAACAGAATAGACAGCCTAATGCTGCGCCCGTCACTTTTGCTCCCCACTCCCCCACTCCCTCACGTTCCTTCATCGTCATAGCGCGTCGCCGGGCTGCCTGAAGGGTGAAAGACGCCGAGCAGTCGGATGTTGGCCGTGCCGGTGTTTTCAAGCGCATGGCTGACACCGCGCGGCAGATAGACGCTCGACCCTTTGCGAAACGCCGCGTTACCGGATTCCGTCCACACACGTCCCTCGCCTTCGAGAATATACATCGCTTCTTCGTAGGTGTGATGATGCATCGGCGCGCGGCCCGGCGGGATGACGCCGATGAATTGTGTGACGCGGCTCGCACCCGTTTCTTGATTGATCAGCAGCTTGAAGGTGCGGTCGCCGGTCGGAATAGATTTCTGATCCGCTTCGCGCAGGGTGCGCAACGGTTTCGTGTCGAGCGGCAGCGCCACGACCGCAGCGACGGTTTCCGAATCGTCTTCGGGACAGCGCACGCTGACGATGATCAGTTCGCCGAGGCTGTCAATCTGGTAGATGCTTGCGGGCGGCACGTAAACGGCGGTGCCCGGCGCGAGTTGATAACGATGCCCGTCAATCAAACAAGCGCCGTCGCCGCTCGCCACGTAGAGGACTTCTTCGGCTGTCGGGTTGCGGCGCGCGGGCGACAGCCCTTCACGATAAACGCTCACCGTCTGCGCGATGTCGCGCGCTCCCATCGCTTTTGATATGGCGACGCGATAGCGCCGCGCGCCTTCCGCGTGAGTGTAATCTTCGTCGCTAATGACTGCCGCGCCGCCAGACAAAATTTCCATGCGCTCTCCTTTTTCATGAACCCCGCGATTGCCTCGTTTCACTGCGCGAACCGCGCCAGGCTGAATCGTCTGATGTCGTAACTCGTCTGGCCGGTCAGCAGCAACTCTGCGCTGATGCGGCCAATCAGCGGGCCGAACTTGAAACCGTGACCCGAAAAGCCTGTCGCCAGCAAAACGTTGTCCACTTCCGCGTGCCAGTCGATGATGAAGTCGTCGTCCGGCGTGTTGTTATAAACGCAGATGCGCGTCTCGCGCACCTCTGCGTCGGCAAGCGCCGGGATGAACTCGGCAAAAAACTCGCGGCAGCGCGCGATGAACTCACCTGCCACCGCAGGCTCCTCATTCATGTCGACGGCTGCGCCTTTGTGATGATTGCCGATCTTGAGCGAGTTCGCAGGATGAAGCGGAAAGCCATAAAAGCCGCTGCCCAAGTCGATGAAGATCGGAAAGCGCCCGACCGTGAATGCGTCATGACGGGCGCGCGGCTCGAAATAAACCACTTCCTGTTTCGTCGTCACGAGGCGACTTGCGAGCGACGGCAACAGGCGGCGCGTCCACGGCCCGGCGGCGATCAAGGCGCGGCGGCATTCCAGCGTCTCTCCGGCTTCGGTAATAATCCTTACTTTCGCGCTGGCGGCTTGTTCGATGCCGGTGACGCGCAGAGATTCGCTGACGGCGACGCCGCGTTGCCTTGCCAGAGCGATCATCGTGTTCACGGCGCGAGCGGCGTCGGTGATCGCGCCGCTCGGATCGAACACGGCATGGGCGAAGGCTTCGGGGTTGAATTGCGGAAAGCGTGCGGCGGTCTCGATGTTTGTCATGGTTTCGGCTTCAAGTCCGAGCGCCCGCAACGTCGCGGCGATTTCGCTTTCGACGCTTGATTCGGCTTTGCCCATCCACAGCAGGCCGGCTGGCGTGAGCAAGCGCGTGCCCGTCTCTGCTTCAAGCGCGCGCCAACGATTGAGCGCGTCAACCGCGAGGCGCGTGTACAGCGCATCAGGATAAGCAAAGCGAAAGATTTTGGAATGATCTACGGAAGCGGCGCGCGGATTGGGCAGCCGCGCCTGATCGATCAGCGCGACGCGTGCGCCGCTGCGGGCAAGTTCGCATGCGGCAGCCGCGCCCATCACCCCCGCGCCGATAATGGCAATGTCGCATTCTCGCATCACGTCGCAGGATTTTATCACAGCGTCGGATGGCGTCACTTATCAGTCGTGCGTTTATGGAGTGCGGCGACGGGTCGCCGCTTTGGTAGTCTTTCATCAGGCCGCATCATCGCAAGGGACTACCCTAGCGCTGCCAAGTCAGCGCACTCCACAGGCTGCCGCCCGCAAAGGCGATTACAAACCGCTCTAGCTGTCGCTCTGCATCGCTTCAAGGGCGCTGCGGTGGCCGCGCACGTAATTGCCGAAGACGCCGTTCCAGGGCGCAATGACGATGGAGAGCGCGCCGAAAGCCTGCGCCTGACAGGCGAGGCGAATCAGCGGCTGCGGCTCATCTGTGTCAATGTAACCGAACTCCTTGATGCGCCCGCTTTCGAGCGCCGCGACTTCCGAAAGCTTCTCTCTGCCGCCAAGCACGCCGATCCAGCATGTCCCACAAGACGCCGAGCGGCATTCGACCGGAATCGGCCCTTCTTCCAGCATACAGCGCGCGTCTCGCTTGGTGTGATCGCGCTTGTCGTTGGCCGACGCGGTTGTCAGATGCTGCGAATTGATGATCTTGAATTTCGCCTGCGGATCGTTCTCATCGAAGGTGACGGTGAACTGTTTGTCGGGCTTGAACAGCACGAGCAACCCTTGCCGGTCGTCGCGCCCTCGCTCTCTCACCACCTGACCGGGCAATTTGTTATGTACTTTACTGATCTGGCCGGGCGCGGCTTTGAAGGCCGCCGCGCCGACCTGCTGCAACGTCATGAAGGCGACCGCCGTGATGCCGACGAGCAGCGACTCGTCGAGGTTGAGACGCCGGGCTATGCTCGCAGCGACTTCACGAATCTGCGCTGCCAGATCGAGGCTGGCGGGACGGGCGGTGGCGGCGTATTCCGTCACCGCGGCTTTCACCTGCGGCCAGTAGCGATGGCCGTAAAGAAAAGCGTGTGACGAATCAATCTGATCTTTCAGGTAATAGTTGCCCTGAAGTTGCAATCGTCGCACCAGGCGGTCGATGTCTTCGGCCTGTTGCAAAGCGCGCAGCAGGGCAAGCGGATAAAAGTAAAACCAGATTGGCGTGGCGCTGCGATCTACTTCATGAATTGCCGGCTGAAGTGTAGCGATGGCCTCGCGCCAGGCTTCATCGTCGTGCCGGTTCAAAAAAGCTTCAAATAGCGGTTCACTGTTGCTGCTCATAGCTGTACCTTGATGGTTCACGATTTGGCTCCTTGTTGAAACCACGAATTGTAGCAATATCGCGGCCAACGCTCAAATTCGTGTTGAAGAACTGACGCGGTTCGGTTCAATGAGGTCAGCTATAGCGGTTTTCAATTGGATGTAGCGCAAGCTGTTAGCTTGCGCATTGGCGGGAGCAAGCTAACAGCTTGCGCTACATGGGGAAACCCATTTAAAAACTGCTCTAGATGAACAGCCGCTCGCGAGTTTCAGGGCTTGCGGTCGGGCTTGCCCTGCGGATTGCTCGGCGCTTTCTCTTCGGTGTGCTTCTTATCCATCACGCCGGGCTTATCGCCGAGCGCTTCCGGCTCGCTGACCAGCCGCTTGCCGGACTTCACATCAAAGACCTGGTTGCGCAGGAACTGCTCGGTCGTCCACTGCGGCCCGCCGCCGCCGAGATATTTCTGAAACCATTCGAGGTGCGCCGTGTAGTACAACGCCATCTCGTACCAACTCGGCCAGTGGCCGGCGTTGGCGTAGATAATCAGGCGCGACGGCACATCCATTTTTTGCAGCGCCGTGAACATCTCAAGCGATTGCGTGTAGGGCACGCGGTAATCGCGCTCGCCGCTGATTACCAGGCACGGCGTCTTGAAGTTCTTCGCGTAATTCGACGGCGACAGCCGTTCGTATAAATCCGAATTCCACGGCTGGCCCTTCAAGTCCCATTCAGGAAACCACGCCTCTTCGGTCGCGCCGTAGAAGGCTTTCAAATCGTAGATGCCCATCATGGTCGCAATCGCTTTGAAGCGATCCGTGTGGCCTTCGAGCCAGTCCATCATGTAGCCGCCATACGACCAGCCCATCGCGCCCATGCGGTTGGCGTCCGCATAAGAGAGCTTCGCTACGGCGTCGGTGACTTTCATCACATCTTCATAAACCTTGCCGGCCCAGTCGCCGGAGATCGCGGCGGTGTAATCCTCGCCGTAGCCTGTTGAACCATGCGGATTCGGAAAGGCGACGACGTAGCCCGCGCCCGGATAGACCTGCCAGTCGCCGCGAAAGCCGTCTGACCATTGCGACTGCGGCCCGCCGTGTACGTTGATGATCAGCGGATACTTTTTCGACGGGTCGAAGTTGTGCGGCTTGACGATGAAGACGTGAACCTTTTTGCCGTCCGCGCCATCCACCCACATCTGTTCCGCCGGGCGTATGTCCACTTCAGCGGCAACCGCTTCGTTGACGTGGGTCAATCGCGTCGGCGTTGCGGCATGACCACTGCTGATATTCGCGCTGTAGATTTCAACCGGCGAGCCGATGGCGCTGCGCGCATAGGCCAGATGATTACCGTTGATGTCGAAGCCGAGAATTGTCGCATCCGTGAGCAGCGGCGCGATGGCGTGCGTGGCAATATACAGGCGGTGAATGGGCTGCTGGCCTTTCAAAGGGCCGGAGAAGTAGATCGTCTTTGAATCCGCCGCCCATTGATAATCTTCGATCCAATCGCGATGGCTTTCCGTGAGCACGCTTGACTCATGCGTCTTGCGGTCGTAGATCGCCAGCCGGAACAGGTCGGATTCATAAGCCGGCTGCCGCTGCATACGATAAGCGATCCAGCGGCCATCGGGCGAATACTTCGGGCTGCCGTCATAAGCCGGATTTGTGGATGTGATGTTGCGCGGAGGGGCCGCCGGGTCAGCTAGTGAGATGAGCCACAAATCGTTATTGGTCGAAGACTCCGGGTGCTTGTCGTGGTTCGAGACGTAGACGAACTCTCGGCCATCGGGCGAGAAATCGTATTGCAAAGGGCCGCCGAGTTGGAAGGTCGGCGAATCGTAATTGCCCGGCGTCAAATCACGCGTGCTGCCCATCGCGACGTTCGCAAGGAAGATGTGCGTGCGCAAGCCGTCTTTCCAGTCCGTCCAGTGGCGATAAAGCAGGCTGTCGGCCAGATGTGCTTTCAGTGGCCCGTTCGACCACGTCTCGGCGATGCGCTTGTTACAACTGTCGTCGCCATTACATTCAGGATACACATCCGTCGAAAAGGCGATCCACTTGCCGTCAGGCGACCACACGGGATCAGCCACGCCTGTAGAGATGTTCGTCACACGGCGCGCTTCGCCACCTGTAGCCGACATGACATAAATGTTTGGGCCGCCGTCGCGGTCGCTGATGAAAGCGATCCAGCGGCCATCGGGCGAAAAGACGGGCGCAACAGAACTCTTGTCGCCGCTGGTGATCTGCCGTGCGTTGCGCCCGTCGACATCCATCAGCCAGATTTGCGTCGGGCGTTTGGCGCGCGCCAGGTCAGGCGTCGCGACCGCGTAGATAATCGTCTTGCCATCGGGCGAAAGATGGACGTCCGAAATCGACTTGATGCGATAGAGGTCTTCGATGGTGAAGGCGCGCTTTTGCGCCTGCGCCGCGCCGAGCGGCAGAACCAGTAAGATGACCAGCAGGATGAAGTTTCGTTTCATGTTGGTTGCCTCTTGAACAGTCTGGTTGCACGCGCCAGCCTGACGGTTTGGGACTGGCGCGGGTAACGCTCACAAGGGAGCCGTGACCGCCGGCAGGCCGGTGAGCCGCGCGCTCTCGGCCCACAAGCGATGGGCGATCTCACTGTCCTGTGCTTCTGCTGAGGGCTGCGCTTCGGCTGAACGGACGAAATACTTGCCCGTGACCTGTTCGACTGCGGGCGAGCTGGCGAGATAGATCGTCGTCTGCGCCCCCTTTTCAGGACTCATCGTCACCAGCTTGATGAGGGCTTCGATAGGCTTGGGCAGCGAGCGAAAGATGCCGGTTGCCACCGCGCCGGGATGCAGGCAGTTGGCCGTCACCTGCGTGCCCGCAAGGCGCTGCGCCAGCTCGCGCGTAAACAGGATGTTCGCCAGCTTCGAGTGACAATACGCTTTGACGCCGCTGTAACTTTTCTCACCTTGCAGGTCGTCGAAGTTGATATGGCCACTCGCATGTGCGCCCGATGCGACATTAACGATGCGCGACGGCGCGCTCCGCTTCAATAAATCGAGCAGCAGATTGGTCAGCAGAAAGTAGCCTAGATGATTGACGGCAAACGTCGCTTCGAGCTTGTTCACCGTCATCGTGCGCTTGCGCAGATAAACGCCGGCGTTGTTGATGAGCACATCGAGGCGTGGGTGCGTCGCTTTGAACTCATCGGCAAAGCGGCGAATGTCTGCCTGCGAAGACAGGTCGCAGAACATCAACTCGATCTGGTCATTGGCGCTCGCCTCTTTGATCTCTGCAAGCGCGGCTTCACCTTTAGCGCGGTCGCGGCAGACCATCACGACGCGCGCCTTCATTCGCGCAAGCTCAAGCGCCGTGACTTTGCCGAGGCCGCTGTTGGCGCCGGTGACGAGGCAGACTTTGCCGTTCATGTTCGCGTGGTCGCTCATGTTTAGTATTAGCCTTGCAACGCCTGATCAAAATCGGCAATCAAGTCTTCGGTCGCTTCGATGCCGACGGAGACGCGAATCAGGCTGTCGGAGATGCCGAGCCGGGCGCGGTCTTCCACAGACATTCCCGAATGCGAAGTCGTCGCGGGCCGTGTAATCAATGTCTCGACGCCGCCGAGGCTCGGCGCGATGATCGGCAACTTGACACGCTCGATGAGGCGCTGTGCGGCATCGACACCGCCGTCTACTTCAAAACTCAGGACGCCGCCGAAGCCTTCAAACAACTCGCGCGCCCGCGCGTGCTGCGGATGGCTCTCAAGCCCCGCGTAATTCACCTTACTCACGCGCGGGTGCTTGTCGAGAAACTGCGCCAGGCGGAGCGCGCTGTCGTTTTGATAGCGCACGCGCAGAGCCAGCGTCTTCATGCCGCGATGCAGCAGAAACGCCGCGTGCGGATCCATCGAGCCGCCCAGGTGGTTGAGCTTGTGTGTGATCTTCTCAATCAGTTCATGGCTGCCAATCACTGCGCCGGCGACGATGTCCGAATGGCCGTTCAGATACTTCGTGCCGCTGTGCAACGAAAGGTCGAAGCCGATCTCTAGCGGACGAAAGTTGATGGGGCTGGCGAAGGTGTTGTCAATGATAGAGACTAGGCCATGCTCTCTGGCAAAGCGCACCACAGACTTTAGGTCAGCGACCTGCAAAGTCGGGTTCGTCATGGCTTCGACGTAGATGGCCTTGGTGTTAGGCCGCAGCCGCGCTTTCCACGAATCGGCGTCGTCACCGCTGATGAAGTCATAAGTGAGACCGAAGCGCGCGAAGTCGCTGGTCAGCAGATCGTGCGTGCCGCCGTACAGACAATCCTGCGCCAGCAGATGATCGCCTGCCGCGAGCACCGAAAGCAGCGCCGTTGAGATGGCCGCCATGCCGCTTGCGGTGACGAGCGCGGCTTCGGCGTTTTCAAGCGCCGCGAGTTTCTTGTGCAGCACCACATGATTCGGCGTGTTGTTCAGGCGAATATATTTGAGGTCGTGATAACTGGTTTCGCCGGCGTACTCGAACATCGCCGATTGAAAGATCGGCATGGCGACCGCGCCTTCGATGCGCGGCGACGGTTCGCCGGCGTGAATGATCTTGGTTTCAATGCGCTTGTATTCAGCCATCATCTCTCCTTCGGTTGAAGCCTCACTTGCTGCTGATGAAGACAGTAAGCCGCAGCGCCCGCGAAATCAACCCCGCCGGGCGCGGCATCGCTATTCGCTGATGGAATCGAGCGCCGCTTGCACGAACTCGCCTTTGGCGTAGGAGTATTCAACTGAATCCGTGATACCCGATTCAAGAATGGCGCGCTTGCGTTCAATGTAAGCGGCGCGCATGGCCGCATCCTCGCGCAGCCGGTCGCGGAAGCGGCGCAACTCGGCGGCTTCGTCATCGTCTGCGGCGATGACGTGGACGTGCAGGCGAAACGTCTTGCCGTCAAACCTGAGCGCGCCGAGGCGCATCGGACGCGATTCAGGAAACGGGTCGCGCGTCGACTGTCGCTGAAATCCCAGTTGATCAAGCACCGCTTTGGCGCTTTCGAGATGGCCGGGCGGATAGAGCAACATCAGATCGACGACGCCTTTGCCGGCAAGTCCAGGCACTGCCGTGCTGCCGATGTGCTCGACGATCAGTTCAGGCCGCAAAGCGCAAATCAACTCGGCGACCTGCGCGGCGACCTGCGCGGCGCGCGGGTCATATTCATGACAGGCGGCGTCGAGTTCTTCGTAAACGCCGATGAGAGGTTTTTTCGATTCGAGCATAAGAAACCACAGATGAACATCGATGATGAGAATCGATGTATACAGATGATTGCGCAGTAGATTACTCATCGGAGATTGACCATTTCAAATACGGCATCAGTGTTCATCTCTGCCGGTTACATCGGCGTTCATCTGTGGTCTGATGATAGAATAGAGACGAAACGCTATGCAATCAGTCACCTCGATTGTCGGCGTCGCTTTGCTTGATGGGCTTGGACGCTGAGTGATGTTGATGAGGTTTGTGCTGAAGAATGCCGGACGCTTTTTGAAGGAGGTCGAATCAGAATGAGCAAGGCTTTCGCAGGGATTATGCTGTTGTTGCTGGCGGCGGGTTCCGCTTACGCGCAGGATGGGCACGCCGCTCACATGGAGCACGCTTTGTTTTCCGCATCCGTGCAGGACTGGGCGAAACAGAAACTCGATAAATCGCCGCGCCATCAGGAATGGGTGCATGTCAAGAATGGCAAT
This sequence comes from Blastocatellia bacterium, assembly GCA_039648975.1. Lineage (GTDB taxonomy): Bacteria > Acidobacteriota > Blastocatellia > UBA7656 > UBA7656 > DATENM01. Next base: position 14,632 of record JBBWZK010000379.1, read on the forward strand.
CGCACCGTCAATGCGTTCATCGTCTATCCTGAAGTCAAAGGCAAAGCGATGGCCGTGGTCGTCATCCACGAAATCTTTGGCTTGAGCGATTGGGTTCGCAGCGTCGCCGATCAACTGGCCGAAGCCGGTTACATCGCTATTGCCCCAGACCTGTTATCGGGCATGGGGCCGCAGGGCGGTGGGTCAAGCGAGTTCGCCGACCGCAGCAGCGTCACGCAGGCCGTCGGCAAGCTGCCTGCGGATCAAGTGACGGCGGATTTGAACGCCGTGGCTGATTACGTGATGAAGCTGCCGGCGGCGAATGGCAAGGTCGCGGTGGCGGGTTTCTGCTGGGGCGGCGGCCAATCGTTTCGCCTGGCGACGAACCGGCCAAATCTTGCGGCGGCCTTCGTGTTTTATGGCACAGGGCCTGAGAGCAAAGAGGCGATAGCCAGGATCAAGGCTCCGGTTTATGGCTTCTACGGCGGCAACGACGCGCGCGTGACGGCGACCGTAGCGAAGACTACAGAGATGATGAAAGAGGCCGGCAAGACTTACGAGCCGGTGATCTATGAAGGTGCGGGGCACGGCTTTATGCGCGCGGGCGAAGACCCGACCGCCAACGACGCCAACAAGGAGGCGAACAAGAAGGCGCACGACGAAGCCTGGACGCGCTGGAAGAGCATTCTCAAAAAACTTTGAGCGGCGATGGATGAAAGATGATCCTGCCGGCGAATGCAACAACGTTGAAGATATGTCTGTTGGATTCACCGGCAGGATCAACTATCGCCGCCTTCCAAAGACCGCCTGACTTTCGTTTGACAAGTTTGTGCTTATCCATACGATAATGCTCGATATGGCCGCACCTCTGAAAGATTTTCCGCATCATCACTATACGCTGGAGGAATACTTCGCCCTCGAACAAGTCGGCGAAGCGCGCTACGAATACTGGGACGGCGACATCCTCTGCATGAGTGGCGGCACCGAGCGTCATTATACAATCAGCGAAAACCTCCGAACTCTGCTCCCGCCGGTACTGCAAGGCCGAAACTGTCTTGCTTACAGTGGCAGCGTGCCGATTCAAACGCCGTCCTTGCCACCCTACCGCTACCCTGATGTCAGCGTCGTCTGTGGCAAGCCTGACTTTGTCAACATCAACGGCATTGACGTGCTGACCAATCCCATTATCATCATCGAAGTCCTCTCACCCGGCACGGAGCGTCTTGATAAAGAGGAAAAGCGACACGCCTATCAGAAGCTTGCCAGCGTCAAGGAGTATCTGATCGTTGCGCAGGATACGCCGCACATTACGCAGTACCGCCGCCAGGGCAGACGATGGGTGCGCCAGGACTTCGGCGATCTGAAAGCTTCACTGGAACTCACATCTATCAACAGCGAGATATTGGTTAGCGACATATACGCGGGCATCACGTTCGATTAACCTGTTCTGAAAGTTCACTATGGAGTGCTGCGACCTTGCGCAGCACTGGTAGCCCCTTGAAATTCGCGTCGCTGAGAGAGACTACCATAGCGGTGACAGGTCACCGCACTCCACAAATCCGACGCCCTGCATCTGGCGTCTTTTCTAGAGAGCATACGCATGCAAATGAAGATTTTCAGGACTCTGATACTCGTTGGCGTGGGAGTCGTCGTTGCCCTGCAAATCGCTCCCGGACAGGGGCGGGGCGGCGCGACTCCTGAACAGATTGCCCGGCGTAACGCAATTGAAAAAGAATTGCAGTCGATTGCGATTGTCGAGCGCAAGCTCATGGTTCCGATGCGCGACGGCAAGCGCATGGCGACCGACGTTTATCGCCCGAAAGACACGTCGAAGAAGTACCCCGCCATCTTCGTCCGCACTCCCTACAATTTCAACTTCTGGGACGTGCGCAACGGCGCACCGCGCGACCTGAGCAACGAACTCGAAGCGGTCAAGCGCGGGTACGTCTTCGTCGAGATGAACGAGCGCGGTCACTTTTTCTCCGAGGGCAACTACGACATTCTTGGCCCGCCACTTAGCGACGGCGATGACGCTATCTCTTGGATGGCCAAACAGCCCTGGTCGAATGGCAAGGTCGGCACCATCGGCTGCTCCTCGACCGCCGAATGGCAGTTGGCCGTCGCGGCGCAGGGCAATCCGGCGTTTGCGGCGATGATTCCACAAAGCTTCGGCGCAGGTGTCGGGCGCGTCGGCCCATATTACGAGCAGGGCAACTGGTATCGCGGCGGCGCGGTGCAGATGCTGTTCATCGCCTGGCTCTATGGCGAGCAGAATCAGGTGCGCCCTCTGTTTCCGCCGAACACCTCACAAGAAGATTTGATCCGCGCCTCGAAGTCGTTCGATTTGTCTCAGCAGTTGCCTCCCGTAGACTGGTCGCAGGCGCTGCGGCATCTTCCCGTCAAGGACATACTGAAGGCCGTGGATGGGCCGCACGGCGTTTTCGCAGACTCCATGCCCGTCGCGACGGGCGGCGCGATGATCGAGCGCACGCCGAACGATCCGGCGTGGTACAAAGGGGGATTGTGGCACGACAACATGACAATCAACGTGCCGGGGTTCTGGTTCATGTCGTGGTACGACGTGTCTGTGGGGCCAAATTTGGCCGCATACAACTATGTGAGAAAGACGGCCAGGCCGGAGATCGCCAATCAACAGTACGCAGTGATCGCGCCGACGCTCCACTGCGCTTACAAGCGCGCCACCGAAAATACTATCGTCGGCGAGCGCAGCATGGGAGATGCGCGTCTGAACTATGACGAGTTGACCTACGCCTGGTTCGATCACTTCCTCAAAGGTGAGAACAACCACATTCTTGAGACGATGCCACGGGTGCGTTACTACACGATGGGGATCAACAAGTGGCAGTCGTCAGATACCTGGCCGCCGCGTGGTGCGCAACCTCTGAGCTTCTACCTCGCGAGCGGCGGCAAGGCGAATACATTGAGCGGCGATGGCGTGCTCAGTGATGCGGCCCCGGCAGCGGATAACCCCGATAGATTCGACTACGACCCGATGAAGCCCGTGCCGTCATACGGCGGCAATGTCTGCTGCACAGGGAACGCGGTGACGGGCGGCGCTGTCGATCAACGCAAGATGGAAGAGCGGCCCGACATTCTGGTTTACAGCACCGAGCCGCTCAAGCAAGGCATCGAAGTGAGCGGCCCCATAGAGGTGACGCTCTATACGTCGTCGGATGCAAAGGACACGGACTTCACTGTGAAGCTGATCGACGTCTACCCGGACGGGCGGGCCTACAATCTGGACGAGACGATTCAGCGAATGAGGTATCGCAACGGCTACGATAAGCCGCCGATATGGATGGAAGCGGGCAAGGTTTACAAAGTGATGCTGCAACCGATGACGACAAGCAATTATTTCGAGGCGGGCCATCGGATTCGACTGGAAGTGTCGAGCAGCAATTTCCCGCGCTTTGATCGGAACTTGAATACAGGCGGCAAGAACTACGACGAAACTTCGACGGTCGTCGCGCACAACGCCGTCCACCACTCCAAACAGTATCCGTCAGAGATCAAGCTCACGGTGGTGAAGAAGTAGTCTGCGAGGCGACGCTCTGGGACGATGGACAGATATTCTATGGAGATGAAGCAGAGGTTGACCATGCATCTGTCGTATGCTCAAATCCCTCGTCGTCCGGTGAATCTTATGGACATCAAAGAGGCTTTTCGTTTCGTCGCCCCGCAAGTGCGTGAGGCGGCAATCAAGACCGCCGGCCAGTTGAATCTTCTTGGCATTCGCTATGCGTTGGCAGGCGGACTGGCAGTCGGCGCTCACGGATACATTCGAGCCACGGTCGATGTGGATTTTTTGGTGGGAGAAGAGGCGTTTGAACGCCAGGGATTGCTGGTGGCCTTCAAAGCCGGTGTTCCCATCGAAGTTGATGGTGTACGCATAGACTACCTGTCGCCTATCTCGCTCGGTCCGCAATTGGAAGAGGTTCTTGACAATCCTCCTATGAATGAAGGCTTGGCCATCGTGCCGATTGAAGTGCTCATTTATATGAAGCTCGTGGCAAAACGGCGCAAAGATATGGTAGATGTCATTGAGCTTGTCAAAATCGGAGCGGATATGCACCGGGTGCGCGACTACCTACGGCAATATGCCGCTGATCTGGTGCCATCGTTTGAAGAGTTGGTCAGTGAAGCTTTAGGCGAATAAGACATCGCCGTTCCAATACAAGCCATATCCGTCAGAGATCAAGCTCACGGTGGTGAAGAAGTAGTCTGCGAGGTTGCCTTATGCTCGAAACGATCTTCCGCAGGTGGGTAATCGCCGCGCTCTTCGTGCTGACGGTCGCGGCGACGCTTGCCGCACAAACGGCGCAACGAACCGACGCGCCTGCACCACCGCAAGCCGCCGCCGCGCCGACGCGAGCCGACCTACTGCGCGGCGAGTACGGGCCTGATCGCGCCAACAATGATCTGCTTTTTTACCATCTCGACATCCGCATCGACCCGGACAAGAAGTTCATCAGCGGCAAGAACCAGATACGCTTCAAGATGCTCAAGGACAGCACACGGATTCATCTAGACCTGAATGATTCGCTCGATATCGACAAGATTATGCTCGGCCCCACGGCGCTCAAGTACGAGCGCGATGCGGGGGCTGTCTTCGTAGACTTCCCTGAGACTCTGCGTGCCGGTCGCGTTTACACCATCGACTTCTACTACTCAGGCAGTCCGGGCGAGAAGGGCCGCTTCGGCGGCATCACTTTTCGTAAAGACCCTGCCGGTCGTCCCTGGATTAACACCGCGTGCGAGGAAGAAGGCGCGAGCATCTGGTGGCCTAACAAGGATCAGTGGCGTGACGAAGTTGAGAGCATGCAAATCAGCGTGGCGATTCCCGACAACCTGGTCGACGTCTCCAACGGCAAGTTTATGGGCAAGACAGACCTCGGCGATGGCTACACGCGATGGGACTGGCTGGTGCAGTATCCGATTAACAATTACGATGTCTCGCTGAACATCGGCGCTTATGTTCACTTCGCCGACCGGCTCGGCGACCTGGCGCTCGACTTCTACGCGCTGCCCGAAAATCTCGACAAGGCAAAAAAACAGTTCAGCCAGGCGCGCGGCATGCTTGAAGCGTTTCAGCACTATTTTGGCGAATATCCGTTCAAGAAAGACGGCTACAAGCTGATCGAAGCGCCCTACTCAGGCATGGAACATCAGAGCGCCGTCACCTACGGCAACCGCTTCGCCAACGGCTACCTCGAACGCGACTGGACAGGCGTGGGGATCAGCCCGCGATTTGATTTCATCATCATCCACGAAAGCGGGCACGAGTGGTTCGGCAACAGCGTCAGCGCCGCCGACCGCTCCGATATGTGGATACACGAGGGCTGGACGACCTATCTTGAGTGTCTCTATGTCGAATACATGTACGGGCGCGCGGATGGGCTGAAGTACACGAACGGCTACAAGCCGAAAGTCAAAAACCGCCAGCCCATCATCGCCCGGCGCGGCATCAACGCCACGCCCTCTCAGGATATGTACTTCAAGGGCGCGCTGTTTCTCAACACCCTGCGCAGCATCGTCGACGACGACAAGCGTTGGTGGGTTCTGCTCCGCGACTTCTACCAGCACTTCAAATATCAGAACATTCTGACGGAAGATGTAGTCGCTTACTTCAACCGGCAGACACGCAAGAATCTGACGCCGATCTTCGACCAGTATCTGCGCCACACCGCGATTCCGTTGCTTGAGTTGAAGTTCGACGATGCGGCTGGTTCAGTCACCTACCGCTGGAAGGCCGATGAGCCGGGGTTCGCGATGCCTGTGCGCGTCGGCGCGAAAGACCGCTGGCAGATCATTCAACCGACGACGGAGTGGCAGACCATGAAGACGCCGCTCAAGAAAGCCGAATTCACAGTGGCAACCGATCTCTACTACGTTGAGGTCAGCACGTCATAGCGTGTATGGGTCAAGAGGAGCGTCGTTCGAGGAAAAAACGATTGGATGTAGCGCAAGGCGGTCAGCTTGCGCGGGGAAAAGCGCAATCTAACAGATCGCGCTACATGGATGCGAAGGCTCATGCCTCCGGAAAATTTTCGAGTCTTTCAATAAAGCCCCGGTCAATTTGTACATCTGCGTCAAAGCCGAAGACTCTTGAATAAAAATATAACTCGCCGTCGAGCGAACGCTTGATGTTGACGGCCTGCCGGAAGCCGTGCGCCTCGCCCGCGAATGGAATGTAAGCCACAGGCAAGCCTTTCGCCTTCGCCGCTGCATAGATCATCTCTGACTGGTTGGGCGGCACGACTTTGTCATCAAGCCCTTGAAACAGGATGATCGGGCAGGACAGGCGGTCTGTGAAATGTATCGGCGAGCGCGCTTTGTAAATTTCTTTACTTTCAGGGTAAGGGCCGATCATGCTGTGATTGTAACGCGACTCGAATTTGTGGCAGTCCTGTTCGAGCAGTTCAAGATCCGAAATGCCGTAATAGCTCGCACCGGCTTTGAAGGTGTCGCGAAACGTCAACGCCGCCAGCGTCGTGTAACCGCCGGCGCTGCCGCCGCGAATGATCAAGCGCTCAAGGTCAGCCCGGCCCTGCTCGACCAGATAGCCCGCGCCGTTGATGCAGTCCTCAATGTCAACGATGCCCCAGTTGCCGTTCAAGCGTTCGCGATAAGCGCGACCGTAGCCCGTGCTGCCGCCATAGTTCACGTCCAACACACCGAAACCGCGACTCGTCCAGTATTGAATGTTGAGCTTGAGCGTCGTCGTCGCCGCACTCGTCGGCCCGCCATGACTGAAGACGATTAACGGCGGCTGCTCTGTCGCTGGCGCTTCGTAGTCTCGATTACGCGGCGCGTAGAAGAAGGCAAATGCCGTCCGCTTGTTTTCCGTCGGAAATTCGATGGTTTCGGGAAGCGACAGATAGCCCGCCTCGATTTCCAGCGTATTCGACCGGCGTAGCACGGTGACCGTCCGCGTCGTCAGATCGAGTTGCACGATGGACAACGCTTCCGCAGGCGAGCCGCCGCAGAAGGCTACTGTGTCGCCGGCGACGCGCAGGCTGCTGATCTCTGTGTAAGGCGTGCTGATGCGCTCAATCTGCCGCGTGCCTGTGTCGAGCAGGCCCAGTCGCCAGTTGCCCTGTTCATTAAAAGCACAGACGATCCGTTCAGCCGATGCAAAGCCGTAGGTTGACATGCGAAAGCCCCACTGCGGCATGCCGAATTCAGCTTGCCTCTCACAGAGGGCTTCCGTCAGGCCTTTGTCATAACGGTAGATGTTCCACCATCCCGTGCGGTCGGAGACGAAATGCAGACGGCCATCGGGCGACCATTCGGGCTGAAAGATCGATTCCCGCGCGCCGCCGGCGACCAGACGACGCTGGCCGAGCGCGCCGTCGTCGTCGATTTCGGCAAGCCAAAGTTCTGTGCCATCCCACGGCAGGTTCGGATGATTCCACGCGAGCCACGCCAATTGTCTGCCATCGGGACTGAGGCGCGGCGACGAATAGAAATCATTGCCCTCGATGATCACCTTGCCGCTCTGGTCGCCGTCGAGGTTGAGGCTGACGATGGTATTGATGCAATCGTGATCGGATACGGTGTGATCTTCGCGCACGGCGATCATACGATTGCGTTGGTAATCAATCACCCCGTCGGCATAGCGCATCTTCTCTGATGCGGTGAGAGGCTGCGGCGCGCCGTCCTGCGTCTGCCGATAGATCTGCTGGTCGCTGAAGTTGGAAAAATAAACCACCCCATCGCGGACGGTGTACGCGCCGCCGCCGTATTCATGCACGGTGGTGCGCGCGTTGAAGTCGGGCGGCGTCACATCGCGGATGGTGCCGTCGGGCGAGCGGCGGACTATACAGTTGCGCCCTCTTTCCGCCGCGCGGCCTTCGATCCAGTAGATGTCGTCGCCGTCCAGAGCAATTTCGCTCAAGCCGACGGTGCCGGCGACAATCAGGTCAGAGGTGATGGGCGATTTCCACGAACCGTAGGGAGCGATTATTTTTTCCACCATAATGATTCTTCGTTTGAGAGATTCGTGAGCCTTAAAATATACGCACGCCGAGCCGACTTCACACAAGCGCCGGCAGAATGCCGACGCCGCCTAACACTTTATCCATTGCGGCGATGCCAGTCCACCGCACGCGGTCGATTCGAAGCCATCTCGACGTTTCGCAAAAGCGGTCGATCTGTTTATAATCTCAGACCTCAGCAGGCACATTCATCATCACAAACTCTGCGACACTTGAGGCTACGATGACCAAGCTAATCCGTTGCGTCCCTGGTGGGCTGCTTTTCCTGGCGCTCTTCGCGACCGTCGCGCTTGCGCAAGACCAGCAATTTGCCCAACTCGGCGATTTCAAGCTCGAAAGCGGCGAGGTGATACGCGACTGCCGCATCGGCTATCGCACATTCGGCAAACTCAACGCCGACCAGTCGAACGCGGTTCTCTTTCCGACCTGGGCTTCGGGAACCAGCGAACAGGCCAAATCCAACATCGGCCCTGGCCGGCTGGTCGACACGGCGAAGTATTTTGTCATCGCCGTCGATGCGCTCGGCAACGGCGTCTCTTCATCGCCTTCAAACAGCAAGCTGCAACCACGCATGAGCTTTCCGAAATTCACCGTCCGCGATCTGGTCAACACGCAGCATGAGTTGTTGACCAGGGTGCTGCACTTGAATCACCTGAAAGCCATCGTCGGCGTGTCGATGGGTGGCATGCAGACTTTTCAGTGGATGGTTGCTTATCCCGATTTCATGGACAAGGCGATTCCCATTGTCGGCTCGCCACGGCTTGCCCCCTATGATCTGCTTCACTGGCAAGCGCAGATCGATGCCATCATGAATGATCGCGGCTGGGATAACGGCAACTACACGGCCAACCCTGCGCGCGCCGCCGAGTATGAATTTGGCGCGATCCTGCTCACCACGCCCGATAATTTCAACAAGCGCATGACGCGCAAGCAGGTTTTCGAGGAACTGGAAAAGGCGAAGAAAGCGCCAAGCTTTGATGCGAACGATAAGCTCAGGCAGGTGCAGGCGATGATGGCGCTGGACGTGGCGGAGCCGTTCGGCGGATCAATGGAGCGCGCCGCATCAGTAGTCAAGGCGAGCGTGCTGGTCATCGTCGCGAAGCTGGATCACGTCGTCACGCCCGGCCCGGCAAGCGACTTCGCGCGTCTGTTGCACGCCAGGGCGCTTGAACTGGAAAGCGATTGCGGGCACGGCGCGCCATGGTGCGAATTTCAAAAAGTGGCTGCCGCTGTCGCCGGCTTTCTTGAGCAATAATGGTTGAGCGTGGTCAACCCGCACAGCAAGCGTCAAGGATAACTCCGCAGCCCAATGAAATGGAGGAGCTTCATCATGAAGAGAATTCATGTTCTGCGCATGGCGCTGTGCCTGCTGGTGAGCGGATGTCTGTTGGCGAGCGGCGCGTATGCGCTCGACAACGGTTTGGCGAAGACGCCGCCGATGGGATGGAATAGCTGGAATAAGTTCGGCTGCGATGTCAGCGAAAAACTGATCAAAGAGATGGTCGACGCTCTGGTCAGTTCAGGCATGCGGGATGCCGGTTATCAGTACATCGTCATTGACGACTGCTGGCAGATCGACCGCGATGCGCAGGGGAATATCATCGCCGATCCCAAGCGCTTCCCTTCGGGGATGAAAGCGCTCGCCGATTACATCCACGCCAAGGGTCTCAAGTTCGGCGTCTACTCGGATGCCGGCACGCTGACCTGTCAGAAGCGTCCGGGCAGTCGAGGTTACGAATTTCAAGACGCGCGGCAGTACGCCGCATGGGAAGTCGATTATTTGAAGTATGACTGGTGCTCTACAGGAACGCAGAATCAACAGGCGTCTTATTCGATCATGCGTGACGCGCTCGTGAAATCCGGGCGACCGATGACCTTCAGCCTGTGCGAGTGGGGTTCGTCAAAGCCCTGGCTCTGGGCGCGCGAGGTCGGCAATCTCTGGCGCACGACCGGCGACATACAGGATTGCTGGGACTGCCGCAGAGACTGGGGCGGCATGGGGTTCGTCCACATTCTCGACCTGCAAGACGGCCTGGAAGCCTACGCCGGCCCAGGTCACTGGAATGATCCAGATATGCTCGAAGTCGGCAACGGCGGCATGACGACGGCGGAATACCGCGCTCACTTCAGCCTCTGGTGCCTGCTGGCCGCGCCCTTGATGGCGGGCAACGACATCCGCAGCATGTCGCCGGAGATCGCCGGGATACTGACGAACAAAGAGGTCATCGCCGTCGATCAGGATGCGCTGGGGATGCAGGGTCGAAGAGTCAAACGTGATGGCGACCTGGAAGTCTGGGCCAAGCAGTTGGCGGATGGCAGCCGCGCCGTCGCCCTGTTGAACCGCAGCAAAGCCGAAGGCCGGATCAGTGTCTCGTGGAATGAGATTGGTTATCCTGATTACCTTTCGGCTGCCGTGCGCGACCTCTGGGCGAAGCAGGATATGGGCAAGCATACGGGCAGCTTTTCAGCCAGCGTGCCGAGTCACGGCGTCGTGATGCTGAAGATCAAGCCGTGATGCGTGGTGCGTGATGCGTGATAATAACGCTGACCGTTGCTTAACTCAGTGTGCGTTCATTCACGCATCACGTATCACGCATCACTTTCAACGCATCACGCATCACGCTCCACGCAATCGTAAATGACCACCTTCGACCAATAGCGTGAACACTCCTGCCGGAAGCGATCATGCGTTTCATGATCCTGATAGAGATCGTGTCCCTGCTCATCGTCAAATAACAAGATTAGCGCGTAGCTGTAGCCGCGCTCGATGACCGGACGATCCGTATCGGCTGGCACGCCGATGTGCGATTGTCTCACGGTTTCGATGGCGGCTATCGCTTGCAGCCCGCGCCGGAAGTCTTCGACCTCCTCGGCAGACAGTCCTTCTTTCAACCAGAAGTAAACCGAATGAACGAACATGAGTAGCCCTCCTCAAGCACAGGCAATCTATCCAGCATATCTGCAAAGCCAGCTCCGTAGGAGCGCAATGTCGATATGTCGCCCCTACAGGGCTCGCGATCTTTTTGGCATCTGACGACTATAAACATCTCGTCCCTAACGGGACTTTTCGGTGATGCTATGGGTTCACGTTACGTGCAGGCCACGCCTCAGGGCCGCTTGCGCTGCTTCTCTTTTTCCTGCTTCTCTTTTTCCTTCTGCGCTTCGCGCTGCTTGCGCTGCTCTTCTTCGATTTGCCACAGCGACGGCGGCGGCGGCGCGAAAGAAATCTCTTCGCGGAAGGTCGCATAGACCGGCTGGCCGTTGAGCAGCGCCGGCGAAAACTTATACTGCCGGAACGCATCCATGGCGCGGTCGTCAATCACCGGATCGAGCGAGCGCAGAACGCGTACGTTGACGACACGGCCATCGGGCGTGATGGTGCCGGCAAGCAAGACCGCGCCGCGAATCGCTCGCCCGGCGTCGAAATTCGGCGCGACCCGTTCGAGCGCCACAGGCGGCGTGAAGCGGTCGCTCTCTTTGATCGCCAGCGGGCGGCCATATTCATCGACCGGATGCGACAACTGCTCAGGCCGGTTGCGCAGGTTGGCAAGCGGGACGATCTCCGGCGTCACCGAAATCAACAAGGCGCGCTCGATGGGCGCGCTCTGCTGCGCGCCGCCCGCGCCGACGTAGTACTTGACGCCGAACATGCCCTTGCCGCCGCGCAGCAGAACGGTTTCGTAATTCTCGACCTCGACGTTTTTGACCTCGAGCAACGCTTGATTGGCGTAGCGCACCTTGACATCGAGCTTCATTAAGCCGCGAATCACGTCGCGCGGCGTGAATACCAGCGTCATGTATTCGGGGCCGAGCAGCACGGCGTCGTTGAAGGTCTCGCCGCCGCGCAAGCCTACCGAACGAACGTGGCGCACGGCCAGCTCATCGAGCTTGTGCTTCTCTTTGACGTAAGCCATCTCGTCTTCGGCAGTCGAATAGGTGCCGTTAAGCCGCGTAACTTCTTCAATGGCGGGTGAACGCTGCGGGTCGTACTGGTAAACCGCGAAAGTAAGATTGACGCCATACTCGCGCCCGCCTGTGCGAGGAGTAGGTGTAGGGTTAGTTGTGCCGCCCGCTTGCGCCAGCGCCAGCGTGGACAGCCCCATGATTGCGATGCAGGTGAAAATAAATCTACGAACTTCCATAGGTTTTATTTTACATCATCCGATGCGATTGTCTCTGCCGCGCGTTCGGCCATCAGCCGGCGATAGGCTTCGCTCTTGCTCAGGCGGCGGGCGCGGGCGACGCGCTTGAGCGCCGTCTTCTGGTCGAGCTTTTCATCGCGCATCAACGCCGCGACCTCTTCAGCAATCGAGCGCACGGATTCTCTATCCATTGCTTCAGAGGCGTCTGCGACGGGCGGCCCGACGAGCAGGACGATCTCGCCGCGCACCTCCCTGGTCTGCATGGCTTCACAGACTTCATCGAGCGCGCCGCGAATGAACTCTTCGTGCAGCTTGGTCAACTCGCGTGCGACGGCGCACTGGCGATTGCCTAGCGCCGCGCGGGCATCCGCAAGCGTCTCTTTGATGCGACGCGGCGCTTCGTAAAAGACCAGCGTGGCGTTGATCCCGGCAAGCGCGACGAGCCGCGCCCGGCGTTGCGATGGTTTAGATGGCAGAAAGCCTGCGAAGTAAAACTCATCGGTCGGCAGCCCCCCGGCAGCCAGCGCCGCAATCAATGCGCATGCGCCCGGCACCGGCACCACTTGAATGCCCTGCGCGATGGCTTCTTGCACCAGAGCGTAGCCGGGATCGGAGACCAGCGGCGTGCCGGCATCCGCAACCAGGGCAATGTTCATGCCGGATTTGAGTTTGTCGATCAACTCACTGGTGCGCTCGCGTTCGTTGTGCTGATGATAGCTGAGGGTTGGCCTGGAGATTTGAAAGTGCGCCAGCAGCTTGCGTGTGTGGCGCGTGTCTTCGCAGGCGATGAGGTCAACTTCGCCGAGCAATCGCAAGGCGCGCAAGCTGATGTCTTCGAGATTGCCTATCGGCGTGGCGATGACGTAGAGCGAGCCGTGCATCACAACTATTAGGCGGCGAATGCCAGCGGCTGTCAATGCACCCCCAGGGCCATTCAGTTCTCAGGTTTACGGCTGTGCCGTTTGGCTGTGCGGAAAGTCTCTGACTTTCCGGTAACGGCGCTTGATCGCTCCGGCGGCTGCGCCGCCGATTGGCGGCTAGCCGCCAAAGAAAAACAAAGTCAGCGACACGAAGCGGCGCAGCCACTCCGCACAGCAAAGCGGCACAGCCGCATTCGCTACACCACGGCATGGCCGGGATCCAACTCTGTCTCAGTAAGTAGTGGGCCTGAGCGAAGATTGACAATCTAAACGCCAGAGAATATTCTTTGCGCCAGTCAATCGGGATTCACCCTTCGGTAATTGTACTAACTAATCGTAAGGAACCCGAATTATTAACATGGATTATTGAGGCGCTTTCAATTCAGCGCCGTCGAGAGAAGGAGAGAGATCATGCGTCGGACACATCTGATCTTCATAGCGGTCACCTTGCTTTCGTTGACTCTGTCATTACGACTGGTGCAGGCGCAGTTCGCCACGCCGGCGGTGAATGGCACGATCAGCGCGAACGAATACGGCGTTCACACGGATGGTCAAAACCAGCAGAGCACCGGCACAGGGCAAAACTGGTACATGACCTGGGACGATAGCAACCTTTATGTCGGCATCACCAACGCCAACCTCAGCGAATCTGCTGTGATCTACATTGATAAAAATCCCATCTCTCCGGTCAATGGCGGCAATAATTCAAACGGCAATCTCGTCGGTTTCAATTACGACAACACGAGCTTTGCATCGCTGCCCTTCCGGGCCGACTTTGTCACCTACTTCAAAGATGGCTATCGCGAGCTACGCACCGCCGATGGCTCAGGCGGCTGGTCGTCGCAAACCGCCTTCGTCGGCAGTTACGCCTCCGGCCCCGGCAACGTGCGCGAACTGTCGATTCCCTGGTCGGCGATCACCGGCGGCGGGCGGCCCGCATCCTTCCTCTTCTTCGGCTACCTGACTTCGCCGGGCGGATTTGTTTACGGCCAGGTGCCGCAAGACAATGCCGGGGCATTCATCGGCACGTCGGCGAGCTACTCGCACTATTACACGGTCATCAGCACGGCCAATGGCGCCAGCACCAAACCGTTTTCAATCAACAGCAGTAGCTCGACCAGCGATATACATTTCCTTGGCCTGCGACACGATACGTTTGACGTTTACTATCGCAGCCCGTTCGGCGCTGTGCCCACAGGATCGCCGGTCACACTGCGTTTCCGCACAGATCACTTCGATGTCGATGGCGTTAGTGTGCGCGTTTACACTTACGACCCGGCGACCGACACGACCACCGGCCCTGTAGATTTTCCGATGAGCTTCCTGGAGAATCGCACAGAAAACAGCGTGCTCTACGACATCTGGACGCGCACGCTCGCCGCGCCGTCTGTGCCGGCGATTCTCTACTACAAGTTCCGCATCACCGATGGCATAGACGTCGCCTTCTATAGCGATGCTTACACAGACGATCACGACAACCTCAATCAAGGCGGCGAGGGCGCGGCAAGCGACAGCGAGCCATTCCCGGCTTTCCAGATCACTGTCTACGACGCGGCTTTCCAGACACCTGCGTGGCTACACGATGCCAACGTTTATCAAATCTTCCCTGACCGCTTCCGCAATGGCGACATAACCAACGATTACTGTCGCGCTGGAAACACGACCGGCTGCCCGACGTTTTATGGCGACCAGAAGCCGATTCCGCACTCGACCTGGAACGAATCGATCTTTGATCCGCGCCAGCCCGGCCCCTTCTTCTATGAATATGGCACGCAGTTCTTTGGCGGCGACCTCAAGGGCATACAGGAT
>JBBWZK010000393.1:0-7656 GCA_039648975.1 Blastocatellia bacterium
CCAACGTAAATTCTTTTCATGGTGTCTCCTGAAATTTAGTTAAGAGGAACTTCCGAGGCTTTGTGGGAAAGGAATGAGAAAACTGAATCAAACGCTCTCTCCAAGCAGTAGCGGGAAACTCCTGAAATCCTAAGTCAACGGCAGCGCACAGTCTGCCTAAACGAACACAGACATCTTAGCAGATGGTTCTCCGAAAGTCTATAAAACAATCGGGGCTCTTTGCCGGCGCACGTTTGGCCGACGCGCAACGGTTCGTCAGGCGTGCCGAGGCCGGCAAGTCCTTACCGCTTTATCGATGACCGGCGAAGTCAATTATCAGGTCTCGCGGCATATCACAGGCCTTTACGGCCCATAAGCAAACCGCCGCCAGCCATCGGCGGCGGTTTGCGCTCTGGCGACGGCGGCTTACTGCGCCGGCGTGTCGATGACCGGTTCGATGAATAACAAGGCCGATTGGCGCTGGCTACTGAAGGCGACGCTGACTCCGTTGCTTATCAGATCCGCGCCCCTGGCAGTGATCTCCATCCCCGTATCCACATCCACAACGTGGTACATCACATCTGATCTCAGCTTCGTCAAGCCGACCCGCTGAGCGAACGCGCCGGCGCGCTGCCAACGGTAGAGCAAGATTCCTGCATGTAGCCGTTTGCTGCTGTAGAAGGTGACCCCGGCAACTTCGGCCTGGTCTTTGGGCAATTGCAGATCGTAGACGCAGGCATACTTCACGTGGTTCAAGCGCCGGTAGTTGTCTATCTCTTTCAGCATGACCACACGCTGGCGCTCGCTGATCCGCGATAAGTCTGTCGAGACGCCCCACCTTCCTGCCATCGCGCTACGGCAATAAAGCCGCGTCATCTCATCGTCGTTTTGATTCAGTTGATCGAAGTTGACGGTAAAGCGCAGGGCCGCCCACGGGAAGACGAACTCCAGCGCCTGCAGCGCCGAACTGATGTTCATCTGCGGGTCCGGCTGCCCTTCGGTGCCGACATCCAGCAGCCAGCTCGTTTGGGTCGCCAGCAACGTGAACTCATTGAGCATGCGCCCGCCATTGAAGCAGTTTTCAATTACCAGATCGGGATTGGCTTGCCGCACCGCTTGCAGCGCTTTCTGAAAACCTATGACATTCTTCATCTCCCCGGCGCTCGACTGCTCGGTGAAAAACGGTTGATCGTATTTCCAGTAATCCATCGCATACTTGCTGCGCAAGGTCTGTACATGGGCGGTCAAGTAATCGGCGAATTTGTCGGTCGACATATCGACCAGATAGCCGCCGAGAAAGCGATTAAAAACCGGCGGCTGCTCAAGCGCCAAAGCCGCCGAGTTGCTGGAATTGCTGACGTACTGTGGCGTCGTCCACAGACCGGCCTGGATGCCGTTGGCCTTAAGCGAGGCGAGTATATCGGCCAGATCGCCCCCCGGAAACTTCGTCTTATCGGGCTTCCAGCGCCCTTCGCCAAACCATCCGGCATCAACCACGAAGGACGTGAAGGCATAGGGCGACATGGCGGCAATTTGGCGATTCAAAAACTCCGCATTCACCGAACGGCGCGCCGCATACCAGGTATTGTAAGACAGCGGAAACGACGGGCGCGGGCCGCTGTAGAGCTTCTGCCCTAACTCATGCCGCTGTCTCATCCAGAGGGCGCGGCCTTCACCATCATCCGCCGCCGCTACCGGGCTCACCAGCAGCGCCGGGCCTTCAATCGTTTCGCGCTTGTTGAGCACGAGCTGTGTCTCTTCAGGCGGCAGACTAACCGAAAACGTGAAGCCCGTGTTAAGGCTCTTGAGCTTGGCGCTCCAACCGCCGCTCCACTGCAAACCGAAATAGATGCGGCTCGACTGGCCACCGACGATCCAGTAAGGATTGACGCCGCCTGCCGCATCATCCGAGCTATGCAGCCGGCTGCCCAGGCGAACAAGGGTGTTGGCGTTCAAGGCCTGCTCAATGCGTGTGTATTCCAGGGACTGCCACCAGCGCGCCCATTGCGCTTGCCCGCTGACATCCCAGTTGGCCGACCACGCCGGAAACCAATCCACCGCCCGCGCCTTCTTGCCGTCGTTGGTCAGCCGTATGCGCAAGCGAAAGAGTTGTCCCTCCTTGGGCAGTTCAATAACCCAGGTGATGCGCATTTTGTTGACCAGTTCGCGGCTTGCTTCGGCGGTCGTGAAGGTATCGCCTTCGCTAATGCTCCAGGTCGGCGGCGTGGTTTGAGTTGTCGGAATCAACGATGCCGGAACCCACGCGCCGAGCCCCTCAGGCGTTCCCATATCACGAAAGGCCACCTGGCCGGTCGCCTGCCAGACGGCTTCTTTGATAATCGGAATGCCTTCGGGCGAGACGTTCAATCGCAAAGTCAAGGCGTCGTTGCTCAGCTCTTGCGCCTGCGCGGCGAAAGCAAGCGCCAGCGTCCAGGCCAAACCAAGGACAAGCGTCCGAATCCACCGAGCCGAATCTGACAGCTTGCGGGATTGGCGTTCATTCCTGACAAGCGCGGATTGGTTTATACGGGGAGAATGGTCAGTCATTATCTTTTTCCTGAATAGAGACGATTAGATGTTAAGCACGGGTCATGCAGATACGCCCACTGGCAAATGCCTGAAGCAAGCTTTGGGAGCTTTGATTGTAACTGCGTTGCGGTTCTCTGCCAACGGTGAGGCGTATCGTCGAAAGACTCTCTCTTTGAAACTCACATGCCTTAGACGGGAATACACATGCACGGGTTTCAAATTATTTCGAGAAAAACCGGGCAGCGGCTGTTTGCCTCAAGCGCGTGACGAATCGCCGCCGGTGCGTTGGTTTTGCTGCAAGCGGCTTTGCGCTAAACATTCTATGGATGTCATCGCTTCGCTCGCTTGATCTCCGCAGCTTCACCGGCTGCGCGACATCAAGCGCCATGTCCGAGTTTATCACACCAACTGAAAACAGAATGAGTAGAGGGTCAGTCCCTCTTTGAAGGATTGCGCCTGATTGCGCCGACCCGTGCACGGACGACAGGCTTGTGGAGGGAGTATGCAGAATGAAGCATTATTTCTCGACGTGTTCTCGAACCAATCTTCGCTGATCAAACGACTCGCCGGCGCTTTCCGCGAAGCCGCGCGCGAGTTTGCGGATAACCCGGCAGCCTACATCCGTAGCGCCTTCAAAAATTCTGCATCAGGCAATGCGCGACGCAGAGACTTGCTGCGCTTCGGCATGGCCATCAGCCTGGCGGTCTATGCGACGCTGTTTGTCGCGATGCTTGTCTTCTGGACGCTACACGCACGGCACAACGCCGACGCTGACAAGAATTCTGACTTGACCGTGCGCCTGTTCAGCCTTCAGCCGCCAGAAGTGGTGCTGCCGAAATCGAACCAGGACAAGGACGCGCACGGCGGCGGCGGCGGCGGCAACCACGAAACGACGCCCGCATCGCAAGGCGTGCCGCCGCCCTTTGCGCTTGAACCGCCGCTCATTGCGCCAACCACGAAGCCTACGTTTAACACGCCCTCGCTGCCTGTGATGGAAAGGCTGCTCGGCGATCCTATGCAGAACGTCAAGCGCAACGAGTTTGCGCCGACGGGCTTGCCCGATGGCGTGCCGGGGCCACCGTCAGATGGGCCGGGAACGAATGGCGTCGGCAGCGGCAAAGATGGCGGTGTCGGGCCGGACAAAGGGCCGGGCTTCGGGCTGGGTGGTGAAGGCGGACAAGGTGGCAAAGATTACAATGGCCCCAATGGCGGACGCCATGTTGACGCGCCACCCAAAGTAGACACGCTGCCGAGGGCGTTGAATGAGCCGCGCCCGAACTACACCGAAGAAGCGCGCACCAACAAAGCTCAGGGAATCGTGCGCGCCCACATACTGATCGGCAGCGACGGCCTGGTCAAACAGGTGCGCATCCTCAGAGGCTTGCCTTATGGTTTGAACGAAGAAGCCATCCGCGCCGCCATGCAGATGCGCTTCCGGCCCGCAATGAAAAACGGCGCGGCGGTGGCTTTCTGGATGACGCTCGACGTGGAATTCAACCTTCGTTAAGTGAAGGCCTGGGAGCGCAGGCGTCTCGCCTGTCGGCCCTGCGCCTATGAGAGATTGCGGACAAGATGCCCGCGCTCCCAGGTTCGACCCGACTTTCAACTTCACGCCAGTGATGTAAAAGGGCTTGAAGCATTCGCAACTTCAAGCCCTTTTACTTACGCCTTCTGCTCGACTGGTTCGCGCTCGTCACTGTTTCTTCGGCACGCAAGTCATCGTGTTGTCGCGCATATCTATATCGCCAAGCCCCTCTTTGACCGTCAGAACGTCTGTGGTCGCCCAAACGTCTGTGGCCTTGTCAATCGGCGCGAATGTCTGGACGCTGGCCTTTGCTTGCTGCGTACACTCGTCAATCGAGGCAAGCACGCGGCGGCCAGGAGTCAAATCTTCAAAGCTGATCGCGCAGCCCTTCACGCTCACGACACCCGTGCCGCCCAGCAAAAGGCCATCGCTACAACGATGAAACTCATACTTGCCCGACAGCGGATCGATGACCAAAAAATTGCCTGTTGTATCATCTTCCACAACGATTTTATGATCGAATTGAACATCGGGAGGCGGCACAGGCTTGGGCTGGACCCGCTTCTGCGCGCTCACCGACACACTCACCATCAAGACAACCATCAAAGATACCAAACTAACTGTTCGCATAACTCTCTCCTGCCTGCATGGACATTTGGGTAACTGTCTCGCTCCTCTCCGTACAGTTCATAAGAGCAAGCAGGACGTGAAAAAATACAATGCCTTTTATGCGTTCGTTGAAACAGATGAACGCCAGTTCGCTCTGCGGATCACGCCAGGCGCATTCGAGTGAGTAGGACTAGGGTTTCATCAGCGTTCGGCAGGAATCGAATAGGTCACGGTGGCGTGCGCGACCGGCGGCGCTTCGTTTTCCGAATACATCGTCACTTCGCCGACCGCCAGCCGCTTGCCGAGTTTCAATAAGCGCGTCTTCGCAATCACGTCACCCGGCGCAGGCTTGCGCAGAAAGTTGATGTTCAGATTCGTGGTCACCGCCAGCGCCACCGGGCCGATCATCGCCAGCAGCACCATGTACATCGCCGTGTCTGCCAGGGTCATCAGCGCCGGGCCGGAGATCGTTCCGCCCGGTCGCAGATGGCGCGGGTGACAGATCATACGAACCTGCGCGAAGTTGTCTTCGACTTGCTCGACGCGAAACAAACGCTCGTCCATTTCGGGAAAATGCGAATAGAGAAACGCTTCTAACTCCTGCGCGGTCATCTTGGTCATGCGTAGTGCCTCTTTGACAAAGCAAGAAGATAACATGGAAAGGCCGGCGACACACTTCGCCTTTTAATCAGCTTATACAGAGAAACCGCCACAAAGGCACCAAGACACAAAGAATCACTATCTTCTTTGTGTCCCTTTGTGACTTGGTGCCTTTGTGGCAGTTGAAAGGTCAGGTAAGAAAACCGCTGCTTGTGCTCACGGTTTCGCGGTATGATAAAGCTACGCCGGAAAATCCATAAGGAGATGCGCATGCTCAAGCGAGGTTGGGTACTGTGGATTCTAGTCCTCATCGCGTGGACGCTGGTTGGACTGTCCTTCACACTCAACTACTATTTCTTTGCCGGCCATTACGTCGCCATCTTCAAGCAACAGCCGACGCTCGGCGGTATGCTGGTGTGGGAGTTGCCCTACTGGTTTTTGTGGGCCATGCTTGCGCCGTTGATCTTTCAACTGACGCGCTGGTTCCGCATAGGGCGCGACGGCTGGCTGCGCAATTCGATCATTCACGTCACGGCTTGTTTGACGCTGGCCTTCTTTCATCGGGCGATCTACCTGATTGTTGGCTGGGCGCTGCACGTCGCGGTTTACCGCCAGTATTCATCCCTCCGCGAATTATATCAATCGGACATTCTCTTCAATCTGCCGACCGGCTATATGAGCTATGGCACGTTTATGCTGATTAGCCATGTCATAGATTATTACCGGCGCTATCAACGTGAAGAACTGCGCGCCTCAAGGCTCAAAGCCGAACTCGCGCAGGCACAATTGCAGGCGCTGAAGATGCAGCTTCAGCCGCATTTTCTGTTCAACACATTGAACTCGATCTCGGCGCTGCTCGACGAAGACGTCGACGCGGCAGATAAGATGCTCGCGCGGCTTGGCGATTTTTTGCGAATGACGTTACAAAACTCAGGCGCGCAGCAGGTGACCTTGCAGGAAGAGTTGGAGTTCCTGCGCTGCTATCTGGAAATCGAGCAGGTGCGCTTTCAAGATCGCCTGACGGTCAGCCTAGACATCGCGCCCGAGGCGCTCGATGCGCTGGTGCCGAACTTGATTCTGCAACCCATCGTCGAAAACGCCATCCGTCATGGCATCGTCACACAGGTCGGGCCGGGCCGCATTGAGGTTCGCGCCGCTCACCTGAACGGCACGCTCGTCTTAGTGGTGAAAGACAATGGGCCGGGCCTGGCCTCGGCGCAAGACTCTGCCGGCAAACTGCGCGGCGGCGTCGGACTGGCCAACACGCGCGCACGGTTGGAACATCTCTATGGCGCGGCGCAACGATTTGAGATGGTCGATGCCCTTGAAGGTGGTTTGCAGGTGACGCTCGAAATTCCTTTCGAGAAAGCCGAATTGATTCACGTCTCTGAGAAAGCAGCTATTGGATGACCTCAACGAAAACCATTCGCACGTTGATTGTTGATGACGAGCCGCTGGCGCGGCGGCGCATACGGCGCATGCTGGCACGCTACCCGGAGGTTGACGTGATTGGCGAATGCGCCAACGGGCGTGAAGCGATTGCCGCGATTCGCGAACAACAACCGGCGCTGGTTTTTCTCGACGTGCAGATGCCCGAAATCGATGGGTTCGCGGTGCTTGAGCGGATCAGCGCAGAAGCCATGCCGCTCGTCATCTTCGTCACCGCTTACGATCAATATGCGTTGCGAGCCTTTGATGTTTACGCGCTTGATTACCTGCTCAAGCCGTTCGACCGTCGCCGATTTGATCAGGCGTTGCAGCGGGCAAAGTCGCGATTGTTCAACGAGCGCAGCGAGGTCAGCGAACGGGCGCTGGCTTTGCTTGAAGAGTTGCGCGCCCAACAGAGCCACCTTGAGCGCATGGTCATCAAAGCGGGCGGGCGGGCCTTCTTTCTCAAGACCGAAGAGATTGACTGGGTCGAAGCCGAAGGCAAGTACGTTCGCCTGCACGTCGGCAAAGAATCTTACCTGATGCGCGAAGCCATCAGCCAGATCGAGGCGCAGCTCGATCCGAAACGTTTTCTGCGCATCCATCGCTCGACCATCGTCAACCTCGACCGCGTGCGCGAGTTGCAACCCTGGTTTCACAACGACTATCGCGTCATCCTGCGCGACGGCACCGAGTTGATGTTGAGCCGCAGTTGCCGCAAGCGACTCAGCGAATTGCTCGGCAACGCGCTTTAAGCCGCCGATTCGTTCCCTTCACCTCCACTTCGCGCCGCCAATCAACGCCTTCATGCCATAATCATTGTCCCGCCGCTGTTATCGCGCTTACATTGGTCGCACGGTTAGCGTTGATCCGTGAGTGTTTTGCGACCTGTTCGCCAGGCGCGATGTCTTTCGTGATGCGCCGCCGGCTGCGGTATAGTGTCTGCGGCAGCATCCAACTCGAAACCATCACGCTCAGTACAGGAG
>JBBWZK010000209.1:0-3183 GCA_039648975.1 Blastocatellia bacterium
TCCCGGCGTCGGGCAGATTTATAACGGTAAGATTTTGCGCGGCCTCTTCTGGCTAATCGTCACGCCGGGCATCTGGCTCGGCACCGGCGGCTGGTTCGGCTGGGTGTGTCACCTGGTCGCTGCCTACACGGCTTACTCTTACGCTAAACGGCATCCTTATACAGTATAGGAGGCAGGAAGCAGTAGGCAGTAGTTTGTTGACAGCCAGTCGTACTCTTTGTAATAAGCTCAGAGAAATTGTCGTGAGGCCGATTATCACTACTGCCTACTGCTTCCTGCTTCCTGCCTCCTTCACTTAATCTCGCCGCTTTTGGCCAGGCGAATGATCTGATCGGCGGCGCGAAAGGCCAGCGCTTGAATCGTGCAGGTCGGCTGGCCTCTTCCAGAAGTCACAAAGCTGCTGCCGTCGCAGATGAACAGATTCGGCACGTCGTGCGCGCGATGATCTTTGTTAATCACCGAACCCTGCGGGTCATCGCCCATGCGACAAGTGCCCAGCAGATGCACGCCGAATGACTGTTCGGTCACCGGGAACTCCCACGTCTTTTTCGCCCCCGCCGCGTTCAGCAATTCAAGCCCGCGCTGAAGGAAAAACTTCATCGTCTTAATGTCGTCGGGGTGATCTTTGTAGGTGACGCGCAAGGCCGGCAATCCCCATGCATCTTTGGTTTCGGCGTCGAGCGAGACGCTGTTGGTCGCTACAGGCAGCGAAGTTGTGTGCGCCAGCATGTAAACCGTGCGCGTGTAGTAATCCTTGATCATCGCTTTGAAGTCGCGGCCCCATTGCGGCGCGTCCATCGGCAGACCGAATAAGGCAAAGTTTGCGGGCATCATATCGAAGCGGAAATCGATGCCGCCGCCGCCGTAAAACCCGCGCTTTGGATCGGTGTCATAAAAATCATGGACGATGCGGCTGACGACCACGCTCTTGAATTCGTTGGTTGCTTGCTCGAAGACGCCGCCGGCAAACGCGCCGCCGTTGAACATCAGATAGCGGCCCACGACGCCGCTCGAATTCGCCAGGCCGTGCGGGAACTGATTCGACTTCGACATCAGCAGCAGGCGCGGCGTCTCGGCCCCATTGGCGCAGACGACGACGGCCCTGGCGCGCTGCAAGACTTCCTGCCTCTGGTCGTCGAAATAGATCACGCCGGTGACGCGCCCGTTTTTGTCGGTTTCGATTTTGCGCACATAACTGTTCGGGCGAATCTCACAGCGGCCCGTCTTTTCGGCGACGCGAATGACGCTGGCGAGCGTCGAAGATTTCGCGCCGACTTCGCAACCGAAGTATTCGCAGAAGCCGCAATGGACGCAGGCGTTGCGCCCGTTGTGCGGCTTCGACAGAATCGCCATCGGCGCGGGCGAGGCGTGCAGGCCGAGCTTGCGCGCCGCGCGTTCCAGCAAGACCCCAGACGATTTGATCGGCAGCGGTGGCACAGGGTAAGGCCGCGAGCGCGGCGGATCGAACGGGTTCGCGCCCGCCTGCCCCGATACGCCCACCTCCCATTCAACTTTCGTGTAGTACGGCTCCATCTCCTGATAGGTGATCGGCCAGTCGGCAAAGCCCGTGCCGGCAATCGCGCCGAGCTTGCTGCGCTCGATGA
Source organism: Blastocatellia bacterium (assembly GCA_039648975.1). Taxonomy (GTDB): domain Bacteria; phylum Acidobacteriota; class Blastocatellia; order UBA7656; family UBA7656; genus DATENM01. The sequence continues at coordinate 1,605 of JBBWZK010000209.1, forward strand.
AGTCAATCTCGTGAAAGCGCCAGTAGTTGCCCGTGAAGTGAACCGTGCCGCCGCCGACCACGCGCCCATAAGTGACCGCCGGCTGCACGCGAGCTTTCTGCGACTCTTTGGCGCGAAACGTATTCGGCTGCTGCTTGTGATTGTTGGTGAGCGCCTCTTGATAAAGGTTCTTCAACTCGTCGTGCGCAAAATCCTGTTCTTTGAGATAAGGCCCCTGCTCGAGCACAACGATGCGGAAGCCGGCGGTGGACAATTCTTTGGCGATGACGCCGCCTGCCGCGCCCGATCCGACGATGACGAAATCGACTTCGTCCGACGGTTGATATTGCGGTTGCGCTTGATTCATCGGCGATCCTCCACGCCCTCACTGTTCGGGTTTGTAATCACGATCATAGAAGCCGAACGGCGGTGTGAAGACGAATTGATCATCAAAGCCGATATGTTTCCAGCCCGCCTGCTCATGGTTGCCGCCGTATTCGGGATTGACGAGAAAGCCCAGAACGGTGTGGGTGCGAAGCTGCTGGAAGAAGGGCGATTTTTCAATCTGCTTGAGCGCCCGCGTCTGCCGCGCTGAATTCATCGCGGAGAATTTCGCAAGGCCGGCGCGGCGCGCTTTCGCTTGCAGCACAGCCATGCCTTTCTTGTAGAGCAGTTGTTTGTCGTTGTCGAAGGTCACGAGGGCGCGGTCGATGAAATAGATCACCCGCGCTTCGCGAGCGCCGGGCGAATCGTCTGAAGGGATGATCTGCGCGGCGACGGCTTCAATTTCGATGGCCTGTTCGGGCGTGAAGAATTCGAGCTTCAATGGCGCGGCAGATTGCGCCGCGTGATGCGCGTGCTGCGCAGCGGCGGCGATGTCGGGCCAGCGCGCCATAAGCCACGCGGCGCTCAGACCGACAGAAGATTGCATGAGAAACAGGCGACGCGAAATCTCTTTCATGGGCGACTCCGTTATGGCACAAGCCGTGTCCGACGAGTCGCACCCCTGTAGCTTGTGCGGATCGTCAAAGCCTTGCGCTTTCGATTACGTCGCAAACGGCTGGAGAGTTTGCGACGCGCCAGTCAGGAGGCGGCCAAGATAGCAGACCGCGCCGCGCATTGCAATCAACGATGGCTGGCGTTTATACTGTCGGCGCGATTGAACACCATGAGCGCAAACGACCTCACCAAAGGCAACCCTTGTATCGGCTTCATCGAGTCAAGCTCCATCGCGCGCGGCATCGAAGCGGTTGACGCAATGATGAAGATGGCTGATGTTGAACTGCTGATGACGGCCTTAATTCCGCGCGGCAAGTATCTCATCATGGTGGGAGGCCGTGTGGCGGACGTGGAAGCGGCCCTGAGAGCCGGTTTGAACAAGGCTGCCGAAACCGTGCTCGATCACTTCATCATTCAAAACGTTCATCCCGAATTGCCGCCGGCCATCAACGGCCGCGTCAAAGTGGAGCGCATCGAAGCCGTCGGCCTGATCGAAACCAAAGAGGTCGCGCCGGCCATCTACGCCGGCGACGCGGCGGTGAAAGCCGCTGCCGTGCAGTTGATCGAAGCGCGCAATCAACCCGGCGGCAAAGGGCTGGTC
>JBBWZK010000453.1:0-8955 GCA_039648975.1 Blastocatellia bacterium
CTTCAGGCGAATGCGCTCCTGATCGCTCGGAATCTTGCGCGAGACGCCGACGTGATTGACCGTCGGCATGTAAACCAGATAGCGGCCCGGCAGGGCGATGTGCGAGGTGATGCGCGCGCCTTTCTTGGCGATAGGTTCTTTGGCAATCTGCACGAGAATTTCCTGACCTTCGTGCAAGAGTTCGCTGATGGTCGGCGGCCCGCTGCGTTCAGGACGACGCGAGGACTGACGCTGCGGGTCCGGACGTTGGTCAGCGCGTTGATCAGAACGTGGATCGGGGCGTTGATCGGAACGTGGTTCAGGACGGCGGCTATCGCCGCGACGCTCATAGCGCGGGCGCGGCGCTTCAGTTCGCGGCGCTGCGGATCGCGAGGCTTCGGCTCGCTCGGCGCGCGGCGCTACGGGTCGTGGCGTTTCTGGTCGCGGCGCTTCGGCGCGCGGCGCTTCTTCTACGAAGGGCTCGGCGCTCTCCGCTTCGACATCGCCTTCCGGGGCTTCATCGCTCGCCCCAACCGCTCCGGCTTGCTGCGGTGGCGGCGCTCCCGGATGGCGGCGGCGGCGTCCACGGCCACCGCGACGCTGCGAGAACTCGGCGCGCGAGCCGCGATCACGCACTTCCGCATCGCGATCTTCTTCGGCTGACACCGCGTCACCGGCTTCACTACTTTGCGAGCCGGCATCGCCGGCATCAGGCGAAGCATCATTCATGCCGACGGCATCCAGGCGCTCGCGCAACCAGCCGGGCAATGCCTCGCCAATATGGCGAAACGGCGCGACCGTGGCATCTTCGGCTTCTTCAGTTTTTGTAGTCTCGCTCACAGAAATCTGCTTATCACGATTATCACTTTTCGCAGGCGGGGCCGATTCGTCAACGATGCGCTGAAAGCCTTCGTCTTCGACGACTGCGGCGCGAAAGCTGCCGACGCGCCATTCGGGTTCCGGCTCGCGCACCACAGACGGCGTCGCGTATTCGGCCTGGTGAACCTGCTCGATGATCTTCTCCTGCACGATGGCGTCTTTCAACAGGTCGCCGGCATCACTTGCGAGGTCTTCATCGGTGATACGCTGAAAGTTCTCTTCGACAGCAAGAGCGGTTCCGACGTGGCTTTCGGCGGTTGCGCCGCGCCGCGATTTCCGGGCGGTTGGCTTGCCGCTCGACTTGCGGGCGCTGGCTTTTGGCGATGCTGCCGGTGGCGCGGCTTCCTTCTGAACGTCAGCTTTCTGAACTTCGGCCTTGGCGCCCTTGCGGCGAGATTTCGGTTCAGGCTTCTCGACAACCTGCTTGCGCGAACGGCGGCGCGACTTCCCTTCCACGGCTTCGGCGGCAGCTTCTTCGACAGGAGCTGCTGCTATATCGGTTAAGGCTTCGCTATCAGACTCGCCGGGCGCTTCGTACTGTGCTTCATAAGGCTCGTCGGTAATGCGCTCAATGAAGAACTCTTCAACCTGCGCGTCAGCCGGTTCGGCCATTGGCCCTGCCTGCTCTGCGGCGATCTCATCTTCAGAGGGCGGCGGCGGGATGACGCTCTCATCGGCGATTTCGGCCAACTGTTCGACCGCATCTTCGATGGACATTTGTGTGTCGGCAGACTCTTCATCACGACCGGCTGCTGGAGCCGGTCTCGCGGCAGCGCCGGGCCGCCGCTGCTCCTGGCGACGCGGGCGTTCGTCGGCGCGAGCGGGTTTTTCTTCACGCGGCGGTTTTTCTTCGCGCACAGGCTGTTCTTCATCCGCCTCGCGGAAATCGATTTAGTCTTCCTCTTCCATAAATTCGGTGAAGTCCGAGACGTAGAGGAAGGCGTCGCGCTCAAGGCCGATGTCAACGAAGGCCGATTGCATGCCGGGCAGCACCTTCATCACACGGCCTTTATAAAGGTTGCCGACGACGCCCTGATTCTCGTCGCGGCGTTCGACGTAAAATTCCGTCACCACGCCGTCTTCAAGGATGGCGACTTTTTTTTCATGCACGTTCGCGCTAATGATCAATTCTTTTGCCATGGATTCTCCTGGTAGTGGGCCGTGCTGGCAGGCGGGTAAGCGGCGACGCCTGATCTTTCGGTCGTCGCTTGAGCAAAGACGAAAAGACTGTCGCGCGAAGTCTGCGGGTGAGCGGTCAGCCGATGCGTTAAATCTTAGGTTCTCGATTGAGTCGCGCGAAGGCGGACTCGAAATCCTAGAACGCTCGAAATTAAAACTGGTGCGGCGGGCGGCGTCTTTCATCGAAAGAAAGCGGCTCCACCTGAGTTTGCATCTTCGAAACCGACGCGCTCTTTAGCAACTGCGGTCACTTCGCTGATCGATGCTCATCGCGGCCTGTTTGCGCCGCCCGAGCGAAGCGCCTTTCAAAACTTACCCGTGCTGCTTAATAGCACAAACCTGAATAGTGATACGTGATGCGTGATGCGTGATGCGTGAAGAGATGGTTGTTGCTCTTGTCACTCGTCACTTGTCACTTGTCACGCTTTCTCATTGTATGCTCGCAAAGGCGGCGTCGGTTGTGCCGGGCGCTCCCGTGAACGCCGGCGTTTCCTGATACAGACGCAAGCGCCGCACGCGCGAGCTGATGGAAATCTTTTCTTCCTCCGTTAATTCGTAAATCGCGGCAACGACCTCGACCGGCTTAACGCCGCCGTTGGGCGTCAATTCCGTCGTGATCAGCAGACCGCTGGTGGCACAATCGAAGCGCAGCGCCTTCGTGTAACGGCGCACATCAATACGCTGCCGCTTGTCTTTGCGCACGCGCTCGATGACATACGATTCGTGCGCCAGAAATTCGTCCGCAAGCAATTGAAGCAACTCGCTCGCGTCCACGCCTTGCTTCAAGGCACGGACGGCAAGCAATCGTGCAACCGCCGATTGCAACTCCGGCACGTCGAGGGCGACGAGCCAATCGGCGCGGTTCACTTCTTTAATCAGCGATGGCGATGGGATTGCCAAGCGCTCAAGCCGTTTGAAGCGAAAGCCGGGGGGCAGGCTGACGTTGATGCGTTCAAGAAACACGGCCTCTTCAAGCTCATCAAACGAATCGAAGTCGATCAACTCGTTCTCGCCGACCGTACCGACGCCAAGCGCCGGGCCGTACTGGATGAGCGGCATCGGGTGAAAGCCCTGCGAATAGCCAAGCTTTACTTTCGCACGCCGGAAGGCGCGCGGCAAGGTGCGCGTCATATCGAGATGCGACAGATACTTGACCTGCTCGCCCTTCTCGAACGTGGCGCGATAGCGGTGCATAGAGGCTAGAGGCTGGAGACTAGAGGCTGGAGACGGTTCCGGTTTCTTCTCTAGCCCCTGTTCCCTAGCCTCTAGCCTCTGTAGTTGAACCAGCGGTTGCGCCGCTTCATCGGCGACCGCCGCGATGCGCTCTTTGTAAGTAAGGTTAACTTCAGAGGGCGCACCGTCGCGAAACTCAGTGTGCATGGCGTGCGCTTTCATCAAGTGCGCGCGCGACAGAGTGAGATCGCATTCCAGGCCGCACACATAACAAAGCAAAGGTTGGTTGGCCACGCGCTCGAACTCTTCGTGCGATGGCGCAATCGCCGTCGGTCGCCCGTCAATTCGTTTGACCGGCAATTCGCAGGGCGGCGAAATCTTCGCCTTGATGCCCTTGATGTATTCGCGCGCATTGAACTCCGGCTTCACCAGCGTGTCCAGATGATCCCAGACCATCTGCACGAGCGGCGCGCGCGGCTTATCAAATTCGCGCACCGGCAACTCTTTCAAATACTGCGCCGGATCAATGCCTTCAAGCGCGAAGGCTTCCATCCAGCGGTTGAAGTCAAAGTGCTCCGACCAGCCGTCGAAGCGACAGCCCATGCGCCAGGCGCGCTCGATGACCGCAGCAAGCCGGCGGTCGCCGCGCGAGATGATCCCTTCAAGCACGGAAGTCTCTGCGTGATGCACTTTCACTTCGATACGATAGCGGCGGCCCATCTCGCGCAGCATACGCTGCTTGTGCTTGATCGATTCGATGCCTTCCTGCTGACACCATTGAAACGGCGTGTGCGGCTTGGGCACGAAGTATGAGGCCGAACAGGTGACTTTGACATTCTTATTGAATCGTGTGCGGCCCATCTCGCGCACTTTTCGGCCAAGCTCGGCAATGCCGCGCACGTCCTCTTCGGTTTCGGTCGGCAGGCCGATCATGAAATACATCTTCATGGACGACCAGCCTTCTTCAAACGCCACGGCGCAAGATTTCAGCACGTCCTCCTCGGTGACGTTCTTGTTGATCACGTCGCGCATGCGCTGCGTGCCGGCTTCGGGCGCAATCGTGAAACCGGTCTTGCGAACCCGCGCGATCTCGCGCGCCAGGGATTCTTTGACGCCTGAAGCGCGCAAGGATGAAACCGAAAAGCTCACCTTGCGACGTTCGAGTTCCGCGCCGAGCATCTTCACCAGCGGCTCAAGGCAGGTGTAGTCCGCCGTTGACAGCGAGGTCAAGCTGGTTTCGTCGTAGCCGCCTTTTTCGATGCCGTCGATCAATGTAGTCACAATCGCTTTCGGGTCGCGCTCGCGCACAGGGCGATAGATCGTCCCGGCCTGGCAGAAGCGGCAGCCGTCAACGCAGCCGCGCGCAATTTCAAGCGACATGCGATCATGCACGGCTTCGATGTTGGGCACGGGCGATTCGGTCGGGAACGGAAAATCGTTGATGTCTTTGACGACACGGCGGCGAATCGGGAAAGGGATGTCCGCGTCTTCGGGCCGGTTGACGATCAGCAGGCCGTGCTGCGGACTCGGCGACACAGGGTAAAGCGATGGCACATACAAACCCTCGATGCGGGCAAGCTCTTGCAAGACTTGCCGGCGCGTCAACTCCATATCCGAATCGCGCAATTCCATGTAGCGCGCCACGAGTTCGGGGAAGGCTTCTTCGCCGTCGCCGATGACGAAGACATCGATGAAGTCGGCCATCGGCTCGCTCGAATAAACGCACGGGCCGCCGGCGATGATCAGCGGATCGTTCAATGTGCGATCTCTGCTGCGCAGCGGGATGCCGCCGAGATCGAGCATCGTCAAAAGGTTCGTGTAGGTCAGTTCGTATTGCAGCGAGAAGCCGACGATGTCGAAGTCTGAAAGCGGCGTGTAACTTTCAAGCGAGAGCAGCGGCAGGCCGCGTTCGCGCAGACGCGCTTCCATGTCAGGCCACGGCGCATAGACGCGCTCGGCCTGCCAGCCCGTGCGCTGGTTCAGCAGGCTGTAGAGAATCTTCAAGCCGAGATGGCTCATGCCGATCTCGTAGGTATCAGGAAAGCAGAGCGCGATACGCGTCGAGATGTCGCCGGTTGATTTGCGTATGGCGTTCCATTCGCCGCCCGTGTAGCGCGCCGGCTTTTCTACCGTCGGCAGAATCGAATCAAGCGCCGATTTATATTTTTCGTAATTAGTCATTATTCAAAAAAAGTTTCTGGTTCCTGGTTAGCTGGTTTCTGGTTCCAAACCAGGAACCCGCGCCCGGCCTCTAATTCACAAACCTTCTGCGGCGCACGCTGAGAGCGAGGCCGACGCCGATGAACATTGAAATGACGGCGGTGCCTCCTGAACTCATCAGCGGCAGAGGGATTCCCATAATCGGCATCAAGCCGACCACCATGCCGAGATTGCACAGGATGTGAAAGCCGATCAAAGCGACGAATCCCATAATCATTAATGCGCCGGCGCGGTCGCGCGCGCCGACGGCGACTGCCACCATGCGCCAGATGAGAATCAAATACAAGAGCATCATCAGCAGTATGCCGCCAAAGCCCATCTCTTCGGCGATCACTGCGGCGATGAAGTCCGTCCACGCGAACGGCAGAAATCCGAGCTTGCCCTGCGTGCTCTGGCCAACGCCTTTGCCGAGCACGCCGCCTGAACCGACGGCGATCACCGATTGAATCGTCTGGTAAGCGTAGCCCTTCGGGTCAGCCTGTTCAGGGTGAATGATGACGATGATGCGCTCCCGTTGGTAACCCTTCAGATGCGGGTAGACGGCAAACAAGCCGACGACGACGGCAGCCAGAGCTGCGACGACGAGCACCTTGCGCAGGCCGCTCAGAAAAAAGAACGCGCCGAGAATCGCGCCGAACGTCAGCATCGTGCCGGTGTCATGTTCGAGCGCGATCAAGATAATCGGCGGTATGGTGATCGCGCTCATGATGATCATGTCTTTGAGCGACAGCGCGCCGACGCGCGGCTGCGCCATGTGGCGCGACAGCATCAGGATGGTCGCCGCTTTGGCGAATTCGCTGGGCTGCAAGCTGAAGCCGGCAATGTGCAGCCAAGCTTTGTTGCCGTTGATCTCTTTGCCGAAGAACAGCACCATAATCAACATCACCATGACGGCGGCGTAAAAGAACGGCGCGACGTTGATGATGATCTTGCGATAATCGTTGAGCATCACGATGACGGCCAGGACCAGACCGATGCCGAGGGCGATGAGTTGCTTCTTCATCTCCGTGCCGGGCGCTGTGCTGTGTATGCCAACGCAGCCCAACAGCGTCAACGCCAAGGGCGTCAACAGCAGCAGCCAGTCTATATCTCTGAGCGTCTTGCGATTGAAATCAACCATGACTGAAAGCGCAACTTGCGGCCACAGGAAAATGAAAGCCGTTGCGAATCGGATTCCGCCTCCGCAATCTTAACACGCCTTCGCGCGCGCCAACCAACCGCCGCTACTGTCTGACCGGCGCGCGTCGGCGGTCTGCATCCTTCACCGGCGGCGTGGTCACCATAGCAACCGTCGGATTGTTGTCGCGATTCTGAATCGCCACCATATCGAGATCAGGCAATATCTGCCGGTTCAGCTTCTTCGAGTAGTAAGCCGCGATGATGTGGTTCACCGTCGGCGCTGAAGCGGACGCGCCCCAGCCGCCGTTTTCCGTAATGCAGACCACACCGATCTCCGGTTTCTCGTCGGTCTTCATCGGCGCAAAGCCGATGAACCACGAATGATCTTTGTGCTCCTTGCCGCGCACTTTTTCTTTGGCGATGACCTGCGCCGTGCCGGTCTTGCCGCCGATGTTCAACTCGCGCGGGAAAGGCACGCGACCTGCCGTGCCGCCTTCGTTGACCACGCCCCACATCGCCGCGTTGATGATGCCAACTGTCACCTGCGACAACTTCAACTCGGTCGGCTGGTTGTCGTAGAACTTCGCTTCGGAAGCCTGCGTCGCTTTAGCTTCCTTGAAGATGTGCGGCGTGTGATATTCGCCGCCCATGACAATGCCCGATTCGGCGCGCAGCAACTGCAACGGCGGCACCGCCACAGATCCCTGGCCGATGGCGCAAATGGCGGTATCGAAATCCTTCCACATAGGGTCGCGCGGATTGACGCGGCGCTTCCATTCGCGGCTCGGAATGATGCCGCGCGTTTCGCTCGGCAAATCAACCCCCGTCTTATGCCCCATGCCGAAGCGCGTCACCCATTCGTTGATCTTGTCGACGCCCATCTTCAGGCCGAGGCGATAGAAATAGCCGTCGCAGGAATGCACGATGGCCGCGTGGATGTCAGGCATGCCGTGATTGCCGCCGCTATCGTGCAAAAAGCGATTGCCGACCGACAAACCGCCGCCGCAGACGATTTTGGAACTGGTCGGCGTAATCGTTCCTTCTTCGAGCGCGGCGGTCGCCATCATGATCTTCCAGGTAGAGCCTGTGGGATAGATACTCTGCAACGCTTTATTGAAGAGCGGATGCGCCGGGTCATTGATGATGGCGCGCAGTTCCTTGCGATCATCCGACGAGATGACATTGCGCGCAAAGACATTCGGATCGTAGCTCGGCACCGATACCATCGCGAGGATTTCGCCGTTGCGCGGGTCTAGCGCAATCGCCGCGCCGGTGGCGTGCTTTTCCTCGAACTGGTCTTCGGCGACGCGCTGAATGTCTAGATCAATCGTCGTGATGATGTCCTGGCCCTTGATCGGTTCGACGCGCTCAAGCTCGGCGACAAACCGGCCTTTGCTGTCGACCATGACGCGGCGCTTGCCATCGACGCCACGCAGAATCTTGTCATAGACCGCCTCAATGCCGCCTTTGCCGATGATGTCGCCAGACTTGTAACCGGCATCCTGATACCTCGGCAGTTCGAGTTGCTGCGGGCTGATCTCGCCGATGTAACCGAGCATGTGCGCAGCCGTCTTGCGGTAACGGTATTGCCGCTGCGGCTGCTGCTCGACCTGGATTTCAGGATGCTCCAGTTCGTGCGCTGACACCCAGGCACGGTCGGCGTCCGAAGCGTTCTGCTTGACGAGAATCGGCAGCGACTTTGGGCGATTGACATCGTTGAGGTGGGTAACGATTTCGTTATGGTCGATGCCGAGATTCTCGACCAGCGCGCGAATCGTCTCAGCCTTGTTGGTGATGTCTTCGGGCATGACGACGACGTTGAAGGCGGGCGTGTTGTCGACCAGCACGATCCCGTTGCGGTCGAGAAGTGCGCCGCGCGGCGCAATGATCGGAATTTCGCGTATGCGATTGTTTTCAGCCCGCGCCACAAACTCATCGTGACGGGAAACTTGCAGGAAGTAGAAGCGTATGCCGAGGGCGACGAAAATCGCCAGGATGACATACTGAATCGCGTGCAGCCGCAACTCGAAGTTCTGCGTCTCTTCTTTGCGTTGGTCCTTTTTGCTACTCATAGAACCTCTTCTTAATCGCCATGCGCCGAGTCGCCGCCTGCTCGGAGAAGATGCGGTCGAGCACGATGAACAAGACGATTGCTGCGACGGTGTCGCCGAGCGTTCCCCAACCAACCCGACGCCCCAGATCGGCGAAGGTCTTCACTTCCGACAGTGGCCGTTCGAGCATCAGGTATAAACCGATGAACAGCACGGTGTTGGTTGCCGAACTGAGCGCCACAATGGCCAGTCGCGCCAGCGGGTTTTCGAGCGCAAAGCGCACGCTCGCCATCGCTACCAGATAGCCTATCAGCGTCTTGGCAAAGCCGCCAACGCCGAGAATGCCGCCGGCCAC
>JBBWZK010000463.1:0-17430 GCA_039648975.1 Blastocatellia bacterium
AGTGTGCATGAATAAGGCGCGAGCCGGCGGGCTTGCGCGTCAGGCGAATGTGCCCTGTTTGCCTGATCATCAAACAAGTCGCGGTCACGCAAGCCTAGACGTTTGCGCGACCGCGACTTTGCCGCCGGCGTCGCCCATAGCGGCGCAGCGGTAACGTGGTCTTAATCGCTCCGAAATCGTTCATCTCCCAAAGATTCATTGCAGGTTGCAGGCAGCGCCCGTGCGACTGCCGATGTAGGTGATGTACATGACAAAATGCTTTTCTCTGCTCAGAATGTTCGTGGCCGCGATGCTCGTGGCGCAAGCGCTGATCGGCCCTGCCCGTAGCATGCCGATGCAGACAACGGCGCGCGCCGACCAGTCGCCGATTGAACAGGCGCTTAAATCCACCGGCACGGTGCGAGCGATTATCGAACTCGAAGGCGCGCCGATGACCGAGCGCCGGCAGGTCTCCATCATGCAGCGCCGCCAGCGCGCCGATTTTGCATCGGCAGAAGCGGTCGCCATTGACAGCGAGTTGCGCGGCGAGCAGGAGAGTTTCAAAGCGCGCGCACGCTTGATCGCGCCGGCTCTACGCGTGCGCACGGAACTGCGGACGCTTGCAAATGCCGTCTCCATCGAAGCACGCGGCACGGAGATCGCCGCGCTCGCGGCGCTGCCCGGCGTCAAGCGCGTCGAACTGGTGCGCGAGTTTCACAAGCTGCTCGACAGCAGCGTGCCGCTCATCAATGCGCCGGCGATGTGGGAACGGCTCGGCGGGCCGGGCAATGCCGGCGCGGGCGTCAAGATCGCCATTCTCGATACTGGAATAGACATTACCAATCCGCTGTTCAACGATGCGGGTTTCACCGCGCCATCAGGCTTTCCGCGTTTCGACAACAAAAGCCAGGCGCTGACGAACAATAAAGTGATCGTCGCCAAATCATTCGTCAATGCCTCTGGCAGCGATCCATCCGCTTTGGACGAAGACGGGCACGGCTCGAACGTCGCCGGCATCGCCGCCGGCAATTTTGGCACGCTGACGCCGCTCGGCCTCATCAGCGGCGTCGCGCCCAAAGCTTACTTAGGCAACTATCGCGTGCTCGGCAAAAACGGCAGCGGCGCGGACGATCTGATTGCGGCGGGACTCGATGAAGCCGTGCGTGACGGCTTCGATGTCGCCAACTTGAGCCTCGGCGCAGAGGCCACAGCGCAGCTCGATTTCCTGTCGCGCGCCGTCGAAAGGGCGGTCCGTGACGGCATGGTCGTTGCCGTTGCCGCCGGCAATTCGGGCGCCGGCGGCACTGACGATCAGATGACCATCGATTCGCCCGGCATTGCGCCGTCGGCCATCACCGTAGCTTCAATCACCAACGCTCACTTTGTCGGCGCAGCAGTCCTGGTGAACGGCCCGTCGCCTGTGCCATCGAACCTGGCAGGCATGGCAATCGCGCCGGGCGCAGGCAGTTCTGTGCATTTCGATAACAGCTACAGCAATCTGCGGCTGGTCAGCGTCGATACAACGCGCGGCTGCGGGCCTATTCAACCGGGAACGCTCGGCGGGCGGGTCGCCTTGATCGAGCGCGGAAATTGTAATTTTTCACAGAAGATCAACGTCGCCACGGAGGGCGGCGCAAGAGCGGTGCTCATCTATAACAAAGACATCAGCGAAGGCGCGGACGGCGGTGATAACCTGCTGACCATGCTGGTTGACGGCACCACACTCGCGTCCGCCTTGATCGGGCGCACGAACGGGCTGGCGTTGAAGGCGTTCATTGAGGCGCACCCGGACGCGACCGTGAGCTTTGCGCCGCGTTTTGCCGCGCCGCAGGCGTCGGACGTGGTGTCGACGTTCAGTTCGCGCGGACCGTCAATGCTCGAATCGTTCAAGCCGGACATTGCCGCGCCGGGCGACAACATCTATTCGGCAACGATCACGTCGGACGACCCGTCGGGGTTCAGCGCGGTGCGCGGCACCAGCCAGGCAACGCCGCACGTCGCAGGGGCCGCCGCGCTCGTCATCCAGCAGCATCCGACGTGGACGCCTGCACAGGTAAAATCGGCGTTGATGAGTTCGGCGGCGACCGCTGTGTTCACGACTTCCGGCAAGACGACGAATGCCGGGGTGCTGTCGATGGGCGCGGGGCGCGTCGATCTGGCGCAGGCGGCGACCGTGAGCGCCTCTTTTGAGCCGGCGAGTCTGAGCTTCGGCATTCTGAAGCTGAAGAAGAAAGCAGTAGCAACGAGTCTTGACTTCCAGATCACGAACACCAGCGATCAGCCGGGCACGTTCACCTTCAGCGTGCAGCAGCTTGACCCCGGCGATGGCTTCAGTGCGACGATGGCGACGCAAGCAACGTTGACGCTTGTGCCGGGACAGAGCGCGACCGCGACGCTGGCCCTCCATGCCGCCAAGAGCGCCGCGAAGCGCGATTATACAGGCTTCGTCAACGTCACGGATTCGCAAGGGCAGACTCTGCGCGTGCCTTTCTGGGTGCGCTTCGTGAAGAAAAAGTAGCGTCGGCAGCAACCAGCGGAAGTAGGGGAGTAGGGGAGTAGGGGAGTGAGGGAGAAACCGGAGCAACTTGCTTACGCCTGTCTCCCCTACTCCCCCACTCCCTCACTCCTCACTCCCCCACTCCCCCACTCCCCCACTCCCTACTCCCCTACCCCCACCCCTCCGCTCCTGTCTTCATCCGTTCTTCAATTATGCGCGGCGCTCTGCTATGCTGTTGACGCACAATCGCAAGCGAAGCGGTTTCACCGCTCGGTGGTTTTCATCACAAACGCAGGCACAGGAGGACGGCACATGGATAAATTGAGCCGCCGCAACTTCATCGCGCTCACGGCGACGGGCACGCTTGGCGCGGGTGTGTTGGCCGGTCGCGGACTGCGCGCCGATGCTCCCGGCGAGGCCGTATCATTCGTCGTTGATCCGACAATCAAGAATCCGACAGACAAGGTGCGTCTCGGCAAGACCGATTTGAAGATTTCTCTCGTCGGCATCGGCACCGGCACGAATGGCTGGAATCGCCAGTCGAATCAAACGCGGCTGGGCCAGGAAAGCTTTACGCGGCTGATACGCCATGCACATGACAGCGGCATCACGTTCTTCGATCTGGCCGATCAGTACGGCAGCAATCCTTACTTCAGCCGCGCCATGCAGGGCGTGGCGCGCGACCGTTACGTCATACAGACCAAGACCAACAGCCGCGACCCGCAAGCCGCGCGGCAGGACATTGATCGCTTCCTGCGCGAACTGGGCACAGACCACATCGATGTGCTGATCGTTCATTGCGTCACCGAAGCGGATTGGACGACGCGCTATCGCGGCGTGATGGACGTGATGGAAGAAGCCAAGCAGAAAGGCAAGATTCGCGCGCACGGCGTCACCTGTCACAGCTACGAAGCGTTGCAGGCGGCGGCGGCTAGCGCGTGGGTCGATACCAATCAGGTGCGCTGGAACGCGCGCGCCGCACACGCCGATGCGGATGTCGACACGTTGCGCAAATTGTTTGCCGGGATGCGCGGCAAAGGACAGGGCATGGTCGGCATGAAAGTCGTCGGCCAGGGCGACATCGTGCGCGGCGCGGACGCCTCATCGCCAGCCTCCTGTTTTCGTTTTCAAATCGAATCGGGCGTCGTCGATGCATTCGTCGTCGGCGTCGAAAAGCTGGAGCACATCGACGAGATGCTGCGCGGCACACAGGTCGCGCTCGCCGAACTGGGCTATCGCACAGTTGTGCCGGCTTGACGACCTATCCACAAGAGAAGAAAAGCAACCACAGATGAACACCGATTGAGGAACAAGATGAACACAGATGTCGCACGGCAATCCTGAGCCACAAACGCATCGCTTGATCTGGCAATTATCTGTGTTCATCTCTGCCGGTTCCATCGGTGTTCATCTGTGGTTTAATCTTTCTCCTCCTTTCCTTTAGCGACAACCGAATGACCTTGCCTGGAAGAGATTCACGCCATGCCGGATAAGCGTTTACTCTTATTAAGCAACTCAATGAACTCTGGCCAGGGCTACCTGGAGCATGCCGAAACCGACATCAAGGACTTTCTTGGCGAGCCTGTGCGCAAGGCGCTTTTCATCCCCTTTGCCGCCGTGCGCTATACATTTGATGAATTCGCTGGCCGTGTACGCGAGTGCTTCGAGCATTTCGGCTACGAACTCGATTCCATCCACACGAGCCCTGATCCACGTCAGGCGGTGCGGACGGCAGAGGCCATCATCGTTGGCGGCGGCAACACGTTTCACCTCCTGCACCACCTCTATCAGCACGATTTGTTAGAGCCCATCCGCACGCGCATCAACGCCGGCGTGCCTTACATAGGCTGGAGCGCCGGCTCTAACGTCGCTTGCCCGACGATCAAAACCACCAACGATATGCCTATCATCGAGCCGTAAAGCTTTCAGGCTCTGGGCCTGTTGCCTTTTCAAATCAATCCGCACTACCTGGATGCACGCCCCGAAGGTCATCAAGGCGAGACGCGAGAAGAACGCCTGCTGGAATTTGTCGAAGTGAATCGGGGCATCACTGTCGTCGGCCTGCGCGAAGGCAGCATGCTGAGAATAGAAGGCCAAAGGATTCGCTTGATCGGCGGCAAGAGCGTTAGAATTTTTGCGCATGGAACAGAAACACAGGAATACAGCCCGGCAGCCTCTTTGCAGTTTCTTCTCTGAGGCGCGCTGCTTTTTGAGGCAGCAAGGACAACCGGCGACGGGCCGGTTGCGCTGCGCTTTCCTGTTCAGCCTGCTCGCCTGTCTGCCCATCGCCGTGCCAGGCCGGAGCGAAGCAACTCATTGGCCCGTGGCTTTGCAAGAGAAGCAACCGCCCCAGCCTGACAAGCCTGCCGATGCGCGGGACCTGCCGAAGACGGCAACGCCGTCTCCATATCTCATCGAATCGCTCCTCGATATCAACGAAGAGATTGACCTGAAGCGGATATGGCATATGCTCAACATCGCACCGCCGACCGGCGAGTCTTACAGATGCGAAGGCAATTGCGAGGCGGAAATCTTTGATCTCGTCATCGGTGATAAGGATCACAAAAAGACGATTGCGCTGAGAATTTCCCACGAAAACAGCCACTTTTATCAGTATCTGGTTTTCAAGCAGAGAGGTTCGGACGCTCCTCAAAAAGGCGCGTGGGAGTTGCTCGGCAAGGTGGATTGTTTTGATCAGCGGGGTGCGCCGCCCAGCCACCGTATTGAACAGGGTGATGGTCGAATCTGGCTGGTGATCAAGGAAATGTGGAAGCATGGAATGGGCATGGCCGCTTATGGCGAGGTCTGGTACGAGATTCAAGAGAGCGCCTTAAAGCGCGTGCTGTCTTACCCTGCAAAAGGGCACGACCCGGCCTGCCAGAGACAACCTCGGCGCGCCTATCAATCCATTCCGCTGCGCCACGATCTGGAAAACGGCACCTACACGATACCGATTCAATTTCTGATCGCTTACGAGATTGGCGTTTGTGACCGGCAAGACGCGGGGCTCGCGCTTTTCTCCAAGGGAGCAAAAGCCTATTACGTGTGGATTGCTGAGAACGGGCGATTCGTTCTCGACGAGACGCGCTCAGGTGTCACCGAACAACAACTCGCCCGCCTGGCTGACGCGCAAGGGTTCAGCGATGAAGCGTTTGTCGAAGATAACTTCCAGGAGCTTGCCAGGATTGCCGCGAACGGCGACGCGCAGCGCAAATCATGGCTGAAGAACTTCTTGACCAGAATACAGAGCACGGCGCGCAAAATCGACTTGCAGCGGCTGCTTAAGTAATAAGCCTATGCAGGAAATCGGAGCGGTACTGGCTCGACTCAATCAATCATCGTTCCGCCGCCGCATACGCTTGCAGCGGCAAGAACTCGATTATCTCAATCGCAAAGGGCTGGCGGTTGTCCTCGGTCACGCGGCGGATTTCATAGACCGTCGGCTGGCTCCTGCCGCGCCGCCCAATGATGGCAAGCAGACGCCCTGGCATAATCATCCGGTCTTTGTCGCCCAGCACGCCACGGCAACCTGCTGCCGTGGATGCCTGGAGAAATGGCACGCTATTCCGAAAGGGCGGCCACTGACGCCAGATGAAAAAAGCTATGTCGTCGACGTGATCGGCGCATGGTTGCGACCGTTTGTTGAGGCCAGCGCCGGGCCGGACATGGGTTGAACTGTTGCGCAGGCGACCGGGGAACTCAAGCTGATTGGCGCGCTGCTTTAACAATCTCTACAAAGCGGCGCGCGCGTTCGGTAATCAAACTTTCCATGCCGTCTTGCAGCACCTGTTCATTCACCAGATCGCTGCCCACACCCAAGGCGCTCGCGCCGGCTTTGATGAAGTCGGCTGCCGTCTGTAGCGTCACGCCGCCGGTCGGCACCATTTGAATTTGCGGCAGCGGCGCTTTGAGCGACTTCAGGTATTTCGCGCCGCCGACGCTGTCGCACGGAAAGACTTTGACTAAATCAGCGCCGGCCTGCCATGCGGCCAGCACTTCGGTCGGCGTCAACGCGCCCGCCAGCACCACTTTGCCGTAACGCTGGCACATCGTAATGGTATCCAAATTGAGCGCCGGGCTAACGATGAACTCGGCTCCGGCTAAGATGCAGGCGCGCGCCGTCTCTGCGTCGAGCACCGTGCCTGCGCCGACCAGCACGTCAGCGCCGTAACGCGCCGCCACTTTTTCGATGACGCGCAACGCGCCGGGCACGGTCATCGTCATCTCAATGACGGGTATGCCACCCGCTTTGATGGCTTCGACGGCGCGGAGCGCTTCGTCGCTCGATGCGGCGCGCACCACTGGTACGACGCCGACCCCAATGATTCGATGAAGAGTTGCGGTTTTGCTCATTCTGTCTCTTTATAGCGGTTTTGAAATGGGTTTAGCATGTAGGGGCGACCCTGCGGTGGTCGCCCCAGTGTAGGCCGGCGCAGTCTGGGGAGGCCACCGCAGGGTCGCCCCTACATGATTGCGGCTTAATCCAATTGAAATCCGCTCTAGTGTCGCGCTTCAGCGATTGACGCGCGCCGTGCCGCCCTGCATGGCCCGTTCGACTTCGGCAAGCGTCGCCATCGTCGTATCGCCCGGCGTCGTCATCGCCAATGCGCCGTGCGCCGCGCCGCACTCGACAGCCCACTGTGCGCCGCGCCCTGTCAAAAAGCCGTAGAGCAACCCTGACGCGAACGAGTCGCCGCCGCCGATGCGGTCGAATATCTCAAGTTTTTCGCGCAACGGCGCTTGATGAAACTCGCCATCGCAATAACAAATCGCGCCCCAGTCGTTGAGCGTTGCCGTCTTCGCATGGCGTAATGTAGTCGCCACTACTTTGAAATTCGGATAGGCGTGGGCGGCCTGCTCGATCATCCGGCAGAAGTTGTTTACATCAAGCCTCGCGTGCTGCTCGTCCAATCCTTCGACCTCGAAGCCGAGCGCCGCCGTGAAGTCTTCTTCGTTGCCGATCATCACAACAACCAGCGGCGCTAATTCGCGATTGACTTCCTGCGCGCGGGCTTTGCCGCCGATGGACTTCCACAACGATTCACGGTAATTCAGATCATAAGAGATCATCGTGCCATTGCGCCGGGCCGCCTGCATCGCCTCTTTAGCAAGCAGCGGCGTGGTTTCCGAAAGCGCGCAGAAGATGCCGCCGGTATGGAACCAGCGCGCGCCCTGGCGCTCGAAAATCTCTGCCCAGTCGATGTCGCCCGGTCGCAGTTGTGAAACGGCGGTGTGGCCACGATCCGAGCAACCGAGCGCGGCACGCAGGCCGAAGCCGCGTTCGGTAAAGTTCAAGCCGTTACGCCGCGCCCGCCCGACGCCGTCATCCTTCACCCATCGAACGTGCGACTGATCGACGCCGCCCTGATAGATCAAATCCTCGACGAGTCGCCCGACCGGATTATCAACCAGCGCCGTGACGATGGCCGTGTCCATACGGAAGCAGCGCTTCAGCCCGCGCGCGACGTTATATTCGCCGCCGCCTTCCCACACCTGAAAGCGGCGCGCGGTGTGAATGCGCCCTTCGCCCGGATCGAGCCGCAGCATCACTTCGCCGAGGCTGACCAGATCCCAGCGGCAGCCCGCTTTCGCTTTGATGTTCAATGATTCAGCCATGACAATTTAAGCTCGCTGTCTATCCGACATTCGCCGGCTCAAGTCGCGGCGCGAGCAGATGAATGACGAGCAAAGCCAGCAGGTAAGCCGACGCCGCGATGATGAAGATCGGCACATAGCTGCCGGTGCTTTCGAGAATCTTGCCGACCACCAGCGAAATCAACATGCCGCCGACCGCCCCGGCCATGCCGCCTATGCCGACTACAGAGCCGACGGCGCAGCGCGGAAAAGTGTCCGAGGCGATGGTATAGATGTTGGCTGACCATCCCTGATGCGCCGCCGCCGCCAGGCCGATCAACAAGACGGCGACCCAGAGGTTCGATGTTTGTGAAGCGAATATGATGGGCACTACACATAAAGCGCAAACCAGCATCGCCGTCTTGCGCGCCGCGTTGATCGTCCGTCCGCGCCGGATCAGTGTGGATGACAGCCAGCCGCCGGCAACGCTGCCGATGTCGGCAATCAGATAGATCGCCACCAGCGGCGGGCCAAAATCTTTGAGATTCAAGCCATGTTGCTTGTGCAGAAAATCCGGCAGCCAGAACAGGTAAACCCACCAGATCGGATCGGTCATGAATTTGCCTATGGCAACCGCCCAGGTCTGGCGGTGCGGGAAGAGCCGCAGCCAGGGAATTTTTGTCGTCGAATCCATCGGGTCGCTCTGAATGTAGGCCAGTTCTGCCGGCGATAGCTTCGCATGCTCTTCCGGCTTGCGGTAAAACGCCAGCCAGAAGATCAGCCAGATGAAGCCGATTGCGCCGGTCAGAATGAAGGCCCATCGCCATCCCCAGGCCAGCGTAATCGCCGGCACGATCAGCGACGCGGCGATCACGCCAACGTTCGTGCCGGCGTTGAAGATGCCTGTGGCGAAGGCGCGCTCTTTCTTGGGAAACCATTCGGCGACCGTTTTGATTGAAGCCGGAAAGTTTCCCGACTCGCCGAGTCCGAGCATAAAGCGCGCGATGCCGAAGCCCATCACTGAACTCACCAGCGCGTGCCCCATGGCTGCCAGGCTCCAGACGACGAGCGCCAGCGAAAACCCTTTGCGCGTGCCGAACCGATCCATCAGGCCGCCGACCGCAAGCAAGCCGAGCGCGTAGGCCGTCTGAAAAGCGAAGACGATCCAACTGTAATCCAGTTCACTCCAGCCGATTTCGGTTTGCAACGTCGGCTTGAGTATGCCGATCACCTGCCGGTCTATGTAATTGATCGTCGCCGCAAAGAAGAGCAGCGCGCAGATGCCCCAGCGATAGCGGCCAAGGCGCGCGCCAAGGCTTTCGACGGCTGACGGCGGCGGCAGCCGTTCGGCTTGCGAGTTCGGCAAGGCAACTTCGCTCGCGATCTTTTTAACTTCGCTCATGGTTTACCTCGCGCCTCAATCAAGCGCACGGCTACTGGTTGACGCCGCTGGCGAGGAGGCCGCCGTCGACGACCAGTATCTCGCCGTTCACAAAACTCGCCGCGTCAGAAGCCAGGAAGACGGCGGCTCCGGCTAATTCTTCAACCTTGCCGAAGCGTTTCATCGGCGTCCGCAGAAGGAACTCGCGCCCGCGCTCTGTGCCATTCAAGAGTTGCTCATTCAGCGGCGTGGGAAAGACGCCGGGCGCAATCGCATTAACGCAGATTCCATGTTGCGCCCATTCGAGGGCCAGCGATTTGGTAAGCGAAGCGACCGCCGCTTTGCTCGCCGAGTATGCCGCCACTTCGTAGAGCGCCACGAAGGTCGATAGCGAAGCGATGTTGACGATGCGCCCGTAGCCGCGCTCGATCATGTGACGCCCGAAGACCTGGCAGGCGCGCAACGTGCCCGTCAGGTTCGTATCAAAGATTTCGTTCCAGTCGGCTTCAGAATAATCGAGCGTCGGCGCGCGTTTGGTGCGACCCGCAGAGTTCACCAGTATGTCAACCTGGCCGAAGGCGGCGCGGCTTTCATCCAAAACGCGCTGCAAGGAGGCGCGGTCGGCGACATCGGAAGCGACGCGCAGCGACCGCCGCCCGCGCGCTTCGATTTCTTGGGCGGCGGCCTCTACCTGTTGCAGGCGGCGGGACGTGGCGATCACATCGGCACCGGCTTCGGCCAGCCCCAAAGCGATGGCGCGACCGATGCCCGACGTGCCGCCAATCACCACCGCCACTTTGTCATTTAACTCTAAAGGTCTGTAGCTCATGATGTGTTCTCGCCGGTTCAGACATCGAGGAAGTTTTGATGACACGCTTGTCCAGAAGATTCGTCCCCAAGTTCATCTTTTGAATGGTTGCCTGAATGTAAATAGAAGAATAGGTGTATTGCCATCGTCGGCTCTTGTCAAGGCGGGCGCTCTGATTTGTCGTGTCGAAGGGCTGACAGGGATTGAGTCATCAAAATACTCAGCGGGAACCCACGTTGAGCATCATTGCTCGCCCCGCTCAAGACCGCGCTTTACTCTGGTCTCCGTTGCGTGATGTTGGTTCCCACCGGCAAGCGCTTTTCCAGTTTCTCGGCGCGATTGAAATTCCCTGTCCCGCGATGAGCCAGGATGGTTCTGATCAAGAGGTGACGACTGTTTGGCGTTACCCCCAGCGCGGCTTCGTATTCTTCAGCAACCTGTGGAAACATCCTGTAGCGGTTGAAGACGGAGGCGCGGCCCAGGTGAGCCAGCAAGTTTGCGGGCTCTTTGTCCCAGAAGGCGAGTTCTTGTTTAAGCGACTGTTCGCTCTTGATAGATAGCAATGAAAAGGCCAGATGAGTTTCACTGCCGCATGAATCAACCAGCTTCAGCGTCAGCGGCCCTTGTTCGCCTTTAACCCGGTAATCGATGAGCGCCTGTTTAGCAGCGTCGGCGGCTAATGAGCCGACCGCGCCATCGACGTCGTTCTGTTGCCAGATTGCGCTGCCGCCGTCCTGGATACTGAAGGCAATGGCGCACCTCGCCGCGCTGGGAATCCAGCGAATGACGAACCGTTCCGGCATCACGACGCTGTGATCCGAGGGCGAGAACACTTGCAGCGAGCTGCCCCTGTCGCGCCCGCCCAGGCGACCATATTCATCCAGCGCGGCTTGCAGCGGGTCTGATCGAGAAGCAGCGGTCAGAGGAATCGTAAACCAGGCGGACGCCCCGCGTAATGTCTTCAGCTTGCCATTCAGCCGTAGGCGTAGAAGACTGCCTCGCGCACAGCGTAGTTGCTCACCTGTGTACAAACGACGAGCGGCATCCAGGCCGGGATCAAGCCTGAGCGGTTTGGCGTTGGGGTTTGATCGCCAGAAAACCGTCCCGTGAATTTCTTCCACAATTCCAATACTGCCTTCCTGCGTGGCCGCTTTGCAGGGCCAGGCCATCAGCATCAAGGCGCTCGCACAGGCAATCAGATTCACCGCCGCAATCTGCATCAGGGAGCCTCCTTGTTCTGCTCAAACAGCAGACGCTGGAAAGCGGCAGGAGCGTGCTTCCTGACTGGCTTCCATAAGCTTTCCAGATGGCGCTCAATCGCCGGATGGAATATCACCCCGGTCAGCGCCAGAAAGAAGTCAGGCCACATCACTCGCGTCGCGCGGACAAACACCACGCCGCCGATAATCGCGATCAGCACGACCAGCAGCGTCAAGAATCCTTGCAGCCGGTGGGTTGCGACTTTTGCCTCGGTTCGATTTTTATAGTAGAGACGGATCAGGATCACCGTGAAGAGGATGACTGTCGAGAACAGCATATCAATGCCCAGGCGGCCCTTCCAGGTCACTTCGTAGAGCGGCGCTTTGATCAGCGTGTACGCCGCACAGGCATGCAAAAAGACTCCCGGATAGGGTTGCTCGCGCGCCGGCACGACAAAGGTGTCGGTCGCTTTATTCAGCGCGCCGTCGCCGAGCAGCACGACCTTGCCTTGAAATTGTTGACGCTGACTCTGATCTCTGAGAACCACCGGGTTGATCGTTCGCAGAGGCTTGAGCGATTCCAGCGGACTGAAGTCGATCAGGAAATCTTCCACCGTGAGTCCCGGTCGCAAACGTTTTTCAGACATCGCTTCGATAAACTCGATCCGGTGAAGCCCCTCGATCAACACGCTGCGAAGTCGCTGCATCAATCCGGGCGCAGCGTCCGCCTCTCGCCCATACGCATCGGCCAGAGCGACGCTCAAGGCGCGGCTGGGCTGCGCTTCTTCTCCGCTCACGCCAGGATTCGACTGGTTCTCTATGCGGATCAAACTCACCATTCTTTTACTGTCGTTCGGGATGATGATGTTAGCGGCGAGGGGTTGGTAGGTTGCGTCGCCAAGCCATTCTGCCGGCGATTTAGTCAGGCTCCGCCGGATGCCCAGAAAGACCTGCACGCCGCTCTGCTTTTGCAGGTCGAGACAGAACTGAAAGAACTCTGGATCGCGCGGATGGATATAGCGGTTTTCAGCGGGCGAGAAATCCATATCGATGGCAATGGCTCTGGGCTGCTGATCGGCAATGGCTTCGATCATCGCACGCAGCGGCGCTCGCGGCGTCGCCTTGCCGGTCTGCCCGTCAATATTGAAGGTCTGCGGCTCCAGATCGCTGATATCGACGACCGTGATCGGCAGGTGCTCGGATGAGAGTTGAAGTTGCAGCAAGTTGTAGCTCATCAAGTCAAGCTGTTTGCCAAGCGTGGTCCGCTCGACCAGCAGCTTGATGACCAGAACCAAAGCGATGAACAGCAGCCCTTTCAGCAAGTCCCGCCAGATTGCTCGGCCCCGGCGGCGCGGATCATTCAGCGGCGGGGCGGCCCTCTGGCCGGCGTGCGCCGCGGCTTTCTGGCGATGCTTTTTTTTATTGCGCCTTTTCATCAGGCTTCCCGCACGGCAGAGGCGTTTGCAGATCGATTACGCCATCGTCAGAGCCGCTGTGCGACCGCAGGTCGCCGGCTAATTCCAATCCCCTTGCAAGATGAACGCGGCCCAGTAATGTGGCGCGCGCCACCGCGCTTGTTGCATCAGCTTGAGCTGTGCCACTCGCAAGGCTTCTGCCGGGCGCTTGCCTTCCTTGAGCAGGCTGCTGTAAAAGCCCACCATCAACTCTGCCGTAGCTTCATCATCGACGCTCCACAAACTCACCACGACGCGCGCCGCGCCTGCATACATGAAGCCGCGCGTCAGCCCGATCAATCCTTCACCTCTAATCTCTTTGCCAAGCCCGGTCTGACAGCCGCTCAACACTACCACATCGGCTGGCAGGTTCAGGTTGTAGACCTCGTGAGCCCGCAAGAAGCCATCCTGCGCATTGCCATTTTCATCCACCAGCGAGAGCACGATGGCCGATAGCTCAGGGTGTCTGCTGTCGAGCAAGCCGTGGGTGGCGAAATGCACATAGCGGTATTGGCTCAATTCGCCGCTGCTGGCGAGGGCGCGATTCGCCTCAAAGTCCAGGGCTTTTCTGGTGCCGACGGCAGGGACGAGAGCGAGGATGCCCTCGGCTTCCTTTCGTGTGCCGGTCAGCCGCAGCAGGTGCTCTCCTTGCCGCCGCGCACGGCTCTCTTGCGCGATCTTTTCGACTTTCTCAATCAGGCTGCCGGCTTTTACTGAAGGCGCTTTCGGCGGGTTTGCAGTGCCTTCGGTAGAATTTCGTTTGACTCGCTCATCATCCGCATAAAAGACCGGGTCAGCCAGCACGGCAAGATTTTTAGGCGCCGGTTTGCGCACGGCCAGTTCCTTCCGCAACTCTGTGAGCACCGAGATGGACGGCAGACTGACCAGTTCATGCTGCGCGATCAGCGGCTGTAGGGTTTCGGGGTTTCGTTTGCTTGCAACCGGATCAGGCAAGGCGGCGAACGGCAGGTATTGCAAGGCGCCATCGGCGACGATCACCAGCCGCTTCTGGCCCAGTTGCGCAGCGACCGGGCCGAGCAGCGCCTGGCTCAAACGTAAAGCGGTCTCTAACATCTCCTGCTGTTGCGCATCTCTGATTGCCTGTGCGCTGGCATAGATGGAGTTCGGCGTGTTCAGAAATTCGTAGAAGCTGCGCGCGGTGGCTTCGATCTCTGCGCGCCTGGGGAGTTCGAAGCTCTTGATCTCCGTCCGTGAAACGAGCCAGAGATAACTGCGTTCGTTGCCCAGCGAATATTCCAGGAGCAGGGTGTCGGCGTCGATTTCCTCCTGAATGGCTTTCAGACGAAGCGGCGGCGTTTGCGTCAACTCGATATAGCGGGGGCTGGTTTGCCTTATCCTGGCCGCGACTGCCTGATATTCAGCCGTCAGGGTTTCGATCTCCATAGCGGCGGCAGTCGCCTGTTCTGCCGTGTAGGCGCGGCTGAGCAGGCGCATCTGGCCGTCGGCCTTGACGTTGAGCCGCCGCTGCAATGAACGCTCCTGCTCAAGCAGTTGTGGGTCAACGCCGCGACGAATATCGGCATGCGCTTCGGTCAGGAGTTCGAGCAAACTGCGGGCGCGGGCGCGCTCGTTTGCCGCGAGTGCAGCGGCGGCAAATCCTTCCGACGGTCGCTGCTCGTGCAGGCGCATCAACAGGTCAATATAGAACTCATAATAATCCTGAGCCGTGGCAAAGTAGGAAGAACGCAAATCCCGGCTGCCAATCTTGGTGCGGACGGATTCAACCAGGGCGAGCCCCGCTTCAATATGTGCGAGGGCTTCCTTCAGGTTGTTGCGCTTATTTTCCCCGCGCGCTAACTGATATCTGATGATCGCCTCAAGCTGGCGATTCTTAAAAGCCTGGCTTGAAGCCAACGCCTGATTGAAGTGATCAAACGCTTTCTGAGTTTCACCGGCGCCGGCGTAAGCCTGACCAAGTCCGTTCAGTATGCTCGCTTCGAGCGGGCGACTGCCGATTTTCTTCGCCAAAACCAAAGCCTGTTGATAATACTCAATCGCTTTAAGCGGCTCATCCGAATCCAGGTGAACCCGACCCAGGTTAGCCAGTTTGGTGGCTTCTCCGTCAGGGCTTGGAATGGCGCGCGCGATCTCCAAGCCTTGACGGTAATACGTAATCGCCTTGGTAAAATCGCGCTGGCGATGATAGAGCGCGCCCAGATTGCCGAGCGATAGTTCTTCACCAGCCTGGTCACCGATTTTTCGCCGTATATCGAGCGCCTGATTGAGATAGAGAAGCGCGGTTTGAAAATCGCCGAGCGAGCTATATAAGCTGCCCATGTTGTCGAGAATATAGCCTTCGCCCTCGTAATCCTTCACGGCGCGGGTCGGCTTCAAGGACTGATCGTAATAATCGAAAGCCTGCTGGTATTCACCCATGGCCCGGTAAACTTCGCCGATGTTGCCAAGCACGGTCGCTTCAGCTTGCAAATCCTTAAGGGAGCGCGGCAGCGGTAAGGCTTGTTTGAAGAACTCAAGCGCCTTATCCAGCTCTCCTGTGCGCCAATAAATGCTAGCCAGATTGTTAAGCGCGGCCCCTTCACCGCGCTTGTCGCCGGACTGTTGAAACAAGGGCAAGGCTTGCGCATGAAGCGTGAGGGCACGTTCTCCATCGCCGATTAAATCGTAAACCGAGCCCATATCATTCAACGCCTCCGCCTCGCCGCCGAGATCCTTCTCTGCTCTAAAAGCGCCAGGGCCTGCTTGAACGATTCATTCGCCGGCAGCAATTCGCCCAATAACCGCTGCACTTGTCCCATCCTGAAGCGGGTGCGGGCTTCTTGCTGCCGATCAGCAAGGGTTTGCCAGATCAGCGTAGCCGTCTGGTATTTTTCAATGGCTTTGCGCAGGGCTCCCGCATCGCTCTGCTTGACTAGCTGGCCGGCTTCCAGGAGCAAGTTTTCGCCTTTTAAGCGGCTGTGATCCTGCGGCGTGGCGGGACGCAGGGTGACCAGTTTGATTTCGTAACGCCCGGCGGGCACATTGCTCTCCAGCGAGCGCACCTCCAGGCGATAGAGCCCGGACGTTTCAACAATCACGGCAACCGGCTCCGGGCCTAGTGTGCCGTTCGGACTGTCAACTTCCGCCAGTTTTTTGCCGTCCGGGTCAAAGAGCGTCACCACCACATCAATGCCGCGTTGATCTACGACGACAGACAAGTATTGGCCTGCATCGAGCTTGATCCGGTAATCATGCGCCTGACCTCCGGCAAGCTCTCGCTCGATTGGCTTGTCAGGCTCCAGCGCCGGAATCGCCTGATTGTTTTGCGCGGTGAGCGGGCCTGCCAGCAGCAAGAAAGCCGGCAGCAAGAGGCAGCGCCGGGCGCGGTGTAGGAAAGGCGACGGGGCGTGAGGGCGCGGGGGGATTGAGATGAACATGAGCTGATCTCCATAGATTGAGGCCAACCGTTGCCGCCAGAAGTCCGAGACCTCTGTTCAGGTGATGAGGAATTATTAACACACGACCACACGCCAATCAAAGCGGCAAAGCGATGGGGTAGAGGCAAGGCCACCTGCGGCACGACCATCAGCAACGCCATTGCGCCGGTGAGCAAACTGGCCTCGAACACGCCGGTCTTCGAGCGCATGGCGGGCGATCTTGATTTGTCAGCCGGCGGCGTGATTGACGGCAGCGAGACGATTGATGAAGTCGGCGCGCGCGTCTTTGAACATCTGCGACAGGTGGCGAGCGGCGAGCGTCTAAATAAAACGGCATGAGAAAGGGAGAGCGGCAGCATTTGGAGTGCTTTGACTGGTCGCCGCTTTTAGGCTTGGCGAGGCGGCCAAGCGGTGACAACTCACCGCACTCCATATAAGCGAGTCTGCCTTTCCCTTGCCCTCTGATTTAGCGAAGGCCGAAGAACACAAGCATCGCGAGTTTCAATTCTGGGCCGAACAAGCGGTGTCGCTTTAGTCGCCGCGTCACTCAACTCACTGCTCAAGCTTCTTCAACATCTTGGCGCCGTTCTCGTTGTGCGGATTAAGTTCCAGCGATTTCTTGTAGTTCGTAATGGCCATCTCTTTTTCGCCATTGACCATATAGGCTTCGCCGAGACTGTCATAAGCGTTCCACGATTGTGGATAGAGTTCGACGTTGACCTTGAAGAGGCCAATCGCTTCGGCAAGCTTCTTTTGCTGAAGCAAGCCGTAGCCCAGTTGGTTGATGCGCTCTTCAGCAATCGCGACGTTATCCGGCTGCTCGCGCTTGATCTTCTTGTAAGCCTCGATGGCCTCACTGGCTCTTCCCGCCACCAGCAGTTCATAAGGAACTAGATTATCTTTTGAGATGCGCCGCGCTTCCGCTGTCTCTTCGTCAGACTGCCGCTTGATCACATCAACTTTGCCGTCGGCGTTGCGGACAAAGAGATAGTGAGCGTTGCCGTCCATGCGAATGAACTCGCTCTCGGAAATGGGCAGCAGTTCAAATCCCTGATCCTGCGTTGGCTGCACCAATAGCCGCCCGTCTCCTCTGGTGATCGTTAAAACCCTATCGGGGTTGACCAGGAAACGCCCCTCATAATC
>JBBWZK010000471.1:0-10505 GCA_039648975.1 Blastocatellia bacterium
ATCCTGGTGATGGATGTGTGGGAGCATGCCTTCTTGCTCGATTACAAGCCTGCCGAGCGGCCAAAGTATATCGAAGCGTTCTTCTCCAACATCGACTGGGACGCGGTGGAAGCTCGACTGAACGCCGCCAAAGCGACACGCCCCATCGGCGGCTGATCGCGAACCCGCAATGGCAGTGCCTTTCAACAGACCGGGTTGCTTGTCGCGCAAGCAATCCGGTTTCCCTCATGCAAAAGATCAAGCTGCTATAACCTACACCGAGCGATTGGGATTTCTTCGATTTTTACGGTAATCTTCTTTTTCAGAGCGGGAGATTTAAGGCGCGTAGACACAGGCCGGATAGCCCGCAAAGCTGCCTCATGGCAGCAAGCCCGGAACACGTCACTGGATTATGCCGATAAAGAAAAAGCAAAAGGCGCACGTGCGCTTTTCTCTCAACCGCGAAGTCATTGAAGTCGCGTTTGCGCCGCATAAGACCTTGCTCGAAGTGCTGCGCGAAGACCTGGCATTGACCGGCACCAAGCATGGTTGCGAACTGGGTGAATGCGGCGTTTGCACCGTCCTGGTTGACGGTCAGCCCGTGCTGTCATGTTTAATGCTCGGCCTCGACGCCGAAGGCCGCGAGGTCACCTCTATCGAAGGCATGGCCGAAGGCAACGAGATCCATCCGTTGCAAGAGACCTTCGCCGATCTCGGCGCGGCGCAATGCGGCTATTGCACGCCGGGCTTCCTGTTGACCGCCAAAGAACTGCTCGAACAGAATCCGAGTCCGTCAAGAGCCGAGATTCAGGAATCGCTGTCGGGCATTCTCTGCCGCTGTACGGGCTACATCAAAATATACGAAGCCGTCGAACTGGCAGCGGCCCGCCTGCGCGGCGAACAGGTCGAGCCTGCAAGAGAGAGCCTTTATGGGTATGAGTAAGATGGGCTGAGTAGAGACGATGCAGGAGAGCAGCGTGTATAATCTAGTGAATTATTCGTAAGAGAATGGGCCATAACTTTTATGCCGAAGCAAATCGTTGAACATATCAAAGATTTTCGCCAGAAAGTTAAAGCAGCGAATAAAGAGCTTACCAAGAAAGAGGCTTTCAAAGATCTGCTCAATCGTCTGTTTGCCGGCGACGAGGAAGCAAGAAAAGTGATTGATGCGATTAGTAGCGGAGCGGAAACGACTATTGTCAATATTCCTCGTAAGGACAAGCACCACAGAGGCAGCGCCGATACGCTCTACAATAAAATCATCATTGAGTTCGAGAATGATCTGAAAAAGACCCTCAAGCACGCCAAAGAGCAACTTGCAGGTTATTTGTTGGGACAATTCAATTCGGGCGAAGGCTATAACTACACTTTGATCGCTTCCGACTTCATCAATTGGAAAGTTTTTGCGCCCGACGTTTCCTGTCTCGATAAGCTGGAAATTCTCAAAGAAGATGAATTGAAACTCAACGAAATTGAAAGCGCCGCTTTCACTCTGACTGAACATAACCCAGAAGATTTTTATTATTGGATTGATCGTTTTCTATTCAAAGAAGAAAAGCAGAAAGCCACACTCAAACGCATAGAAGAATCATTCGGCTATCAGAGCCACGTTTTTATCCAATGCTTCCGCGAGTTAACTAAGAATTTCCGCGCCGTCAAAGAAAGCGGAGAGGTGCAGGTATCTTTCGAGCAATGGAGAAAGTTTTTGAGTATAGCTTATGGCTCATTTGAAGCCAGTGAGCAAGATTTTCTAATCCATACTTACCTTAGTGTCTTTGCCAAGATGCTTGCTTACACAGTCGTATCAAATGACGAGTACATCGATGATGAAGAGACCCGCGAAATAATAGACGGCTCAGTTTTTCACCGATACAACATCAGCAACTTTGTTGAAAATGATTTCTTTCATTGGATTAATAACGAGCAGAGTTTTCTCGTCCTCAGAAAAGTTTTCAGGCTGATTGCGCAAGAACTTTCCGCTTTTGACTTTCACAACGTTGACGAGGATGTTCTCAAAGGTGTCTATCAAGAGATGATTGACCTGGATACGCGCCACGCTCTAGGCGAATACTATACACCCGATTGGTTGTGCGAGAGAGTAGTTGTTGAATTTGATTTCAAAACTACAGATAAGATACTTGATCCATCCTGTGGGAGCGGTTCTTTCTTGAGGGCCGCCATTGACCACCTCAGAACGCTTCATCCGCAAATCAAAGCCGAAGAACTCAATGACCAAATTTATGGCATAGACATTCACCCGCTGTCTGTTCAGATTGCCAAAACAACTTTGCTGGTCGCGCTTGGGCGGGAGGTTGTCCGGGCGAAGAAGCCTATACACTTGAACATCATCTTGGCAAATACCCTGTTGGCCCCACAAGGCGTTGAGACTTTGTTTAGTAACGAATTTAGAATGGCGATTGATAAAGACAAGTATTCATTGAGTACGCAAATCTTCAATGATGTTCGACTGTTTGATGAAGCGTTGAACGTTTGCGAAGACCTTGCCGACCAAACGCGAAACAGACAGGAGGAAACACTCAAAGCTTTTACGGACAGCTTGAGAAATCAAGCACCTGGCGAGATCAACACTGAAGTGGCTGAAAGCTTTTATCAGATTTATCGTGGCTTAAAGAATGTTAAAGAAAAAGGCAGAGACAGCATTTGGAAGTTCATCGTGCAAAATCTTTACAAGCCTTATTTCCTTGCCAAGAAATTTGATTACGTTATAGGTAATCCACCCTGGTTCACTTACAGTTCAATCCACAACGAAGATTATCAAAACGTTCTGGACGAACTTGCTAAGGAGTATGATGTCAAGCCAGAACGCAAAGCCAACTTCCCGCATCTCGAAATCGCGGCGATTTTTCTTGCCTATTGCAGTAGCTATTTCTTGCGTGATGGTGGCCAAATAGCTTTCGTGTTGCCACGCAGCTTCTTCAGCGCAGACCATCATGACAACACGCGAAGCGGAAAGGCAAAGGGTTTCTCCTTAGCCGAAGCTTGGGACCTGAATGATGTATCTCCGTTGTTTCGCATTCCAAGCTGTGTGTTGTTCGCCGGAAAATCGAAAACCCAAAAGGCGATTCCCGACTCAGGTTTGAAAGGCAAAACACTTAGCGGAAAATTGCCAGCGCACAATTGCAATTTGGAAACAGCCGCGCAGAGCTTCGCGGAAGAAGAGGTCAAATGGTTTTACCTCAAGCGAGGAAAAACATCTGCGCTTTCGATACGTCAGCCGACGGCAGCAAGCGAACCTAACCCGTACAAGAACAATTTCAGGCAAGGCGCAACGATTG
The DNA here is from genome assembly GCA_039648975.1 of Blastocatellia bacterium. GTDB lineage: Bacteria > Acidobacteriota > Blastocatellia > UBA7656 > UBA7656 > DATENM01. The sequence goes on from JBBWZK010000471.1 coordinate 3,276, forward strand.
TGCCGCGCGCCTTGTACTTTGTCGACATCAACCAACAGTTGCCGCCTGACCTTGAAGACAGGATCATCAATATTAGAACTGAGACAGCGATTGAGAAGAAAAAGCCCTGGAATGACATTGATCTCAAGGGGAGAATCGAAAGCCGCTTTCTCTTCCTAACAGCGATATCCAAGAGCATTTTGCCTTTCGCGCTTTTCGATCCCAACCTAATCACATTGCCAATAACAGTCGAGCAGAATAAAGCTGGAGGCAAAGTTGTCAAACTTCATTCAGTCGAAGAGTTGAGGAAAAAAGGATTCTTGAACGCTTCTCGTTGGTTTAAGGAGGCTGAAGAAATTTGGAAAGATCGTAGGACGGATAAGAACCAAAACATCTCAGCCTCAGAGTATTTGAATTGGCAAAGCAAATTGACAGAACAAAATCTCAACGCGCCATATCTAGTTCTTTATAACTCGTCAGCACAAGATGCGAACGCCACCGCAGTCAAACGCGCCGACTCGGGTTTGGAGTTTATTGTTGACCACAAAGCGTATGTCTTCACCACTTTTCGTTTAGATGAAGCCTATTACTTGACGGCCATTCTTAACTCATCAACTCCGAATCAAATGATGAAAGATTTTCAGTCAAGAGGATTATTTGGCGCGAGAGACATTCATAAGAAAATTCTCGACATCTATTTCCCCAGATTCAACGGACGAGATAAAACACATTCGCGCCTTGCACGCTTGAGCGAAACATCTCATCAAAAGGCGGCTGAATTCCTGCGCGCCAGCCCTCCCGAAGGTAAACTCACAGCCTTTCATCTGGGCCGATTGCGTATTGGCGTTAAGAAACACATTGAGTTGGAATTAAAAGAAATTGATGGTTTGGTGGAGAGTATCATTGCATAATTGCTGTTTGGCGGTAGGAAGAGGTGGCTTATGAGCTTACAACAGCGGGATCAGGTTACGTCAATTTATTATCCCGAATCGGATGGTGAACCTATGGCTGAAACGGATGTGCATCGCCGAATGTTCGTTTATTTCACCACTGCCCTGGAGAACTTTTTCCGCGACGAACCGAATATCTACATCTCTGGTGATCTCTTGCTTTATTACGCCGAAGGCGATCCTAAGAAACGAGTTGTGCCTGATGTTTTCGTTGTGCGGGGAGTACCTGAAGGCAACCGACGAATCTATAAGCTCTGGGAAGAAGGCCACCCGCCCAATGTGGTCTTTGAATTCTCTTCGCGTCAGACCTGGCGCGAAGACCTGCACGTGAAATGGCGATTGTATGAGCAACTGGGCGTGAAGGAATACTTCATCTTTGATCCTGAGTATGATTACCTAGTTGAACCGCTTGTCGCCTACCGACTGGAAGATGGCCAATACGCGCCGTTAGAGATTCAAGATGGACGAGTTCGGAGCGAAGCGTTGGGGCTTGATGTCGTAGATACCGGAGAGACCTTGAGGTTGTTTGATCCGCAAGCCGGAAAGTTTTTGCCAACGCCAGCGGAAGAAGCTGAGGCTCTCCGGCAGGCTCGGCTTGAAGCAGCGCGGCTGCGCCAAGAGCTTGAGCAACTCAAGCAATCGGCCTCACCCGAAAAGTTAATTGAGTAATGCCAGGAGTCCAGAACACGAAGTTGAGCTAAAGATTCAGCTATGAGTTACAGCAACAATGGCCAACCAAAAAAAGTGATCGGCAAACCGTTTCGCAAAGTGGATGCGCGCGCGAAATGCAACGGCCAGACACGCTTCGCCGACGACATCGCTTTGCCGCGAATGCTCTATTGCAAGCTGCTGCGCAGTTCCGTGCCGCACGCGCTCATCAAACGCATCGACACGACGCGCGCCCGCAAGCTTCCAGGAGTTGTAGCCGTCATCACAGGAAGCGAACTGCCAATTCCTTACGGCATCCTGCCCGTCAGCCAGGACGAGCACGCGCTCTGCATCGATAAAGTCCGCATGATTGGCGACCCGGTTGCTGCTATTGCCGCGATTGACGAAGACACGGCGTTCGAGGCGATGGATTTGATCGATGTCGAATACGAACGGCTTAAGACGATCTCGACGATTGAAGAGGGCGTTTACGTTGACGAGCCGCGCATTCACGAATACGGCGACGCCGGCAACATTCACAAACGCGTGTCGCTCGAATTCGGCGACCTTGCCGAAGGCTTTGGCGAAGCCGATCACGTCCGCGAAGACGTCTTTTTTTATGAGGGCAACACGCACTTGCCGCTCGAACAACACGCGGCGTTGGCGCACTTCGATGCCGACAACAAGCTGACGCTGTGGAGTGCGACGCAGACGCCGCATTACGTGCACCGCGCGCTGGCGAAAGTCCTGGGCCTCCCGGCGGCGCACATTCGCGTCATCGCCACGCCGAACGGCGGCGGCTTTGGCGGCAAGAGCGATCCCTTCAATCACGAAGTCGTCGTCGCCAAGCTCGCCATGATCACGGGCCGCCCGGTGAAGATCACGCTGACGCGCGAAGAAGTTTTCTATTGCCATCGCGGTCGCCATCCGGTCTTGATGTGGGTGAAGACCGGCGTGAAGCGTGACGGCGCGATCACCGCCATGCACTTCCGCACCTTTCTCGATGGCGGCGCGTATGGCAGCTATGGCGTCGCTTCGACGTTCTACACAGGGGCGTTGCAAACCGTGACCTACAACGTGCCGCGCTACAAGTTTGAAGGCGTGCGCGTATTCACCAACAAACCGCCGTGCGGCCCGAAGCGCGGGCATGGCACGCCGCAACCGCGCTTCGCGCTGGAAGCGCATCTCGACAAGATCGCCGAAGAGATAGGCATCAGCCCCATCGATATTCGCCGCAGGCATCTCGCGCCGGCCTTTTCAGTGACCGCCAATTATCTGCGCATCGGCAGCATGGGATTGGGCGCTTGCATTGACAAGATTGTCGAGGCGTCTGATTGGCAAAACAAGTTTGGCAAGCTGCCTTATGGAAAGGGCGTCGGCTTTGCCTGTAGCGCTTATCTGTGCGGCGCAGGCTTGCCGATCTACTGGAACAACATGCCGCACAGCGGCGTGCAACTTCGGCTCGACCGGCAAGGCGGCGTCTGCGTGCAATGCGGCTCAATCGACATAGGGCAGGGAAGCGATTCGATTCTCGCTTACATCGTCGCCGAAGTGCTCGGCATCGATCCCTTCGACATACGCATCGTCACGGCTGATACAGACCTGACGCCGGTTGATCTCGGCAGCTATTCGAGCCGCGTCACGTTGATGACCGGCAACGCTGCCTTGCAGGCTGCCGAGCGTGCGCGCGAGTTATTGACCATCGCGGTTGCCGAAAAGCTAAGTGTGCCGATTGAAAACATCAGCTTCGCAGACCGCCGCGCCTTCGATGTGGAAAATCCTGAAGTCGGCGTGACCTTCGCCGAAGCGGTCGTGCTGGCCGAATCGAAATACGGCACCATCGGCACGGTCGGTTCATACACGCCGCCGCGTTCGCCCGGCAAGTTCAAAGGCGCAGGCGTCGGGCCGTCGCCAGCTTATAGCTATTCGGCGGCGGTCGTTGAAGTGGATGTTGATCATGAAACCGGCATTGTCGTCGTCGAGCGTTGTTGGATGGCACACGACATCGGCCAGAGCATCAATCCCGTGCTGGTGATGGGCCAGGTCGAAGGCTCTGTTTATATGGGATTGGGCGAAGCCTTGATGGAAGAGATGACCTATCGCGGGAATCGTAATGTGGTTCACAAATTCCCTTCGATGCTCGAATACAAGAGCCCGACGACGCTGGAGATGTGCGATGTGAAAACCTTTCTCATCGAAGACCCTGATCCGAACGGGCCGTTCGGCGCAAAGGAAGTCGGCCAGGGGCCGCTGCTGCCTGTGCCGCCGGCGGTCGTGAACGCGATCTATGATGCCGTTGGCGTGCGCATTGATGAAGTGCCGGCGACGCCTGAAAAGGTGCTGGCGGCGATTCGCGCCAAACAGCAAGGCAAAGAAGCGCGCTTCGGGCCGAAGGGCATTCCCAACATCGAATGGCCTGCGCCTCTCAAAGTGCCGACGCCCGCAGAGGGCGGCGATGGCAAAGAGTTGCCGCGCCTCGCCGTGCATGTGAAGGAATAAAAATCATTATGATGCGACTTCCGAAATTTAATTATCGCGTCGCCAAGAAGGTCGGCGATGCGGTAAAGATGATGGCTGATACCGGCGCGGATGCGATGTTTGTGGCGGGCGGCACAGACCTCTATCCGAACATGAAACGGCGGCAGCAGACGCCGGCCACCGTCATCTCCGTGGCGCGCATACGCGACCTGCATGAGATCAAGGGCGATGGTCAATCCGGCTTGATCATCGGCGCGAGCGTCACACTTACCGAAATCTGCAACCACGCGATCATCAACCGCGATTACCCGGTGATCGCTCAGGCGGCGCGGCTGATTTCGACGCCCATCCTGCGCAACATGGGAACCATCGGCGGCAACCTGCTGCTCGACACACGATGCAATTACTATAATCAAAATTACGAGTGGCGGCGCGGTGTCAACTTCTGCATGAAGAAAGACGGCGACATTTGCTGGGTTGCGCCTTCAAGCCCGAAGTGCTGGGCGGTGCAGTCTTCCGATCTTGCGCCGGTGATGGTCGCCATCGGCGCAAAGGTGCGGCTAGTTTCGTCTGTGACTGACCGGCTGGTCGATGCGGCGGGCCTCTACAACAACGACGGCATCAGCTACCTGCACAAGATGCCTGGCGAGTTATTGACGGAAATTCATCTGCCGCCAATGAACAGCACGCGCGCCGTCTACAAGAAGCTGCGGCGGCGCGGCGCATTCGATTTCCCTGTGCTCGGCATCGCGGCGGCGCTCGACGTTGACGCGGATGGCGTAGTCAAACATGCAAGGCTGATTCTTGGTGGCGTTGCGCCCGCGCCCATAGCGGTTGAAGAAGCCGCCGCGCAACTGATCGGCAGACCGCTCGACCGCGACACGATTGCCGCAGCTGCCGAAGCCGCTTATTTGAAAGCGCGCCCGTTGGATAACACCGATTTTGTGATGGGCTGGCGCAAGCAGATGGCTCGCCCGTTCGTCACACGCGCGCTTGAAGAACTGCGCGGCTAGTTGGGAGTAACACAAGGCGGTTAGCTTGCGCGAGTCGCGGCGCAATCTAACAGATTGCGCTACAGGGAAGCCGCTTCAGGCTATAGCTCGTTCGCTTGCAACTCAACCGAAGTTTGCGAATCGCTGTGGCTTTCACTGAGGGCTTCGATGATTGAAGGTTTCTTGCGTGGGATGCGTCGCCGCAGAGCTTTCGACAGGCGCTGCGAAGTCGCCAGGAGATTCTGCGGCACCTGCACCGGAAAGACCTTGGCTACCAGTCGCTCTTTCTTCTTTTGCAGATGCGCTGCGACCTGAAGCATGCGGCTGCTGACGAGTAGATGTTCTTTCAGAAAATCGCGCTGCGAAACGATCTCAATGATCTCCTGTTCGAGCGATTCCAGGTCGTGCCAGTCGCCTATGCGATCCTGCAAGGTGCGCAGCCAGGCGAGCGCCCGCGTCGCATCGCCATAGCCCATCTCCGAGATGATCTCGAAAAGATAGCGAATGCGCTTGGCGGCGATTCGCAGTTCGTGCAACTCGGCGGCTTCGGTTGCCGGATGCGATTGCGCGGCGAGCGCCAGAAACTCGGCGACGCGCTGATCAAGGCGGTCGGCGGTGTGGCTGGCCAGTTGCACTTCATCAACGAACAGGGTGGATTTGCTGGCCGGCGAAGGCTTGCAATCTTCTGTAACATCCGTCTCATTCGCCTGCCCGTTGGTTGGGATGGGGGCCTCTTCCAGCAGTCGCAGGCCGATCCTCGCAGCGAGTCGGCTGACACTTTTGTCCAGCAGGTACTGGCGGACTTTGGCGGCGGTATGGGCACGGCGCTGTTGCAGCACAGCGCGCACCAACTCGAACGGTTGGCGATTGCCGGCGCGCCCCGCAGCCGCTTCTTTTTCAAGCAGCTTCAAGAAAACGTCGTAGTTGCGGACGCGCGATAATTCGCGCCGCCACCGCCGCAAGCGATTCTTTACCGGCGCGATGTCGAGCTGGCCATTGAGCAGATCAAGCGCCGCCTGTGCCCGCCTGGTGGTCACGCGCATTTTATGTATCGCTTCGGGGTCGTCATTCTCCATCACCTCGCGGTGATAAACCTGCAACGCTTCGAACTGCGTTTGGAGAATCCCTGGCAGCGAGCGGCGCGTCTTGCGATCAGTTGGAGGGGCTTCAAGCGCTGGATGATCGGCGGTGGTCTGGTCAGGCGTCTCAACAATCATTACGGTTTGCATCAATTCTGTCCACTCCCAACATTTCGGCTTCCGAATTGCCAGGAGTAATAAAATATCCGAATGGGTCGCATTTCGGTTGAAGCGCAGGTTCCATACGGCTATGAATGCTCTCTGAAATTAAAGATTACTATGCGCCACGCTGTCGGGCAATGCCGAATGGGCAGCGCACAACTGGCGGGTCGATCCCGGCAATATCGTGTCTTCGGCAGGCGAACGAGTTGCCCGCGAATTGCTTTATCATTCAATCATCGAAGGAGGCGCGTTATGGCAAAATCAAATGCAAAATCAAAGGGCGCGCAACGGCTCGAAGAACTGGCTGCCGAGATTCGTGTCTGTGTGAAATGCCCGCTGCACGTTTCGCGGACGAACGCGGTGCCGGGCGATGGCCCGCCGACGGCCAGGCTGATGATTATCGGCGAAGCCCCAGGCAAGGATGAAGACCTCACGGGCCATCCGTTTGTCGGCGCGTCAGGCAAGTTTCTCAACTCTGTGCTTGAAGGCACGGGCATTGATCGCGACGATTGCTTTGTCACCAACACAGCTAAGTGCCGCCCGCCGAAGAATCGCACGCCGAGGAAACTCGAAGTTGACACATGCACGGCCAACTATTTGTTCGAGCAGATCGAACTGATCAACCCGAAGTTGATTATGCTGCTCGGCGGGGTCGCCGCGAAAAAGCTGCTCGGCGTCAAGAGCGTCAACGAAGCGCGCGGTCGCGTCATCGAACACGAAGGCCGCCGCTACATTGTGGGTTATCATCCGGCAGTGCGCTTTTACAGAGAAGACCTGGCTGAGAAAGTCCGTGAGGACTTCGCCTTGCTCAAGCGCGAGATTCAGAAGATGAAAGAGCCGTGAGGACATGCCTGCGAGCGCGGGTATAAGTTCTTACTCAAATCATCGTTAGCTGTGTAGCCTGATTCATCGGGCTGCACAGCAATGCCGACTGGTTTATAG
>JBBWZK010000023.1:0-7110 GCA_039648975.1 Blastocatellia bacterium
GACCAGAAAAGCGACCGCGCCGATTTGAAACGCGTACTTCACCGTCAGCGGGATGCCGCTCGCCGTCGAACCCGTCACGCCGTACTTGCTGAACAGGATCGGCAGCCAGCCGGCGAACGTCGCGCCCAGGCCGATGAAAAAGCTCTGCATCACGAAGCCTGCGGTGCGCTGCTCGGTATTCAATTTGTCGGCGACAAAAGCGCGGAACCGCTCCATACTGATGAAGATGCTGGCGTCCAAAATCCACAGCAGCCCGGCAGCCATCCATAGCGATGATGAAGTCGGCATGATGAACAGCGCGACGCTGGCCAAAATCGCGCCGACGAGAAAGTAAGGGCGGCGGCGGCCCAGCCGGTTCCACGTGCGGTCGCTCATTGAGCCGATGATCGGCTGGATGATCAGTCCGGTTAGCGGCGCGGCCAGCCACAGGATCGGAATATCTTCCGGCTTTGCGCCGAGCCGTTCGTATATCGCGCTCATGTTGCCGAGTTGCAACGCCCAGCCGAACTGTATGCCGAGAAAGCCGAAGCTCATGTTCCAGATTTGCCAGAAACTCAAACGCGGTTTGTTCATACGGAAATCGCCCCTTTCTCGCGCCGTATTCTGTTTGAATCCATTTACGGCGCAAGCTGACAGCTTGCGCTACATTTCATTTCACCGTGATGACGCTCGCCGAACGCGCCGGCAACACAACCTGCAGCATCGTCCCTTGCAGGCGTATCTCGCGCGCCGCGCCCAGGCGATCAGTGAAACTCGCATTGGCTGAGACGTTGATCGGCGTGATGTCGAACTCAATCGTTTTATCCTGCTTCGCGTTGTTGAAGACGACGATGGCCGCTTCAGTCGTCGTCGCGCGCGCAAACGCATAATGCTGATCGTCGACACTGAGCGTCAGCAGCTTGCCGCGACGCAAAGGCGCAAGCACGCGGCGCAACTCGATGACGCGGCGCAAGTGGTCGAAGACTTTGCGCTCCTCTTTCGTGCGGCCTTCGTTGGTAAACGCATTATGCTGATCGCCCGGCCAGCCGCCGGGAAAGTCTCGGCGGTTATCCGGGTCACCCGCGCCCGCAAGCGCGATCTCGTCGCCGTAGTAAATCAGCGGAATGCCGCGCGTCGTCATCAAGAATGTCAGCGCCAGCATCAAGCCTTCGCGCGTCGCACCCGGCTCGCCCAGAAATCGCGCCACATCGTGCAATCCTAAAAAAGTCACCAGCAGATCGGCGTTTGCGTAGAGATGATCGTGCGCCAGAACTTCGGCGAGCCTGATCATCGGCTGGTTTCTGATGAAGGCATCGCGGATGGCATAGAAGATCGGGAAATCGAATTCGCTATCGATCCCTGAATCGATGCCGTCCCATTGCTTTCTACCGCCTTGAAAGAAGGCCACCTGCGCAGGGTTGCCGTCAAAGGTTTCGCCGATGACGTTCATTCGCGGGTACTCGCGCTTGATGGCCGCCATCCAGTCGCGCCAGAAATCGCGCGACACATAAGGCAGCGTGTCCTGGCGTATCGCGTCGAGCCCACTGATGCCCGCCCACCACAGCGTATTTTGAATGAGGTAGCGGCGCGTCTCCGGGTCATTCTGATTCAGGTCGGGCAGGATGTTGATGAACCAGCCGTCGAGCACCGCCCGTGTGACGTTCGCCGTCGCGTGCTGATCTTTGAGCGTCCAGGTCTGCCAGGTCTCGTTGATGTGATGATCTTCGGTGCCGTTGTACCAGGTCGGCGTCGGCGAATCTTTGACCCACGGATGATAGGGGCCTGTGTGATTGGCGACCTCGTCCTGCACGATCTTGATGCCGAGCGCGTGCGCTTTGTCGACTAGTTCGCGCAGCGTCGCCAGGTCGCCGAGGTGTTCGTCTACGCTGTAGAAATCAATCGCGCCATAGCCGTGATAGCCGGTCGTCGTCTGACCATCGTAAACCTCTTTTTCATCGGGCCGGTCGGTGTTGTCGTACCACGGATTGAGCCACAGGGCGGTGACGCCTAGCTCTTTCAGATAAGGCAGGCGGTTGATGATGCCGCGCAGGTCGCCGCCGTGATAGCTGCGGCCCTTGGCGCGATCAAACAGCCCCTTTGATTTTGGCGGGTCGTCGTTCGCCGGATCGCCGTTGCTGAAGCGGTCGGGCATGATGAGATACAACACGTCATCGGTCGTCAGACCTTGAAAGCGCCCGGCGCGTGCAAGCGGCGCGAGGATTTCAAACGCCGCAGCGGCGCTGCCCTGCGCCGTCGTGATTCGAAGCTGGCGCACGCCCGGCGGCGCGTTTGTAGCGATGCTTACATCAACAAAAAGATAGGTGCCGCGCTGGTTGACTTTGACGGGACTGGTGATGTGCAGGCCGACGCCCTGCGCCGTGACGCTTGCGCCCGCGAGGTTGCGCCCGCGAATCATCAGGCGCACAGGGTTGATCGAATGGCGCGGCCACCAGTTCGGCGGCTCGACCTTCGACACTTCAGGCGCGCTCTGCGCCAGGGCGGCAGAGCAAATGAAAAGCAGCACCGCGATGAGCAGAGCAGCATGAAACAATCGCTTCGTGTATCTCATATTCGTCAGTCGAAACCAGATTGTTTGCCACGGAGTCACAGAGTCATACAAGTTTCGATTCATGTCGCCTTTGACCGCACAACACACAAGAGTTGACTGTCCGCACGGGGAACTTCTTCGCCGCGTAGCGGCAAAGAAATCATCCACCAGTATGTCAGTCCTGGTTAATAACAATCGGTAAAACGTGAAAAAATTCTCCCTGTAACTCTGTGACTCTGTGGCTTTCATTATTCTTTGGCGACCTTGTATGCCACTGCGGTGCGCGGCGGCAGCGTCAACGATAACACGCCTGATGAAATCGCCAATCCTTCTTTCGCGCCAAGCAGCGGCACGCCGCGCGCGCCGTCGGCCAGTTCCAGATATGCTGCCGGAGCCGTCACGGTTTTTGCTTCGGCGGCGCGATTGATGCCGATGATGAGGATCTCACGGTCGAGCTTGCGCCCGTAAACGTACACGTCGTCATTGAACGCCAGATCGATCAACTCGCCGCGCCGCACCGCCGCGTGCTCGCGCCGCAGACGAATCCAGTCGCGCGTCCATTCGTACATCTGCTGCTCACTGGCGGTGCGCCCGCTGGCAGCAAAGGCATTGCGCTGATCGCCCGGCCAGCCGCCGGGAAAATCGCGCCGGTTGTCGGGATCGTCCGCGCCGCTCAGGCCGATCTCATCGCCATAGTAAAGCTGCGGCGTGCCTCTGACCGTCAGCGTGAAGGCAACGTGCAGCATCTGGCCTTCGACGGTTGCGCCTTCAAGCGATGGGAATCGCCGCACGTCGTGATTGCCCGCCATCGTCACCAGCCGTGCGGCATCCGGATAAAGGCCATCGTACTTCAGCACATCGCGCAGGGCGCGCACAGGTTTTTTGCCGGTAAAAACGTCGAGTGAGGTTTGCCACAAAGGAAAATCGAAGACCGCGTCAAGCTGCGTGTCTACTTGATCCCAGCCGGCGCGTCCGCCCAGAAAGAAGGCCGTGTGCGCCGGGTCGCGGTCAAAGACTTCGCCGACCATCCACATCCGCGGATACTGGCGATGCAAGGCGGCATTCAAATCGCGTATGAAGGCGCGCGGCATATACTGAATCGTGTCCTGGCGTATGCCGTCAAGGCCTGTGACGCCAATCCACCACAGCGCGTTTTGAATCTCATAGCGCGCGACTTCCGGCTCGTCCTGATTCATGTCCGGCATATCGCCGGAGAACCAACCGTCGAGCGTGCGGCGTCGCGCCTCCACTGTTGCATGTGGCGAAAGTAACAGATCGCCGCGAAACTCGTTCAGCAGATGATGTTGCATGTCGCCGTGAAACCAGTTATCGAGTGGCGGGTCGCTGGCCCACGGGTGGCGCGAGCCGATGTGATTCGCTACTTGATCCTGTATCACTTTGAGGCCGAGCGCGTGGGCACGCTCGACCAGTTCGCGCAACGTCTCCATCGTGCCGAAGCGATCTTCGATGCCGTAATAATCAATCGTGTGATAGCCGTGATAATAGGTGCTCGGACACCAGGGCTTGTCGCACGTCTGCACGCCGTTCCAGTTGTCGACCCAGGGCGTCAGCCACAGCGCCGTGACCCCCAGTTCTTTCAGATACGGCAAATGATTGATGATGCCGCGCAGGTCGCCGCCATGATAAGCGCGCGCATTCCGGCGATCATTCGCCGCCGGCGGCGCATCCAGCGGCGCATCGTTGGCGGCCTCGCCGTTGCTGAAGCGATCAGGCAGAATCAGATAGATCACATCGTCTTGATTAATCCCCTGAAAATGCGTTGTCGCATCGAGCGGCTCAAGCAATCGAAAAGGGATTGTCGCTTTGCCGACAGGCGTTTCAATCGTCAGCGGATACTCGCCCGGTCGCGCCGCCGGATTGATCTGGAGGCTGACGAATAGATAAGTGCCCGCCGGATTGACGATGACCGCCGAAGGCGCGGCTTGGCTGCGCGTTGCCGTGACTCGCGCGCCCGCGAGATTGCGCCCGCGCACGAGCAAGCGCACAGGATTGATGGTGTGGCCGGCCCACCAGTTGGGCGGCTCGACTTTCAACACTTCCGGCGCGCTCTGCGCCAAGGCCGACCCGCTGCACATCATCACCGCAATAGCTAATCGCAAGATGAATGTGCGCCTGGCTTTCTGCATCACTCTCAGTTCTTTCTGCTCAAAAGGCGAGTTCACCGTTGAGCAGCAGCTTGGCAACATCCAATTCAAAATTGGTGATCGCCTTGGCGTTGTTGTCGCTCAAACGAAAATAGAGCTTCTTCGTCTTGGGCGTGATCAGCGGGCGGTCTTCATCGTCAAAGCGCGGAAAGAAAAAGATCGTCTCTTCGCCGGGCGCACGCGGTGCGACGAAGTGAATCAGATCGCGCCGCTCGCCGCGATCATTTTCGAGATGCACGTAGGGCTTCAGTCCCGGCAGCGTCGCGCCGCGCAGTCCGTCATACAAGGCATCAGCCCCCGGATAATTCGTCGACTTGCAACTGAGCGTGACGACGTAATTCTGCGCGCAGGCCGGGCAATCGAGCAGCCCCTTCATCTTCTCATCAAAAGCGGCGCGCTCTTTGGCGCTCATCTGGTCGTACTTCGCTTCGATCTGCTTCACGCGAACCAGCGCACGGCGAATCGGCAAGGCCGAGCGCAGCCGCAGCGTCACGCGATAATCGACCGCGATGTTGGCGCCGCCCATCTCCAGGCTCTGGTGGCCGCTGCTGGTCGTCGGCGCACCGGCGATCCGCCGCACCTCAGAGCCGAAGTCGAGGCGCGCTTCCTGCGTCCGCGCCCACGGCGAATCGGTCAACAGTTTCTGCGCATCGGCTTTCGACCATTGCTCGAACGGCTTGTTCAACCACTCATCCTGGGCCAGCCCTGCGCCGGTCAAGCCGGCCCAAAACAAGAGGGTCATCAATGCGACATAAACGGAATGATTAAGACTTCCCATATGATCCTTGTGTTGATGCTACTGCGGCGGCTGGCCGAGCATCTGCTGTGTGCGCAGCCGCTCGTCGATGGTGCGCTCCTGCTGCACCTGTTTTTCGAGCGTTTCCAGGCGCTTGAATTCGACAAGCGCGAGTTGCGCTTTTTCGGGCTGCTTCAAACGCGTGTAGGCCAAAAAGAGTTGATAATGCGCCTGCGTCGCCGCCGGGTATTTTTCAATGACGCGGTTGAGGCGGACGACGGCTTCAGCGTAATCGCGCCGCTTAACGGCCAGCCGCGCGTAATCGTAAAGCACAGGCACTTCGTCGGGCGCGAGCGTCAAGGCGCGCTTGAGCGGCGCTTCGGCGTCTTCAAGCCGCCCCTGTTCGATGGCGACATAACCGAGGCTGGCCAGCGCGTCGACGTGATCGGGATGCGTCGCCAGAAACTCTTCGAGCAACTGGCGTGCGCGATCAAAGTTGCCGGCGGCGCGGTGCGTGTAGCCGCGCAGGTAGCCGATGTTTTCGAGGCTCGGATCGAGCGCCGCCGCCGCGTCGAAGTCCGCCGCCGCCGCCGCCCATTCGCCTTTGCGATAATTGACGTTGGCGCGCCCAAACACATAGGCCACCTGCTTCGGGTCAATCTCCATCGCGCGAGTGTATTCGCTAATCGCGCCGTCCCAGTAACCGGCGCGCGAAAACTCGCGCGCCAGCAGATACTGATAATAGCCATTACTCGCCTCGCGTTCGAGGGCGTGCTTGAACTCTTCGACGGCGTTGGCGTGGTCGTTGCGCGCGCTGGCAATCAGTCCGAGACGAAAGTGAGTTTCTGCCGGCGCGGGATTGAGATCGGCGGCTTCGGCCAGAAAGCGCGCCGCTTCGTCATTGTGATCCAGATTATAAAGCGCGATGCCGAGGTTGTAGAGCACTTCAAAGGTGCGCGGCAGCGCGTCGTTGACGCGCTTGAAAAGGCGAGCGGCGCGCTCGTATTGCTTGTTCTGCGCCAGTGCCGTGCCGAGCGTGAATAGGGCGCGCGGGTCTGAACCAACCAGTTGTTCGACGAGATCGGCAGCCGCATCGGCTTCTTTAGCACGGTCAGCGCGATAAGCGACATTCAAAAAAGCGAGCGCCAGTTGCGGATCATTGGGCGCGGCAGCGAGCGCCGTCGCGAAGTGGTTGGCGGCTTTGACGTATTCGCCGGCATCGCCATAGAGCGCGCCGAGGTTGTAGTGCGCCTGCACATGGTGTGGATCGAGCTTCAAGACGCGCTCGAACTCAGCGATGGCTTCAGCGGTCTTGCCGTGCTCGGCCAGCATGCGACCGAGATTGTTGTGGGGGCTGACGAAATTCGTATCGAGCTTGATCGCCTGATTGAATTCCGCAAACGCCTGCTCTGTGCGGCCCGCGCGATCCAGCACGATGCCGAGAACGTTGTGCGTGATGGCCGAGCGCGGCGCAGCCTGCACGGCGGCGCGCGCCGAGCGTTCGGCATCAACCAGGGCATTGGCTTCGAGCGCCGCCACCGCCGTGTCGAGCGCCGCATTTGCCGCCGGACTCAACTCTGCCGCGCCCGGCACCTGCGCCGCCCGCGGCGCGGCGGCGCGTTGCGCCTGCGCTTCACCAGGCAACAGGCAACAGGCAAAAAGCAGAAGCGACACGGCGACGC
>JBBWZK010000064.1:0-6632 GCA_039648975.1 Blastocatellia bacterium
GCCTGATTGCCGCAACCTCTTATGACGCTTTCACGAAGTAAACGCATCGCTCTCATCTGTCTGTCTGCGCTGCTGCTGGCGTTGCTTGCCGGCCTGCTCTTTTCTGCGAAGCTCCGCCATCAAGCGCACCGCGTCCGTATAAAAACCGAAATGACTTTGGCCAGATGGCGCGGCCACCCGCCGCAACTGGTTTCGCTCGCCGGCAATCTCGGTATCGCCGGCGCGCAGATTCAGGCGCTCGATTCGCGCTCAGGCTGGGCGGCGCTCGCCGACAGCGGCGGCCAATTCCTGCTGCTCGACGTGACATGGTATCCGGGCGCGCGCTATAACCTCATCCTGTCGACCGACGGGCAAACCGGAAAAGTAATCTCCACAACTTTGCCGCAAGCGCTCTCCGGCGGCAGCATCATCAATGTCGGCAACCTGTCGTTTGATTCCGGCAAGACCGTGGATTTGCGCGACCTGCCCGGCGTCACGACTATTTCGTATGAGAAATATGATGCGGCGAACGGCGCGTTCTATGGCGATCTCTACGCGCAACTCACGGCAGGCAAGCAGACGGATGAAGCGATTGTCAGCGCGGTTAACGATTATATCGCTACGAAGCTCAATTATAACGAGACGCAATGGGACATAGGCTCGCCGCGCCGCATCCTTGAAACCGGCTCGCAGTATTGCGGGCATCTGAGCACGGCGATGGCGACGTTGCTCGCAAGCGGCCACTACAAGGTGCGCGAGATACACCTGAGCAATGGCCAGAGTCCGCCCGGCACGCACGCGGTCGTCGAAGTCTTCTACGGCGGCGCGTGGCATGTTTATGATCCGACTTACGGAACGGTTTACCGCAACGGCGACGGCGCGGTGGCCAGCTACAAAGAACTGCGGCTCGATCCGAGCGCGATCAAAGAAGACCTGTTTCAGCGTTTCCCACCTAAACAGCGGCGCGAAACGGTGGCGCTGCTGCTCAGCATCTTTCGCACAGGCCATCATCACTTCTACTGTTTCAAGGATCAGATGTAGCGCAAGGCGGTTAGCTTGCGCTACATCGATTAGTTAAACGACCGGCGGCTTGCGCAACGCCGCGACGATGCGGTGCGTGAAGAGTTCGCGCAGCACAGGCAGGCGCGGCAGCAGGCGAAACATCCATGCGTAGTAGCGCATCCGCCACGCTTCATACTTGCGATTCGCTTTGCTCATCAGCGGCAGCAACTCAAGCCTGTCGACTTCAAAACCGGAGCCTTGCAACAACTGCTCGAACCGACGAATCGTCGTGCCGTTCAAGCCATAGAGCTTGTCGCCGGGCCGCAAAGGCTGCGGGTGATAGCCGTCGTTGCGCTCGGCGATAATTTCATCAATCGCGCGCCGCAGGACACTCGCAGGAAATAATAGATTCGCATAAGGCAGGCGCGACACGTAGCCTTCGAGGTGCGCGCCGGTCGGATGAAAATATGGCGGAAAGACGAGCAGCAAGCAGCCGCCCGGTCTGAGCACGCGATACGCAGACCGCAGCGTCTGCTCCGGGTCGGCAACGTGCTCCATCACATCGTAAGAAAAGACGAGATCGAAACTATCATCGGCAAACGGCAGCGCCTCGGCCAGGCCGACGACAAATGAGACGCCGTCGTTGTGCATCTCACGAGCAAAGGCCAGCGAAGGCTGCGCCATGCGTTCGTCAATCTCCAGTCCGACGACTTCGCCGCCGGTGGCGCGCTGAAACGCAATCGTTCTGCCGCCGAAGCCGGAGCCGAGATCGAGCGCCCTGCCGCATTCAAGCTTGATCTTGCCTGCAAAGAAGCGCAGCAGGCCGCCCTGCTGTTCATCTTCGTAAGAGACCTTCGCCTGCCGCCGCCCGCTCTCCAGCGTCAGTTGCTCAAGCGGCAGATAATCGGCTGCCGGATAAACCGGCAGCGTGCGCAATGCGAGTTTAGCGATACGGGTCAACAAGCCAGTCATGCTATGAATGATCGAAGACGCGGTCGACCGGCTGGGCTTTCTGCGCCGTCACCTGAAATTTCGTGTGCGGCGTTTTGATCGAGTATTTCAGGATGCACCACAACGCTTTGACGCCGTCTCGCCAGCCGATCTTCTTGCCCTCCTCGTAGGTTCGCCCGGAATACGAAATGCCCACCTCATAAATGCGCACGCCCATGCGGGCGATCTTCACGGTCACTTCCGGCTCAAAGCCGAAACGATTCTGCTCCAGCCGTATCGCTTGAATCACCTCGCGCCGAAAAACTTTGTAGCCCGTCTCCATATCCGTCATGTTCAAGTTGGTAAACATATTCGAGATCAACGTCAGCAGATGGTTGCCGACCGAGTGCCAGAAGAACAAGACGCGATGTTCTTTCGTCGTCAGAAAGCGCGAGCCGTAAACCACATCGGCTTTGCCGTCCATTAGCGGCTTCAACAACACCGGATAATCCGTCGGGTCGTATTCGAGATCGGCGTCCTGCACCAGCACATAATCGCCTGTGGCTTCCTGAAAGCCGCGCCGCAGGGCTGCGCCTTTGCCCTGGTTGCGCGGTTGCAGAAAGATGCGCAGGTTGTCGTGTTGGCCAGCCAGTTGCGCGAGAACGTCGCGCGTGCCGTCGGTCGACCCGTCGTCAACGATGAGAATCTCTTTGGCCAGATCAATCGCCTGGACGCGACGGATGATTTCGGCGACCGTGGCCGCTTCGTTGAAAATCGGGATGACGACGGAAAGCTTCATGAGATCGCGATGCGTAGCGCGCAGGCCGCCGCGCTTGCGTAGGCGAGTGTAAAAGCGCGGCGGCGACAAAGTCAATCCGCCCTTGGCGGGCAGGAAGACGATGCGGCGACACGGCGACACGGCGACACGGCGACGCGGCGACAGAATCGATCAGAGTATCTGACGCTGCCTCTCCCACTCGCCGCGTCGCCGCGTCGCCGTGTCGCCGCGTCGCGTCTACCTTTTGCCTTCATCGAAGATGCAGGAAACTGTCGTTGACAAGTGCCACAATTTGTCGCAAACCACGCAGGGCAAAACGCCTCTGACGATTTTAAGCTTGAGCGCCACGGCTTTCGCACTCGTTCGCAGGCTGCCTTGTTTTACCTGATAAGGTGAGACATTAGCGACTTTTGTTGGATTTGCGCCAAGTTGCACAGTCGGCATGGATGGCTATCGCGGCTGGCCTGGATATTGCTTTGTTCTAGCGTTTGACAAAGGTGTGCGCCTGTGGTTTACTAGCGCCATTGAAATTGGATTAGCCCCTGGTCAAAGATAAATTAAGCGACCTCATTTTGTAGCATTTCGAGTTTCGGGTCGGTTTATAGTTATGGCCCTTGCCCGGCCCTTTGCAAGCAAGCCCCTGTAGTACAGAACGTTTGATCGTCAAGCAGCAACTGCCTCAGACTGAAGCGCTGCCGAGACCTGGCTCGTTGAGCCGTCCGGCAGGTGGGAACGCGATATGTCCCGCAGTTTACCAGCTTGCGCCATTTCGTCTTCTCAGGAGTCCCATTTGTGGAGGCAAGTATGACACGCTTTTTAAGACCCGCATGGTTGAAATTCTTCGTCCTGATCTTCGGTTTACTTACAGCGGCGCAGATTGCTTCAGCAACTACCATCGTGCCCATGTCCGATGATGAGATAGGCATTGGCGCACGCGCCATCGTCGTCGGCAAAGTCCTCGCCATCGAAAGCAGCTTCGATGACCAACAGGATCGCATTTATACCTACATCACCGTCAAGGTTCAGCAAGTTCTCAAAGGCGAGATCACCACGCGCCGCATCGTCCTGAAAGAGTTGGGCGGCCAGGTCGGCAATCGCGGCCTGACGATCTGGGGCAACCCGCAGTTCAAGCGCGACGAGCGCGTCCTGCTCTATCTCGATACGTGGAAAGACGGCAGCCTGCGCACCTATCAGATGGTGCTTGGCAAATTCACCATCGTTACAGATGACGCCAGCGGCCACGAATACGTCCAGCGCGGCGAGTCGGACGAAAACACTTCTCTGCTGCGTCCGCTGTCGCTCAACCATGAGCCGGCGCGCACGATCACGGATCGCATGGAGTTGAACAGCTATCTCGCAATGGTGCGCGAGCGGCTGGCGGCGAACCTGGAGCGCTCCGAGCAATTTCAGCAGACCTATTACGCCGGCATCCCTTTGAATGCGCGGCCCGCTGAATACAAGAAGATCGCCGGGCACGGCGACATTCATCCAGAATGGGTGTATATCAGCAGCCAGCATCCGCGCTGGTTCGAGCCCGATAGCAACCTGCCGGTCACGTTTCTGGTGAATCCCGATCAAGCGCCGAATGCGCAAATCATGGACGACATCACGGCGGCGATGAACGCCTGGAGTAATGTTCCCGGCACGGCACTGCGTATCATCAACGGCGGCTCGACCACGGCTTGCCGCGAAGCCATCGGCTTGAATCTTATTCTGTTCAATGCCTGCGATGGCCGCTGGTCGGCGGGTTCAGGCTGTTCAGGTATCCTGGCGCTTGGCGGTCTGGGCTGGACGGGCAATTCGAAAGTGATCGGCGGTGTCACCTATCTGCAAGCGACCGCCGGTTTCGTCTCGTTCAATCCTTATGCAAGCTGCTCGTTCGGTAATCACTGCAACGTGCAGGAGATCGCCACACACGAAATGGGTCACGCGATGGGACTCGGCCACACGACCGATTCGACCGCGACCATGTACGCCTTTGCGCATTTCGATGGCCGTTGCGCCACCGTCAAGCCGGATGACATGGCCGGCATCACGACCATCTATCCCGGCACGGGCGGCGGCACGGGGTTGAGCGTCACAACGACCTCGCTCGCGAACGGCACGGTCAGCACCGCTTATACGGCAACCTTGCAGGCAAACGGCGGCACGCCGCCTTACTCATGGAGCCTGACGAGCGGCGCGCTGCCGGCGGGCCTGTCGCTGAATGCCAACACCGGCGCGATCACCGGCACACCGACCACAGCCGCGACCGCCAACTTCACCGTACAGGTGCAGGACTCGGCAGCGCCTGCGGCCACCGCCACAAAAGCGCTATCGATCACTGTCAACGCTGCGGGCGGCGGCGGCACTTACAATTCGTCATTTGTATCACAAAGCGTGCCGGCCACCTTAAGTCCGGGCCAGGTGTTCAGCGCCACCATCACCTTCTTGAATACCGGCACGGCAGACTGGAATGAAGGCGGCATCTATTTTCTCGCTTCACAGAACCCTGCGTTGAATTCGACCTGGGGAGGCAACAGCCTGCTGCTCGATGTCCTGCTGCCCACAGCTTCGGGCCAGCAGCTTTCCATCTCCTTCCAGGCCACCGCGCCTGCTTCTGCCGGCACGTATAACTTCCAGTGGCAGTTGTATCGTAACGATGGCACAACCGCTTTCTTCGGAGCGAAGTCGACCAACGTTGCCATTCAAGTCGGCAGCCCGCCGCCGCCGACCAACAACGCGACGTTCGTCTCGCAGACGGCACCAAACACCTTGCACACAGGCCAGACCAGTTCAGTCACCGTGACGATGAACAATAGCGGGACAACGACGTGGGCCGCAGGCAGCTACTATTTAGGCTCGCAGAACCCGCAGGACAATACTACCTGGGGATTGAATCGCGTCAATCTGGCTTCAGCCGTCGCACCCGGCGCAAACGGCGTGTTCACGTTCAACATCACGGCGCCATCATCGCCAAGCACGTACAACTTCCAGTGGAAGATGGCTCAAGACAGCGTAGGCTATTTCGGCACCGCATCGACTAACCGCGCCATCGTGGTTTCGGCTTCAACGCAAAAGACCGCCTACGACTTTGACAAGGACTTCAAAGCCGACATCGCGGTATGGCGGCCCTCGAACGGCGTCTGGTACGTCATCAACAGTTCGACCGGCGGCAGTATGTCGCAAGGCTGGGGCGTCAGCACAGACATCCCTGTGCCCGCGGACTACGATGGCGACGGCAAGACCGACGTAGCCATCTGGCGACCATCGACGGGGCAATGGTGGATTATGAATAGCTCCAATGGAGCGGTCATAAGCCAACAGTGGGGCACGAGCGGCGATAAGCCCATGCCGGCAGACTATGACGGCGACGGCAAAGCCGATGTCGCGGTCTATCGCCCAGGCAATGGCACCTGGTACATCATCAACAGTTCGACCGGCGGCAATACGATTCAGGGCTGGGGCCTGACGAATGATATGCCTGTGCCGGCAGATTATGATGGCGACGGCAAGACCGATGTAGCCATCTGGCGGCCCAGCGATGGAAGCTGGTGGATACTGCAAAGCTCCAACGGCTCTATCAAGGCTCAGGCGTGGGGCACGAGCGGCGATAAGCCCGTGCCGGCAGACTATGACGGCGATGGCAAAGCCGACCTGGCGGTATGGCGGCCCTCGAACGGCGTCTGGTACGTCATCAACAGTTCGACCGGCGGCAGTATGTCGCAAGGCTGGGGCGTCAGCACAGACATCCCTGTGCCTGCGGACTTTGACGGCGACAACAAGATCGATTTTGCCATCTGGCGACCCAGTGATGGAAGCTGGCGGATTATCAATAGCTCCAACGGCTCTATCAAGACACAGATGTGGGGAGTGGCCAACGATAAACCTGCGCCGGGTCAATAAAGCAACGGCGAGACGAATCTTCAAGCTCCCGTCAAATCATCTCTCCAAAGTCGCGGGC
>JBBWZK010000108.1:0-21712 GCA_039648975.1 Blastocatellia bacterium
GAGCAGTTGTTCGATCATCTCGCGTATATGATCTTCATCACCAGCCGTCGCCGTGCGCCCGCGACTGTCGAAATGAAACGGGAAGTCTATGTTCATAGAACCTCAAGAGGAAATGATGAATGCAGAATGATGAATGATGAATTAAGGCAGGGGATTATCTATTTAATCCGGCTTCCTTTTCCTCTTTAGTTCATCATTCATCATTTATCATTTATCATTTTACTTACATCGCCGTGACGCGCGTTTGCGTCACCAGAATTAGCAGCGGCGTGCCGTTTGGCGCGCAGACCGCCTGGCTGTCGAGCAAGATCAACGGCTGTCCGTTTGAGGTGACGCGCGTCGCCGAAGTCACCCATTGCGCGGTGACACAGGGCACGGGCGCACCCGATACATTGAACGGACAACCGGCTATCACATAAGGCGAGGCCGGCGTTACGGTCGGCTGACCGCTCACCGTCACACGCGGATTGACGACCGTAGGCGTCGCCTGTCCGAGATGCACGCACTGGACTTGCGCGCCGAGATGAACCACGAAACCGGGCATTGCCCTTCCTCCTTCGCGCCTGATTCAGACGACGACCAGCGCGCCGTTGTTAATCGTCACAGTCGGGCCGGTCATGATCAGGCTCGCGCCTTTACCGTTCTGAATGTAGATGCCTGTGTCGTTGACGATGAGCGTTGCCCCGGTCGTGCTCTTGAGCATAATGCCGCCGGTCGGGCCGGGAAGATCGCTGATGACCAGCGTGTTTTGCCCTGCGGTCTGCATGACGATGTTCGGCGATATGGGCAAGCCGGCGTGCGCCAGCGTCGGAATGTCCGCTGCGCTTCCCCAGCGACAGCCCACCCAGATGGGACGGCTGGGATCGCCTTGCTCGAACTCGACCCACACGCCTGCGCCGATGGGAGGAACCAGATAGACGCCCATGGGCGGCCCTGTGGGACCGGCCAGCGGCACGCAAGGCTCTGCCCAGGTTGATGGAAGCAATCCCAAAGCGCCCGGCACCTCGATCATCAACCGCCCCAACTGCAAAGGGTCCAGGTTGTTGATCACGACGCCGCGATATTTGCCGTAATACTTCTCACTTTTCGATGTGCTCATGTCTATACTTTCAAGGTAAGGGTGAACTCGTCGGCACCAGGGGCGTCAACGAGATCAAGCCGTCTCTGGACAGCGAAAAATTCTGTTTGTACTCGCCGCGCTTGATGTTGTGCGTGACGCTGTTGACGTAATATAGCCCGTCATAAGCCAGCCCTACGCCGCGCACGCCGACCAGTAATCGCGAGCGCAAAATTCTGCCGTAACGCAGCACGTCGAGCGAGCCCGAGGCGCTGACGGCATCGGAGTTGTCCCACATCAACCCCAGCGCTTTTTGCGCCGCTTCATCGGGCTTGAGCATGGCAAACTCTTCTGGAAATTCAATCTTTGCCGGTGGCGTCAGCCGCGCGCCGAGCGGCGGACGCAGGATGCTGACGTTCGGCAACGGAATCGGTATGGGAATCTTCTTGGTAATCGGATCGAAAATCGTCATGACGATGATCTTCTTCGCCAGACCGTTGAGCGTAAAACTCAACGACTCGACATTCGTGTGCGCGTCCATATTGATATTGAGTGCCGGCTGCGGAATGGGGATGCGGACATCCGGGCCGAAGTAGGCAATGCTGGTGAGCGGCGCAGGCCCCGGCTCAACATAAAAGACATAGCCGCAGTTGGCGGCGATGCTGCGAATATGCTCGCGGTCGGTTCCCGTCTGAAAGTCGAATTTTTCCAGCGGATTCTGAATCAACGGAACAATCGGCGGAATGACGATAGGCACAATGCCGAACACCATATACTTCGCAAGAATCAGGTTGATCTGCGCAATCTGCGGCATCGGCATGGGCAGTTTGATCTTGATGACATCCATCAGCACGCTCAGGTCTTCGCCGGTGATCGTCAGCTTGGTCTGTCCCGGTTCGTTGCTCGGCGCAAGCTGTTGCTGTGTGACGATGCCGTCCATCAAGACATTCGGGAAGCCGTTGAGCGTGACGATGAGGACGACGCGCGTGATCATGGGGTCGAAGTAGCCTGCGGGCAGCAACGTCGTCATCAACGGCGATTGCTTACTGACGTTGAAGGTCAACTGGAAGCCGCTGCGGTCTTTGTCGCTGTTGACCTGAACACGTTCGAGCGCATCCAGCACCCCCTAGGGGGCGAGGATGGGCACGGCAGGGCCGATCATCAACGTCAGGTGGATTCCTTTAAGCATCGAGATTTCCCGGTATGCCTTCGGGCAAGGTGATGCGCAGACGGCGACCGATGGTTTCCGTCAATTCATCCGGGCGCATGGCACGGTTGGCATCGGCGACGCGCCAGAATTGTTCGGGGTCGGCCAGATAGTGCGCCGTGATGTTGTCGAGGCGTTCGTCCTGCCTGACGGGGTGTTCCTGAAGCAGGGCGAAGCGCTCAGGCGGCGGCACGAAACGGCGGCGCAGGTAAACGATCTGCTTGCCGTCGGCGGTTTCAAACTGCGCCGTCTCGATACCGAAATAGCGACTCGTGAAGGGAAAGTTGTTTGTGCTCATAATGTATTTCTCATAACCAATTGCCACGATGTCACAGGCCATCGCGTCATGGAATGCCCGTCAAGCCTAGCGCGCCGAGCGCCCCGCCTTGCAGCCGCGCCGCCAGTTGCTCCTTCTGTTGCAGGTAGCTCATAAAGAGATTGCCGCCTTTGTGGTCAAAGCCGAGGTCGTTGACGCTCAACACGCGCATGCCTAGACTCACTTTGGCGCGAATCGGGTTGAGCGCGACATCGAAAGCTTCTTCGGTGATGCTGAAATCGGTGATGCGCACGGGCAGGATGCGCGTGCGGCTCCAGACGAAGAGCGTCAACGGCGCTTGCGCCGGGGCGATCTCGATGGTTCCCAGTTGCGCTAGTGTGTTGGTCGATTGCAGATGGCTGCTGGTCGGATAGATGATTGTTTCCAGCATCGCCAGTTGTGGATAGATGCCGAGTTCGGTGGCGACCTGATTCTGCCCTTGGGTCGGCTGTTCAAGCTGATCCGTCGCATCGATCTCTGCATCGAGCTTGATGGTTTCAACCGGCGGCCCTTTCAGGCGCAGGGCTTCCAGGTGATCGCCGCTGTCCGCGCCCGCGCCCTGCACCTGCAAGGTGCGCGTCAGCGTATCGGGGTTGTACTGCAAGACGATGATGCGCTGCACGACAGAGGTGTCCGGGTCAATCAACACCAGGCCGCCTTTTAGTATGCGTGGTGAGTTGGGAAAGTTCGTCATAAGCTATCTACTAACCGGTTGATGGTTTTCATTACTTTTCAACACGGATGGCTCCAGTGAATAAAGCGCGGTCACCCTTATGTATGTCCCAAACCGGGTTGAAGTGATTGAGCAGCGTCCTCGCCTTGCCCAGGTCTTTTCCCTTTCCCTGATCCCCGTAGATGAAGGCGCGGATGACCTTGAACATCTCGTCGGCGAATTTACTGCGCATCGTTGTCTCATGGGGGAGCGGGTTCTGAAATAGATGGTTGACCAATGACTCGCCGGCCAGGGCTTCGCTTGGAGGAATATCCGCAGGCACCGTCGTCAGCATGGAACTGAACCACGCCAGTTTTTCTTCCGGTGTGAAGCGGTTGAAATTTGGCGCGGCAGTCGAGGCGTAGATTTCAAGATGGCGCGCATCCGACAGGCCGCTGCGATAATAGTTCCGAAAGTCGAGGATGTATTTGCCGTAAGCGTCGCCTGCGGTTGGCGTGTAGCCGGGCTCACAGGCTTTCGCCGGCGCGGTCGGCGGCGGGCCATTGATGAGCTTGTATTCAAACGCCGCGATGTTCATGTCATAGGCGTGTTGCAGTTCATGATTGAGAATGGTCTTCGTATAAGAAGGCGTTTGCTGAATAATCAGCGGGTTGACGGCTATCCACTTCCAGCAGTCGTTCGGATTACAGAAGACCAGGTGATCATATGTGTAGGCTGTCCAGTTAGGATCCAGCGACTTGGAATTGACCCAGGGTTCGACTTTAGGGCCGGCGGGAAGCCCTGCGGGAATCGTCAAACCAGTCGCCACGTCTGCAAGCAGCGCGAGCAGCGTTTTGGTAATCGCCGTTCCGTCCGGCGAGCCTGTCGCCGGCTTGACCGCCGAATTGAAGCTGGCCAGATCGGCCTTCCATTTCGCATCGCCGTAATCAATGGCCTGGCCTGGAGTCCATCCTCCTTTGATGCGGCCACTGACCGGATCACAACTGCATTGTCCGGCGGTGCCTGGTTTAAGATCGAAGAATTCGCCGCCGTGACCTACCTTATAATATTGCGTCGGGTTATTGGCATGATAGTAGACAAAATCATTCGCCGCGCGAATCGTCGTGCAAGTGGCGTCCGCCCATGTCTGCACCATGACCTGACCGAAGGTTGCGCCCTTGAGATTGGCTCCGTGCTTTTCGGCATCCTTCTCGTCGCGGTAACGATCACCGTAGTGTGACCCGTAGCGATACTCCGACTCTTTCAACTCCTTCTCGGTGCGCTTGCCGCCTTCGGCCTCCACGACGGCGACGCCACATCCCAGCCAGTACATATTGGCATCACAGCAAAAGACATTGCGCAAGCGCGCCAGTGTCGCCTGATTGGCCACATCATACAGCCAGTCGAGTTTGAAGCCGCTTTTCGACAGCTTGCCGGGTGTGCCGCTGCCCGTATCGACCTTCTTATCACCCTCGCCGGTCAGCGCCTGGTATCCGGGCATTCCGTGGTTGAAGATACTGATATGTTCGACGCACTGGCCGGAGCCGGCAGGGGTTTTTGATTCAAGCTGGCTAATCAGGTCGGCCAGCGAAGAGACATGCAAATCGGGATTGCGCGACAGGCCGGCTTCTTTAGCCAGGAAACTGACCAGTGCAGTATCTGCGCCGAGAATGTCAAAACGCAGCTTCTGAGGTTTCGGGTTTGCCGCAGGATTCGGCGCAGGCGCTGGCCCAGGCGTGCCTGCCGTCCCGGTTGCGGGCGCTTCAGCTCCAGGTTTCGTCACACGGCCAATGTGGGTTGGCGATAGGCTTTGGTTAAGCTGCGGTCTCTGATTATTGACGACCGAGCGAGCGGCGTTTTCTGCCTCGCGCTCTGCACCGTTATCGGTTGATAGAAGCGTGTAGCCATCAGATGCAGCGCCGCTTCTTTGCTGCACGACATGGGCCAGTTCGTGGGCTAACAACTGGCGGCCAGAGGTTGAAGCAGGATTGTACTGCCCTGCTTCAAAGACGATGTCGCGGCCCACCGTGTAGGCCAGGGCGTTAACCGCACGGGCTGATTCGGCAGCCTGTGCGGCGGTATGCACTCGCACATGACTGAAGTCGTGGCCGAAGCGCGGCTCGAAGAAGGCTCGCGTCGGTTCATCAAGCGGCTGACCCGATGCGCGCAACACATCTTGCACAATCGGCGGCGCTTGATTGATCGGCTCATCGTTTATGGCCGAGCGTTGCAATTGCGGCGCACCTTGCTTCTTGTTGCAAGCATCGCAATCGCCGCCGGCTATCGTGTGCGTGCCGCAGGCACACTGGCGCTGCAAAACGCCTTGCGTGAGCGATGGCGCAACTTGCGGCGATCTTTGTTTTGCGGTCTGCTGGCTCATGCGTGTTACCTACGATCAGCTATGTCCTTAAGGACTCTTCAATCCTGGTATTTCATCAGTCGGTTGTCCCGCAGGCTTTGTCTTGCGCCAGACATTCCAGGCAGCCGATGCCTCCATGAACATCTCCGAAGGCATTTGTCGGAAGGCCGGCGGCATCAGCGTGACGTGCCAGGAAGTATCGGCGGTGAAGCCCCAGGTGGCGCAGCCGTAAACCTGCCCGATGTTTTTGCCGCTCCGACAGACGGCGCAGGATTCAAACCGCGCAACCCTTGGCGGCAGGGACTTGTTACCGGTCGCGGACTCCGCGCCGGGCTCATCAAACAGTCTGGCTTTAGACGGTTGTGCGCCACCTTTGCCGGGATAACTCGATCTCTCGCTTTCAGTATTGGCTCCTCTCTTCGGAGGGGTATCATAGTATGGCGACCGTCCATCCCTTGCTTGATCGATGGCCCATGCCAGCTTGGTTTGGCGGGCGGCGATGTCGGGATTAACGGCTGACATACGGCTCTGGCCGCCGGGATCAATTCCCTGTACAGCCTGAATAAACGACACGTCATCACAAGCCACTTTTTCTTTGGGAAGAAACTCAAGGACTACCCAAACTTCGTAGTGCGGATTTGCGTCACTAAGATTGGCATCTAACGGGTCATATCTCGTAAAGATCAATTTGCCATAGGTGGTGTCGAGCCCTTTGCCCTGCTTCAACTCGGCGCTCAAGACGTTGAAGTCTCTGCGCGCATAAACGACCTCGTCTCCGTTTTGATCTTGCCCGTAGCAATACAGCATATACTGGCCAGCGACAAAGTCCTTGAATTGTGCAGGCTCTAAGACAAAGGGCTGCTTGGTCGCATTGGCCTGTGCGGCTGTCGTTGAACTCCTGGCGATGGTAGCTCTTTCAGGATTGTGCAACTCCCAGTTGAGGCTGACGACTTGTGGGTCGTTGACCTGAACCTGGACGTTGCGCGGCGCTTTCAGCGACGAGGCCAGAAAATCCGGCACCGCCGCAATGCGAATCCGGCTGGGGTCTTCGACGGAAGGCTTTGTCTGATACTTGATCTGCGCGTCCGTAGGCCCAAAGGGTTGACCGGATTCGTCGCGCCCGCTTTCCGGCAGTCCATGCCTGCGGCGATAATCTTCGATGCCTCCGCGATGCATGGGGTCTTGCTCTTTCTGCCCCGGCTGGCGATGCAGAACTCCGGCGGCGCGGCTGGAAGCGACTTCGACCGCTCCGCCCGCATCAATCGCCTGAGCCGTCGCATCGGCGGCGCGTTCACTCGCGTCGTCGACAGCCCCGACTTTCAACTTGCCTGAGATGCCCTTAGAGGCGCTGCGCTGTTGCACGACATGAGTTAGCTCGTGCGCCAGCAGCCTTCTGCCGTCGCGCGTGTTCGGCGCGTATCGTCCAGCTTCAAACACCACATCGTTGCCGACGGTGTAGGCCAGGGCGTTGACCGCGAGCGCCGATTCATCAGCCTTCGCGCCCTGGTGTATGCGCACACTGCTGAAGTCATGTCCAAAGCGCGATTCAAAAAAGGCGCGGCTCGCCGGGTCGAGCGGCTGACCTGGCGAGCGCAACTCGTCAAGCACAACCGGCGGCACTTCAGCGACCGGCTCCGCATTGACGGCGGCGCGTTGCAGCTTGCTTGAAGCGTTCTCTTTCTGGCACGAATCGCAATCACTGCCGACGCCCGCGCGGTTGTCGCAGGCGCACTTGCGTTGTAGCAGCCCTGTGGACGCGCGCAGAGGTAGCGCCACGGGCCTGGCTTCATGGGTTGGTGAGCTACTCATCCATCGTCCTCTAAAAACGCGGCTTCGTCTCGACATTGAAAAGGTAGTCGCGCCAATGTTTTGAGATGAACTGATATTCCGGCTTGATTGTGCCCTTGTCTTGCCAGTGGCTTTGCAGCGCCTGGTCAATTTCCGCCTGATGCTCCTTGGCGAATTCAAACAGCGCCTGGGCAATGGGGTAGTAAGACCAGTGCCAGCGTTCTGCCGTGTAGCCTTTGCCGTAGCCGCCTTTGGTCATGAAAGGTTGTATGAAGCCGTAGCGCGAAGCGTTTCTGACTAACCAGCGATGCGCGTCTGCGAAATCGCCTTTGTTAGTCCACGCCGCAGGCTCAAGGTCTTTATCGCTGCGGCCAAAATCGAAGTCCGTGCCGGCGTGATGCCGCGAGACGCCGGGCGCTGACGAAGTCATGAGAATCTCCTTCTCCTTCTCTTCGCCGGTGAGCGAGCCCCAGCACTTCTTATGATTCGGTTTGCTCGGCTGCCACTCGATATCGGCTGCGTCAATGTCTGTGCCGCACTTCGCCCGCGCGACATCCGAAATGTGGCCGAACTTGCCAAAATCGAATTTGAACTTCTTCATCCAAATATCTTTCTCTTGCTTGTCATAAGTGCGCAGGCCCGATTGGATGATGTCGGATTTTGTGCGGAACTTAGGCAGCTTCTTTTTGGCGGCCATTGCATCGATCATGCAGGTTTGCTGTTTGTCGACTTCAAGGCTGGCCTCTTTAGGAGGAGCCTTCGGCCCGCCAATAATCCAACTGATGATGTCGTCCAGCGGCATACGTCCAAGCTTCTGCTTCCAGGCCATCTTCTGCGCATCGATTTCGCTCTGTGACTCAAACAACAGACAGTCCTTGGGTTTGTCTACGGGCGGAGGTTCCCGATCAAGCACAGGGTCATCGGTTTTCAGATTCTCGGCCTGTTGTACGGCTTGTTCTCTGGCATGTTCTTCCTCGTGCGCATTGATCTGGTCAATGAGCCGACGCCAATAAGAAGGCCGCTGTTTGGCCGCCGGCGGGCAAGGGCCATCGGCAACGCCGAATTGATCCAGGGCCTCTGCCGCCATCGCGTAGTTCTTCATGTAAACCTGATCGTGATACTTGAACCCGCCTTTCGGCACAGGCTTATCGTGTTGCCGTCCTTCCTTCTCGACGGTGATGAACCGTTGATGCTGCATGGCCACGGAAAGCGAGCCGTCTTCTTCCGATGCCGGAACCGGGTCGGCTTGCAGCAAGACCGTGCGCGTTGCGCTCAACGCCTTGAAGTCCTGGGGATCGGTCACGAAGAAAAAGTCATTGATGCCTTCGCCCGCTTTAACCGAAGGGTTCGGCAATTTCTTGCCCGCCTTGGCGGGGTCATCCGGTATTCTTGAACCCTTCTCTGCCGCCTTCTTATAACTCTCCATCAAAGAAACCGGCTTGTTATCTTTATCCTTATGCACTTCGTTATTGTGTATCGCCAGCAGGGGCAGCGTCCCGTCGGTGACCGACGGCCCCTGTCCGCCACGGCACTGGCTGATCTTCTTGCCCCATTCGTTTTTCACGAACCCATCCATCTCCGTGACCGCCGCATTCTTTACATCCGTCTGCCCATCCGTGCGGTTCTTCTGTCTCGCCTTGTCCGAGCCAAGACAGTCTGTATCCGTCGCCAGACAGCAGCCCATATCCGTGAGCGCATGTTTTTTTAGTCCCGTATCGCTGAAGACACGATTGGGGTCAGCCTCGCAGATGTGCTTTTTCCCTGCGGCATCAATCTCGAATTGGATGTAGCGCTGCGTGGTGTCGAGATGAACTAGATTGACGCAACGCCGGCTGCGTATCTCTTTGGCGACTGCCAGAGCAGTCTTCTCTTCGCCATGTAGATGGACAACGCAAGCCTTCGCGCCCGGCTGAAAATCTGTCTCTACCTTGTTCAACATTTTGCGCTGCAACGGCGATGCAGCAGGGACATGAGGAAGCGTCAATGGCACGCCCGCGACGATCTGCTGGCTGACCGCTTCAGCTTCTCGCTCATCCGCACCGTCAGGCGAATTAACCGCAGCCGGTTGAAGCATCGCTGCGCTATGGCTCTGCTGCGCCACGTGCGTCAACTCGTGCGCTAACAGCCGGCGGCCCGCCTCCGTTCGCGGCGCGTGCTGGCCCGCGCCGAACACCACATTGCGCCCGACTGTGTAGGCCAGCGCATTCACCGCCCGCGCCGATTCTGCCGCCTGCCCATCCGTATGCACGCGCACCTGGCTGAAGTCATGGCCGAAGCGTTGCTCCATCAACGTGCGCGTTTCGATATCGAGCGGCTGGCCTGATGAACGCAACACGTCATGCACAATCGCCGGCACTTCATCGACCGACTCGGCATTGACGGCGGCGCGTTGCAGGGTGCTTGAAGCGTTCTCTTTTTGGCACGCGTCGCAGTCGCCGCCGGCAATCGTGTGCGTGCCGCAGGCGCACTTGCGCTGCAAAACGCCGCCCGCCAGATTCGGCGGCATGGCAGTTTGTTGCGGCGCACGAGTTGTGGCCTGCCGGCTCATTTGCCTATGCCTCCATAGACGGCCTGCGCGATCTGTTGTCCGGTCTGTAGCGGATGCTTATCGGCATGAAGTTGAAAGGAACCGGCGTTCAGTTTCGGCACGCTGCCGCCCGATTGAAAATTCGCGGCCAGCCCATTTGCCTGAAGCAGCCGAGTCAATTCCGTTACGACCGCTTCTCTCAGCAAATCGCCCTGTCTGGCCTCAACTGGCAACCCCTCTAGCACCAGTCGCTCAATATGCAGGTTGATGTTCATCTCTCCTCTTGATGCGCGGTCACGTTGAATCCGCCGGCTAATCGACGATTTGTTAAGTCGGCTACACACGGAAATCCGCTTCGGTAAATTGCTTATCGAGCTTGCGAAGCTCGTCTCTGGCCGCCTCCAGAATCAGCGGCAGCGTCACCAACTGGCTAGCGCGGCTCGCGGCCAGGAAAGCCGCATTGATGGCGATGCTATGGATGTTGCCGCCTGTGAGGTTGAGCCGCGCCAGCCTGTCATAATTCAAGTTCGCATCGAGCGGCACGCCCGCCGGAAAGGCTCTCTTCCAGATCAACAGGCGCTCGGCAGGCGTCGGAAACGGAAAGTTGACGCTGAATCGCAACCGTCGCATGAATGCCTGATCGAGGGCGTTCTTCAGATTCGTCGCCAGTATGGCCAGGCCGTTGTAGGCTTCGAGCCGCTGCAACAGGTAATTGATTTCGATATTCGCATAGCGGTCGTGACTGTCTTTGACTTCGCTGCGTTTGCCGAACAGCGCATCGGCTTCATCGAAGAACAACACGACGCCGCTGTCTTCCGCCGCGTCGAACAGACGGCGCAGATTCTTCTCGGTTTCGCCGATGTACTTGTTGACGACGCTGGATAGATCGATGCGGTAGAGATCAAGGTCGAGGATTTTTGCCAGCACTTCGGCGGCCAGGGTTTTGCCCGTGCCGCTCTCGCCTGCAAACAGCGCGCTGATCCCCAGGCCGCGATTGACGCTGCGGCTCACTTTCCATGTCTCGTAGACCTTGAAGCGATGCGCCACCTGCGAGGCGATCTGTTGCAACAAGCGTTTATCCGTTTCCGGCAGCACGAGCGCGTCCCAGACGAGTTGCCTTTGCGCCTCGTCGCGCGGGTCGAGCGTCTCCCATTCGCGGCGCGGCGCGAGGTGCTGCGCCAGGCCGTTCATGGTGGGCCGCAGACTGGCGCGGCACGCCTGCCAGATGGCCGCGCGGTCGCCCTGCGACTTTTCAGCAATCTGCTTGATGGTCGGCAGATCGAGGCTGAACTGTCCGGCCAACTGTTCGGCGAATTCCGCCGACGGCTCACCGAGCGTCTGCACCCAGGCGGCGTACTGTTCATCTGCCGTCGGCCTGGCGATGGTAACCGATACAACCTGTCTGTCGGCACACGGCCAGGGTTCCAGCGCGTCGAGAAAAATCAATCCTTCATAGTCCGATAAGAATCGCTTCAGCGCCGCCGCGCGGCCTTCCGCCGCTTTATCAAGGTCGCCTGCATCGACGTAAATCGTCAGCGGCAACAGTTGGGTCTCGCGTTGCAGAAGCCGCATGAAGGTGGTCGCTTCTGCGCCTTGAGCGGGCAGCGCCTCGGCATTCAACGAATAGATCAGCCGCCGGAAAGCGTTCGCCACTTGCAGAGCGATGAGCTTTTTGCCCGCCGTATCGCGCCCGATCATTTGCACGACGGGCAATTGCTGTTTGCTGATGGCGTGCTCGATCTCTGACTCAATCCACGCCACCGCGCGCTGTTGCGAAGCCGGCAACTCGGCCTCTGAGTTTTTTACATGCAGAGGCGCGAGCCACCGCGCAACGCGATCATCCAGATGATTCAGCCCCTTCACATAATTGACGACGCGCTCGTCTGCACGCAGCCCGCTGGTCGTCAGCGGCTGCGTGCCCGGCTGATTGATCTCAATCAAATTCCAGTAACGCAACGGGCGATCCGGCGACAACGCATCCCAGAGCGGATCTTCAAACATCACCAGCGCCAGCGCGAAGGTCGGATAAGCGCGACTGGCATCGTGTTGGGCGCGGGCGCAAAGCTTGTCTATGCGCGTATCGAGATCGCGTGCGATGCACAGCAGCAACAACTGCTGCTCGAAACGCGAAAGGCCGAATCGCTGACTGAGAATTACGAGCGCCGGCGGCATCTCGTTTTGCTCCGCCGTCGCCATGGCGGTTTCAGCTTTAGCAATCTCTGCGGCAATCTCTTCATCGCCGATCACACTTGTCGCCGGGCTCAAGACCAGCGTCTGCGGCGGGCTGGTTTGGTGATCAACTGCGGACGCTCCGGCAAATAAGTGGCGCAGCCAGTGAAACAGAAAAAAGTTCGATTTTTCAGGCTTTTTGGGCGGCAACGCCGGCAGAGGCAGGGGCGCTGACGGTTCGCATTCCGCCAGACGCTCCAGGCGCATGCGCAGCCAGGCGAGCGCCGCTACCAGGTATGCCTCATTGGTATGTTGCCAGTCCGCAGGCGTCGTCATTGAATCGTCACCTTCTGATTGTCTGCAAAGGCTAGGCGTTCGGGATTGTGCAGGCGTTCGACCGGCAAGCTATCGACGCCGTCGACGCGCAAACGCAATATGGCGTCTTGCACGAGAGGCGCATCGCTGATCACAAAGGTCAGCGTGTCTGTCGCGGCGTTGTGCGGTTCTGCCGCGACTTCGCGATCAGCCAGGTAAATGATGGCGCTCTGCTGCGGCAAGACGTCGGGCTTGACCGTCAGCGTAAGTTGAACATCGCCGCTGCCATCGGGGGCAACAGGGTTAGGCGGTGTAATGTCGGTCACGCTCGGCGAAAAGGCGATGGGTAATTCATTAGACAGATACTCGCGGTCGCTGCCGTTGCGTTGGATGATCACTTTGACGCTGTACATGCCAGCCGCCCAGTCGCTGCTGGCGGTTGCCGGATTCGACGGAATGATCAGCCGAATCTCTTCAGCCGTCGCATCGCCCGCGGCAATCGCTTCTTCTCTTTCAAGCGGCAGGCGTTGATGCGTGAAGCGCACGCGTAGGCTATCGCCCGAAAGGTTCTGCCCTTTGATAATCAACAGGCTATCGAGTTTCGCCGCCGGGTAAGATAGCGGGCGCGGGCGGGCGTCTTTGTCTTCAGGCAGACTGAAGAAAATCTCTTCGATGGATGGGAAAGGCGGAAACAAGGTTTCCACGCCGCGATCATCTTTGCCCCTCTGCAAGACCGGCAGCGCCGGTTGCAGTGTCTCTTCGCCTTCGATCAAAACGACGGTGGCGACATAAGCGACCGACAGCACATAAGGCGTCTGCGAAAAGACTGACCACAGTTTGAACATATCATCAAGCGTCAGCACCGAAGGCGACAGCTTGACGATTTCGATGGCCTGATCGATCTGCGAATCCTGTATGATCGCACGGCGTGCCAGGTCGCCGATGTTGGCGATGATCGACGCAATGCGGTCATGCGACAAGACCGCCCTGGCATGCAGATCGCGCATCACCGCGCCCATCATCAACTGTGGTTCGAGCAGTTCTTCATCGCCGTAGAAGCTGATCAGATAATGCAGATCAAGGGCGATCTGTGGGCGCTGTATGATGCGCTGGCCGTCGCCCGCGCGGGTCGGCAAATCCATATTGCGCCAGGCGGCGTTGGGCGTCACTTGATAGAGGAAGAGTTGGACTTTGCGCGGCTGCGGGTCGGCGGGCACCGTCGGGCGACCGAGTTTCACGTCTGCGCCGGTCGTCACATTGACGACGTGCGCGAGCATGGAAGTGACGGCGGCAATCGCTTGCGATCTGCTCATGAGGCATCACCTCCGCCATGGCGTCTTCGCATATACTCCTCAAGGCTCATCAACGGCGCGGCGCTCTTTTGCGGTCGCGGCGGCGCAGCCGCAGGCGGCAGGGCTTTGACTTCGATGCGCCCTATAGTGACGTTGATGGTCGGCATCTGTGGCGGCGATTGCCAACCCGGTCGTTCCTGCCCTGCGCGATAGGCTTCGCGGCTTGTGTAATTTTCATCGCGCCGCGCGACACGCGGTTGCATGACGAGGCGATGGGCGCTTGATTCAACCGATGAAGCCGCGTGCGTTGATTCTTCGATCACTTGCTGCGCGATGCGCTCGTGCGCGCGTCTGCGATTCGACGAGTTCGGCAGCGGCGGCGGCGAATCGGCTTGAAGGCCGGCTTGTCCGCCTCTTTCAGCAAGCCCTGTTTCATTTTCCTGTGGCCGGACAGGGCGCGGCGACAACGGCATGTCGCGGTTTGCTGCGAGGCCGTGTTGCGACGTTTCGCTCGGCGGTTCGTTGATCTTCGAGGACATTACGACTGAAGGAGTTGACCGGGGTGGCGAGACATAGCCTGCGTCGTTTCTTTCGTATCCTTCGGGCAATTGTTGAATGCCGCGCCAGACAGGAACCTGTATTTCAGGCGATGACGCATTTGTAATTTGCGCTTCAGATGCGGCCTGCCCTGCCGGCGGTTCTGGTTTGGCCCTGAACGCATTCGACACGGCCTGCCCAATTTGCGGTGCGCGCGAATTGCCTTCTTGGTTGGCGGCTTGCGGCGCGGCAAGTGGCCCAGCCGGAGTCAGCGCATTGAAGGCGTTGGGCGCATAAACGTGCGGCTCGAAGATAGACGGCAGGCGCGGGCGCACGACTTCCGCCGCCGGTTGATTCCTGGCAATCAGGTTATTGATGTAGTTGCTCATTTGCCCAACATTTCCAGATAAAATTGCCGCCGGGGCGGACTCATCGCCAGGATGTCGGCCTCGCGCCAGCCGTAGGCGCGCGCCAGTTGATGTACCTCCAGCAACAGACGTTCGGCCCAGCGATTGAGTTCGCTCCAGAGAAACGATTCGATGTCAAAGACGGCTTGCCACTGCTTGCCGCAGCGCACACACGAAAGATTCAACTGCACGTTGGCTTGCGGATCGGCTTCCTCCATTCGCATCGCCACCCGATCAAGCATCTCCGCAGGCAAATCCGAATAATTGACCTGCGCGCCTTTATAGCTCGCCGCTCGTATACATCGCTGTAGCAGGAGGCGCGGGCTGGCCCCGGGCTCAGGGTTGCCGCTGATGGCGGCAAGATCTGTGCTGTTCGGCAAGCGGAAAAGGACTTCATAGCCATTGAAGTTCAGCGACAACGGTTCGGACTCGTCGCCTTCAGAAGCGGAGAGGTGAGAACTGGCTTGCTCGGCAAGTGCGGCGACGCGAATGTCTGCCGTGCTGAACGTAAATTCCATCTCTTCGCCGCAAGCCGCACACGTAACCACGCTCACCAGTTCCGCACCGAATGTCCGTTCGCGCAAAGCCAGCAATCGCGCATCGCGCTGGCCGATGCTGAGGCGGGCAAGCTGCTCGGCTGACCATTCGGGAGAGGCAGCCGACAACAGAATCAAGGCGCGACGGAAAGACGGTTGCCCGACGCCCTGTTCCCAGGCCGACAGTAATTCCGCAGCAGTCACTCCGCGCATGATCAGCTCGGTTCAGTAAACGTCGGTTCGGCAGGCTCTTGAACTTCGACGTCGCGTTCCCATCCTTCATTCTCCAGCTTGAGGTGTTGAATGGCGACCGCATTGGCATTGGCATCGAGATCAGAGAGCGATTGATACTCCGAGACCCAGCAGCGAAAAACTTTGTAAGCAATCGCCAACTGCCCCGCTTCGTTATAGACCTCGATGATGAGGTCTTTGCGAAAATCTTTGAGCGAGACTTCCGCGCCCAGGCCTGCGCCGAAATTCCAGACTTTGTTCGCCCATTGCTCGAACTCTTTGTCATGTGTGACGCCGCGTTCCAGCGTGATGGCTTCGTATTCGGTTCGGCCCGGTGATTTGCGGCTGCTCGACGGGTCGCCGCCTTCGCGGTGCTTGACGACTTCGGTGGTGCGCTTGAGGGTGCTGACTTTGCTGACGCCGGCAACATACTTGCCGTCCCATTTGACGCGGAACTTGAAGTTTTTATAAGGGTCGAAACGTTGCGCATTGACTGTAAACTGGGCCATAAGATTCTCCTTTACACCTCAATTTGTCCCGCAATCTGCTGGAGTTTGATAATGACGAACTCCGCCGGTTTGAGCGGCGCAAAGCCGACGACGACATTGACGATGCCGAGATTGATGTCGTTTTGCGTGGTCGTCTCTTTGTCGCATTTGACAAAGTAAGCTTCGCGCGGCGTCTTGCCCTGAAAGGCTCCCTGCCTGAACAGGTTGTGCATGAATGCGCCGACGTTCAGGCGAATCTGCGCCCACAACGGCTCGTCATGCGGCTCGAAGACGACCCATTTCAATCCGCGATACAGGCTCTCTTCGATATAAAGTGCCGTGCGCCGCACGGGAATGTATTTGTATTCGTCGCCCAGTTGATCAGCGCCGCGCCGCGTGCGCGCTCCCCAGACCACCCGGCCATAGACAGGGAACGAGCGCAGGCAGTTGATGCCGAGCGGATTCAGCATGCCGTTTTCGGGATCGTTGAGGTTGACTTCAAGTCCCTGTATGCCGTTGATCGCCGCATCCAATCCGGCAGGCGCTTTCCAGACGCCGCGCTGCGTGTCTGTGCGCGCCATGACGCCGGCGACCAGGCCGCAAGGCACGAACGTATCGATCTGCCCTTCGCGCTGCGGATCGGATTCGAGCACGCGCGGAAAGAAGAGCGCGGCATTGCGTGCGGCGGGGCCGGCTAGCCCCAACGAATCGACCCCGTCGCGCGCTTTCGCGGCGGCGGTCGCTGTATTGGCGCTCCACTCTTTCTTCGGATCGACGAGCAGCATGGCGCGGTGGTCGAAGCAATAAGTCATTGCCGCCTGATACACATCGTCCGGCGTATCGCCATCGCGCGTGTCGGGCGGGATGCAGAGCAGGTTGAAGAGGTCGACTTTGTTCAACGCGTACTGTCCCGTCTTATTGTCTTCAGAGCCTATGTAGTCGCTTGAGCCCAGAGGCGAACCGGGCGCGGATTTATCCGCGTCGGCAACGCCCGCCGAACGCTCATTGCTGAAGAGCGGTTTCTTCAGGTCGTCGGCGCTGAGTCCATCATCACTCGGCGCAGGTGGATTGGCCGGCAACGCACCGGCGACTCTGACCAGATTCGATTCATTGAGCAACACTCTATCCAATTGCCGCACGCTCGGTTTGACTGAGACGTTCAGGAATTTTTCAATCGTCCCGGTCTGACCGTCTTGAACGAGCAGGTTGAACAAGTCTGCGGCCTGCAAGCCGTAGCGATCTGCGACCTCTTGCGGCACCTTGCCTTCAACGCGGGCGCGTAGACTATTCCCCCAGGTGCCTTCGCTGACCGCTTCAAGCGTCAGGTCGTCAACCGTCAAATGCGCCTTGCGCGGGGCCGCCGTGTCGACGGCAGCCGTGGCGGCTTTTTTCACGTCAGCCGCAGATGCCCCCTGGACATTCGCGGCCTCTGCGGCTTTGGCGACCACTTCGGCGGCATCCTTTTCGGCCTTGCTCTTATTGGCGTCGGCTTTGATGGTTTCGGCTTTGGCGCGCGCGGCAGTGGCAGCAGCGCCGGCATCCGCGCCGACTGCGGCATCGGCAACCGATTGCGCGGTAGTGCGCGCTTGCTGGCCTTCGGCTTCGGTTGCAAAGAAGGGATGGTACAGGCGCACGATGATGGCCTGGCTGCCGCCATTGAGATAGAAATCTTTGACGGCATAGCTCATCGGATATTTTTCACCGAGTCCGCCATAGGTGCGCTCGAAATCTCCGAAGCTGTTAATCGTCACAGGTTCATTGACCGGGCCGCGTTGAGCGCGTCCGAGAAACGCCGTGATCGATGTCGCGACTCCCGTGATGGTGCGTACCCCGCTGGGAATTTCTTCGACATATACGCCGGGATAGGTGGGTGTTATTGGCATCATTGACCTCCTGCAAAGTAATCTGTCTCACTCGCCGAAGAGGATGACGAGCATGGCGTGAAAAAACCTATGTCTGGTCTTGGTTACGAGACATAGAAAAATTTAGAGGATAGCCTTTGTTACAACTTGAGGCATTAGCGATTAGCCATCAGAGAAATCGGTGAGGATTCTAAGATTGGATTGCTAATCGAGGTTACAGGTGCGAGCTTTCATTGCATTTTTTTTCAAAGCGTTGTCGGCCAGGATGAGCCGGGTCAGGTCTTGACGTTGTTGAGTGGTCTCTTCAATCTCCAGGAACGAGTTGCGCGGGAAAACGGCTTCCCGCGATTGCCGTAACAGATGCTTAAGAGGATTGCCATGGAACAACTGAAGTGAGGTTGTGGTTGTCCTATCCTCTTGTAACCTTTCGGTTATGTGCGCCACTCTACACGCATCATTTTTCTTTGTCAACAAAAATCATCGAACTCGCATAGCGACGTAATCCAGATCGCCGCAGGCGCGGTTGGCCAGGCCTTTTGAAAATCAGCAGTTCGCTTGAACAATGGTGATCGCACAGATTATGCTCTCTGGTGTAGTAACAAAGGTTCCTCTGTCATGACTTGCATTATCACAGGGGAGCCAGAGGAAGCGTCTGCGGTTGGAGAATAGTGAGCTATGAAAACGACCAGTAGTCAGCAAGCGGTGGTCTTCAATCTGAAGAGCCGAACGCCAATAAATTGAGCCGGTCGAATATGGTCCCAGGTTGGGATCACGAAAGACCAGCATCTTAACAGGCTCAGAAGCAGCCGCCGTAAATCCTTCCGCCTTGAATGACGAGGCGGCTTGCTTCCTTGAGCCGGAAAGCGAGCCACTCGTCCACATGAAAAGCCATACCCATTCCAGTTTCTACAACGCCCTCTCTTTGATACTGGCAATGATCGTGTTGTCAGGGTCAACGCCGCAAGCCAGCGCCGCTGTCCCGCGCGAGCGGAAATTCGAGTTCGAATACAAAGCCACAGTCAAAGACATTCCGACCGGCGCTCACAAAGTCGATCTCTGGATACCCGTGCCGCACGACAGTGCGTTCCAGAGCATCACTGATTTGCAGATCGATTCGCCGTACCCCTATCAAGTGCACACGGCACATTACGGCAATCAGGTGCTGCACATCAGCCTGAGTAACCCGCAGCAATCGAGCTTCACCGTGTTGATGCGCTTCAACGCGGTTCGCAAGGAGCATATTCAAGAGCGCCTGCAAGAGGCCGGCACGGCCAGAGTCAAAGAAGCGCGCGACCCGAACATGGCGCGCTGGCTACAGCCGGACCGGCTGGTGCCGATTGACGGCAAGATCAAACAATGGGCGCTGGAGGTCGTCAATGCGGCAGGCGCGAAGACCGATCTGGAGAAAGCCAGAGCCATATACAATCACATTGTCGCGACAGTGAAGTACGACAAGACAGGGCAGGGCTGGGGACGCGGCGACATCTATTATGCCTGCGACGCGCGGCGCGGCAACTGCACGGACTTTCACGCCATCTTCATCGGCTACTGTCGCGCGCTCGGCATCCCTGCGCGATTTGCCATAGGCTTTCCGCTGCCGGCGGATCGCGGCGCAGGCCAGGTCAGCGGCTACCATTGCTGGGCGGAGTTCTATGCCAAAGGCATCGGCTGGGTGCCGGTAGATGCCTCGGAAGCGGCAAAAAATCCCTCCCGGCGTGAATATTTCTTCGGCGCGCACGACGAAAACCGTGTCGAGTTCACCACCGGTCGCGACCTGCTTCTCAACCCGAAACAGACGGGCGAGATGCTCAATTATTTCATCTACCCGTATGCAGAGGTGGACGGCAAGGCTTTCACTGCCATTGACAAGACTTTTGCTTATCATGATTCGCCTGCGCCTGCGGCCCGCGTGGGCAAATGAAGGCAGCGTAGCCACGAATGACATGGATCATTCGTGGCTACTTCATTCAATCAGAGAATCGCGTTGCATCAGAGATGCAAATCATATCGCTGTTCGGTCACCATCGCGCCCCACAATTCCGAGGTTCTGGCTTCCGTCAGTTGAAAGCCCACTGATTTGTAAAGCCTGGCCGCAGCGATTAGCGCGCTCGTCGTCCAGAGATAAATCTGTGAGTAACGGCGGTCTCTGCAAAAATCGATGGCCTGCTCGATGAGCACTCTGCCGATGCCGTGCCCGCGCAAATCGGGATGCAGCAGAAACCAGCGCAGTTGCGCTTGCGCCGTAGTCGCTTCGACGATGCCAATCGAGCCAGCCACCTTGCCATCTTTTTCAACGATCCATAGTCGTTGCCGATCCGTTTGAAATTTGGCGAACTCAGCCAGAGGGCCGGCGACATACGCTTCAAACGTATGATCCCAGCCGTATTCTTCCGCATAGAGCACGCCATGCAGGAAGATCAAATAGCCGATGTCCCCCGGTCGTAGATCATGCCTTATGTTGATGTTTGGCGGGATAGCTTCTCTCATGGTTGCGTCCATGGGCCTGAACCTTATGCCAGGTCGCCAACCAAAGCAAGCCACGGATGGGGATCGAAAAACCCTTGACCCTTCCAGACGGAAGCCTATCATGTCTGAAGATGCTTGAGTGCCGAGGAGAAATTTTGCCACACACAATTCTTGTAGTCGAAGATACGTTTGACACCCGCAAACTGGTCAAGGCAATGCTCACGCTGGAAGGCTATACGGTGTACGAAGCGGCGAATGGTAAAGAGGGGTTGGCGCAGGCACAGGGAAAACACCCCGATATGATTGTCACCGACATACGAATGCCGGAGATGAGCGGCATTGAGATGGTGGAACTTCTCAGACAAGACAAGAGGTTTGAGAAAACGCCGATACTGGTGTTGAGCGCCTTCGGCGACGAGATCACGAACGCAGTCAACGCCGGCGCGAACGGCGCGTTGCTCAAGCCGGTGATGCCGGAAAACATCATCCGAGCCGTCAAACGAATGCTCATCTGAAATCCAAATAATAAAGCCGCGCCAGCGAGTCATCGCTAAAGCGCGGCTAAGAGTTGAAACGTGATGCCGAAGAGGAAGCGAATCCTTTTAGTCGTCCTCATTCAACCGGCAATGTTTCTAATGGGGATGGAGAGACTCGAACTCTCATGGGTTGCCCCACACGCCCCTCAAACGTGCGTGTCTACCAGTTCCACCACATCCCCGTATAATTCACTTATCAAATAGCAATCTTAAAGGCAATCCGCAACTACTTCTTGTTGGCATTCGCTTTGGCCGCATTGCCGTTCTTCGTCACATCAGCCGGTTTGCCTGGGCCTTCAGGCTGCGCGCCTGAAGTATTCGCATTCGCTGCCGGCACGGTTATCGGCGCGGGCGGCGCGGCTGCCGGTTGCTGCTCAGGCGCAGGCAATGGCGGCTGGCCTTGTTCGGCTGGCGGAGTGACGCCTTCACCGATTGAGCGCTTCTCGAAGAGGCCCGGAATCGAGAAGAGGAAAGCGGTCAAAAAGAAAATAATCGCTGCGGTAATGGTGATTTTTGCCAACACGGTCTGCGTGCCGCGCGGCCCAAATGCTCCCGTATTCGCACCGCCGCCGAAGACTGCGGCGGCGTCCGATTTGCCCGGCTGAAGCAGTACGAAGAGTATCAGCACGAAGCAAGCAACGATGTAAAGTGTCATCAAAACGTAGTACACAACGGATTCCTACCTGTTATTTTTATAATTCACGATCTGCGCGAACATCTCGGCTTCAAGGCTAGCCCCGCCGACCAGCGCGCCGTCAATATCCATCTCGCTCATCAGCGCTGCCACGTTATCCGGCTTGACGCTGCCGCCGTAGAGGATGCGCATCCCCGCAGTAACAGTGTCGCCGAACATCTCGCGGATTCGGGATCGGATGAAGGCGTGCATCAACTGGGCTATATGCGGCGTTGCCGTCCGCCCTGTGCCAATTGCCCACACAGGCTCGTAAGCAATGATGATACGAGAGGC
>JBBWZK010000112.1:0-12634 GCA_039648975.1 Blastocatellia bacterium
AGCCCGGCTCGCCTCGCGGAACTCTTCGCGGCAATGTTGCGCACAACCACGATCATCAGGCGAAGCCTCAGTCGAGGCGATCATCCCCACGCCGAATACCAGAAGCACCAGCATCAATAACACTCTGCGCATAACTTCTCCTTTCGATTTCGAGCACACGACTCCCGATGCCTTGCAGTCTTTGGGAGCCTTGGTTTGATTTGAGGTGATTGGTGGGGAGAACCGTTCGTGCTTATGACGCGGCGAACGCAGTGGAGGTTTGAAAAAGTCAGGAGAGAGGGCGAGAAAAAGTGATGGTGATAAAAGTAATGCCGAGTCGGCAAGCCCGCGCTTGCGCCGCGAATGCCTCAGCCTGACAACCTCATCACCGCCACAGCTAAACAAGCGTGTGAAACCATGCCTGCATTTTTTATTGCATATTCGTCTCACTGGATTGGTCTTTGAGAGATCTCTCTTCTGGCGGAATTGTGCTTAAGTTTTGTAAATCAACCCGCATCGCTCTGTCAGGCTAGGTATTCCTCGTTGGTATATAGATTGCACGGCCTTCGGCATCCTCTGTTACTGCTACTTCTGAATCAACCAGAGTTCCCAATCTCCCCGCGGATGGGTTTGGTTCGTTGAGTAGTCAGAGGGAGCGAGCAAATCGGGGCTTTTAGGGTACAACAAACAGCAACCAACCATTTTTGGCAAGTCACCCAACCTTGCCCTGGATGAAGTGTATTCCAGGATGCTCAAAGAGGAGACACACCATGAGGATTCTGAAGATAGCTCTATTCCTCGTCTTCGCAGTCTGGCTCGTTCTGCCGATGGTTAGAACGAGTGTTGCCAGAGGCCAGATAATTAATGCCAACCCTGGCTCGATTGATTCGGATCCTGCGCCGGGACTTCTGCCTCGTTGTATACAAGGCCAAAACGGCCCTGCTGAGGCCGCCACAGGGTTTGACGACCAGTCGATAGACCCGCTCTTTGTTTCAGATTTTTCGCACCATCAGGACCAGCTCACCTTTGACACCGTAGACTTTATTACGGACGGGCTTGGGCCGGTCTACAATGCACAATCTTGTCGCGAGTGCCACCAAAACACCGTTAGCGGCGGCATCAGCCAGACCAATGAACTGCGGGCGGGGATCAAGACCTCAGACCCCAACACCACCCTTGATCCCACTGTCCTCATCAAAGATGACGCCGGCAATAAGCACTTCATTAACAAACGCTCGCTGATCAATGATCGGGCGATCTGCCCGGCAGGCAGGCTGCTCTTCACACAACTGCCGGACGGGTCGTTCTTCGATCACAAAGATGCGCAGGCGCAAGAGCGTGTCGAT
Source organism: Blastocatellia bacterium (assembly GCA_039648975.1). Lineage (GTDB taxonomy): Bacteria > Acidobacteriota > Blastocatellia > UBA7656 > UBA7656 > DATENM01. The sequence continues at coordinate 1,326 of JBBWZK010000112.1, forward strand.
AATATTGTCGACGACGACCACAAGGCGGTTTCGCCGGACCAGATCGTCACGACCTTCCGCACCTCGCTCAATCTGCTTGGCGATGGGCTGGTTGAAGCGGTCAACAGCAACGACTTTCAAGCCATCGCCGACAGCCAGCCGGCCAACATGAGGGGCACGCTGATTCCCGTCAAACTGCTTGAGGTTGGCGGCGATCCGGTCTTTCGCATAGGCCGCTTCGGTTGGAAGAACCAGCAGGCCAGCTTGCTGTCGTTTTCGAGCGATGCGTATCTCAATGAGATGGGCATCACGAATCGCTTCGATCCCGATGGCCTTGGCAAAGGCATCGACGTCACAGACGTCTGCGACGACGTGCCGCAGCCTGACCACAATGACAATGAAGATGAAGAGAACGACATCGACAGCTTTACGAGATTCATGCGGGCGACCAAGGCCCCGCCGCGCGCGCCGCATTGCGAATCCTGCCCGAACCCTGACCCGCAGATACAACTGGGCGCGCAGTTGTTCGTTGATATGCAATGCGCGGTCTGCCACGTCAAAACGCTATTCACTCAGCCGGTAGGCACATGGATCAACGGCAATACGTTTCAGATACCGAATGGGCTGGGTTGTCGACAGTTCCATCCGTTCAGCGACTTCCTGCTGCACGACCTGGGAACGGTCGACATCACACAGGGACTCGCGCCGGCCAACCGTGTGCGAACGCCGCCGCTCTGGGGTGTCCGCACGCGCGACCGTCTGATGCACGACGGTGCATCGGTCACCTTCCTTGACGCTATCCGGCGTCACCACAATCAAGCGCAGGATGCCTTTAATAACTTTTTCACCCTACACCGTCCCGACAGTGATCGGGCAGCGGTCATCGCGTTCCTGAAATCGCTATGACTGCACGACTGGCTCGATGACGCCGAGCCGATTTCGCAGAGGCTGGTCAGCCATACATCTGGCCAGCCTCTGCTGAACAGGTTTCAGGCAAGGGAAGCCGCAGGTTGTCAGGGGCAACGCCGCACGGCAACCTGCGGACAGAAGACGATTCGGCAGGAGAGATCACCATGAAAAAGGACGCAGGGAGATTCAATATCGAAAGGATTTTACTCGGCTCGTTACTGATTGCCGCGCTATGCTGCTTTGGCTGCACAAAGCCGGAGCCGTCTTCGGCAACGCCATCGCCGCAAGCTCAGACAGCGAGCGCGCCTGCCAAGCCGGTTCAGCAAGCCGAGCCCGTAAAACAGGTCAAATTGCCGCCGCCGAAGTTGAACGAGGTGGAGTACGCCATTAAGGAGGCTTATCAAAATTCGGTGACTTTAGCGGCGAGCCAATTCTTCATTGGCGATTTCGATGGCGACGGCTCACAGGATATCGCCGCCGTGGTCAGACCGGCCAGAGGCATGCTGTCGCAGGTCAACAGCGAATACGCCCGCTGGAAACTCGATGACCCACACCAGGTCATCGCGCCCAACTTGTATAAGACCGCCCCTCGACCTTCCGTGAAGCGCGAGCCTGTACGAGCAAAAACAGGAGACCGTCTGCTAGCCGTCATCCACGGAGAAGGGCCATATGGCTGGCGTCATGCGGGAGTCAATAATGCCTATTTACTCGAACATGCCAGCGGTGGCCATATCACCGTTCAGCCATTGCAGGAATGTTTCAACGCCGCACAAGAGAAGGATGCCCTGCCCAACCTGCGGGGAGATGTGATTAAAGAGCGGCTCACCGGCAGCGCCGGATTCCTTTATTACACGGGGGCGTCATACGCCTGGTTCGATCTCCATGGAAATAAAGCGGCGATAGCGCGAGCCGCGACTCGCGTGAGCCATCTCAAGTAAAGCCGTTCAATCCACTAGCAGTCGTTGCGCATTCCGCTTCGCGTAGAGGAAGACCACATGGCAAACAGCGCAAGCATCCTTTTAGAGCAAGTCAGGCAAGCGACCGGCAGCCGCATCATTTCAAAGAGGCAAAGCTGGCTGACCATGCGCCGCTTACTTCCCCTGTTCGTGCTGGCCCTGACCTTTGCCGCTTATGCCGGCACACTCCGTTTTCAGTTTGTCTATGATGACACAGAGCAGATCATGAGAAACCCGCATCTGCTCTCCTGGAGCTATGCGCCGACCTTCTTTGTCGAGCACGTATGGGGACATCAAAACCCGAACCCGGTCGGCAATTACTATCGCCCGCTGTTTCTCCTGTGGCTGCTCGTGAATCGAATGCTGTTTGGGCTGAACCCCTTCTGGTGGCATCTGACGACTATTCTGGCTCACCTCGCCGTGACCTTCATGGTCTACAGGCTGGCCGAGCGCCTCGTCGGCGACCGGACGACGGCGGCCATCGCCGCGCTGGTGTTCGGCCTGCACCCCGTACATATTGAAGCGGTTGCCTGGATATCGGGTGTGACGGAGCCGTTGATGGCTTTTATGTTGATTGCCGGCTTCCTTTGCTACCTCAACAAGCGCGACCGACCGCAGAGTGCCAACCGTTGGTTTGCGGCCTCGCTCCTGTTCTACGTGCTGGCGATGCTGGCAAAGGAGACGGCGCTCGTGTTGCCCTTGATCATTCTCGCCTATGAATGGGCCTATGCAGAAGCTGACGCCGCTAAACATCCTGGCGCAGCGACGTGGGGTGCTTTCTTAAAGAACCGCTTCATCGTCTCGGCCAAGTGTGTCGCTCCGTACCTGTTACTGACCACGGTCTACCTGATCATTCGCGCCGTGGTGCTCAAGGGCCTCGCCCACACGTCAACGCATCTATCGCTGGCGACCACCGTGCTCACATGGCCTGCTTTATTGTGGTTCTACGTTAAACTGCTGATCTGGCCTGTGGGCTTAAGCGTATTCTACGACACGCCATATGTAACCGCTCCCGGACTGAGGAACTTCATTGCGCCGGTTATCGCACTCACAGCGATAGCCGTGCTCCTATGGCAATGGTCAAGACGTGCGCCCGTCGTTCGATATGCTGTCGCCTGGCTGGTGCTGCCCATCTTGCCTGTATTGAATATTGCGGTTTTCTACGATGGCGAACTGGCCCATGACCGCTACCTCTACTTGCCTTCCATAGGTTTTGCCATTCTTGTCGCCTTCGCGGTTCGGCAGATCACCGCAGGTTCATTCAGGCTCTTAAACCAGCCGGCATTGCAGGTCCTCGTCGTCGCTACACTGGTCTGTGCGCTAAATCAGGCGACGGTGTCGCAGAGCGCGTACTGGGCGGATAACTTCGCCCTCTACTCAAGAGGCGTTGCCATGGCTCCGAGCAATTTCCTGGCGATAAACAATCTCGGCAGCGCCTGGGCTAAACAGAGTAAATACGAAGAGGCCATCAAGCTATATCTCCAGGCTATCGAGCGCAAACCCCTCTACTGGTCCTCAAATTGTAACCTGGGCTATAGCTACTATGCGCTGGCCAGGTATGAAGAGGCTGAATCGTACCTGCTGCGCGCCATCGAGATTTATCCGCGCAATGCGCGGCAATTTTTCTGCCTCGGCCTGACACAAATGAAGCTGGGACGGCTGGGAAACGCGGTGGCGATGATCAATCATGCAATAGAGATGCAGCCGCAAGAGCCTGATTACCACTACGGGCTCGGCCTGGTGCTCAAGCAGCAAGGGAATCTGGCCACGGCGCTGGATGAATTCAACGCCGAGCTGCTCATCAGACCCGATCACCCAGGCGCGCGCCAAGAGGTCGCTGAAATCGACGCACAATTGCGGAGCGGTTCGCCGCGCGGATTAAAACATGCGGATAGCCCAGCCGAACCGGAGTTTCGCAACTTAGACTGAGCGGATTTATAGAGCGTGTCTGAACAGTCCCGTTAGGGACGCAATGTTTATAGTCACCGATGCTCTTGATGATTCAAGCTCCGTTAGGAGCGTAATGTTGACATTCCGCCCCGACGGGGCTTGTATCTTATATTGCTTCGTCAACTATAAACATTGCGCTCCTACGGAGCTACCCTTTCAGAAATGCTCTATACGGTTTGCGGTTATCCTTGCGGTTTAGCGGAGGCTCGACAGTCGAACATGACTTCATCACTATTAAAAAAATAAGGGCAGGAACCAGTCCTGCCCTTTGGTAATCCAGCTTTCAACGGCGGTCTACTTGCCATAGACCCAGCCGTATTGCGTATTCGACGGGCGCGCGCCGTCGTTGCGGTACTCGGCTTTGAGCTTCGTCACGTAGTCATTGGGGATGGCGTGCAGCTTCGCCTTCACGTCGACGCCGTAAACCCGCGCCGCATTCAGGCCGAATATCTTGTTCTTGACTGCCGGCGTCAGCGGCTTGTAGCCGAATTGCTTCATCAGCCCTTCGTCCATCTGCAAACGGCGGAAGGCTTCGATCTGCCATTGTGGCGATCCCCACCAGATCGAATCCGTGCCCCACAACACATGATCATCGCCGAATGCGTCAATCAACATGCCGAGCACATGGCAGCAGAGCATCGGATTGGTGATCGCCAGCATGCCGAACGTCGAGCCAATCTCCATGTAGACGTTCTTCATCTTCGGGTTCTTCTTGCGCGCCGCGCAGATGTCGCTCACCCACGGCACGTAGGCGTCTTTGGTCGGATCGCCGGTAATCTTCAGGTCGCCGGTCTGGAACGCCTTGATAATCTCCGCAGAGCTTTCCAGTCCTTTGAAGCCTGAGTGATAAAGGATGAACGTCAGGTCAGGGAAATCCGCCGCCACTTTCGGCACGTCACGCGGGCTGCAATGTTCGACGTTGAAGCCGGGCAGCGGCAAGCCCTTGTGAACGCAGATGAGCTTGATGCCGGTTTTGCGCGCGTATTCTAAAGTAGGGTAGGCTACTTTTTCATCATCCAGCCACCAGCCCTCTTTGGTCGGGCCGAGTCCCTGGCCGGTGTAGCCTTTCCATGCCTCGATCTTCAACTGCTCGGCCTGCCGGTGCATGTTCTCCATGTTGGCCGAGCCGAGGTCGGGCGAAAACAGGCCGTGGCTGACGATGCGGCGCGACGCCGCCAGGCCGTTGATCTTGGCGCGCGTCTCGATCATGTCGGGCGGCGGCAGGATGTTGGAGTTATCCGTCGGCGACGGGAATCCCGAAATCACCGCCACCATCGTGTCGCTGTCGAGGAAAATCTCTTTGATGTAGTTGGCCAGATAGAGGTCTTCCATCTTGTGCGCGTGGCCCTTGAGATCGGGGTTCCAGCGCTCGGCGACTTTGCGATAACCGAGCAGCGGCAAGACCTGCCGGCCACTGGAAACGTGATGCGTTTGAATGTCGAAGATGAATTGATTCTTCGGCCACTTCTCGTCGTAGGCCCCAGGCTCGATCATCTCGCTGGCGTCAACCTCGAAGAATTTGCCGAAGACGGAATTCATCGCCACAAAAGCCGCCGCCATGCCGCCCGAAGTCTGAAGAAACTGGCGGCGCGAGATGCCCAACAGTTTGGCGTTGTGATCGGCGAGATGGATCAAGTGATGCTGAACGCGCTTCTGCTCGTCGGTCTGTGGGTAGGGAAGATACTCTTCGTTTGAAACCACCTGCGTCGGGATGGGCAGGTTGAGGTTCATCTCTTCATCGAACTCGAACTTTGGCACAAATCGGCGCACAGCGCGCGAAGCCGATTGCGCGAGCTTGCTTTTCTTCACGGTTGCGTCCCTCCATTGCTTGTTGGATGTTGAATACGAGCCAACGAATCCGTAACCCCTCGGTGCTATATCGATCAATTGTGGCTAGAGAAGTTGCGAAGCTGAGAATCCACTGAACAATGGCTTTATACAGAAGGCTGAAGGTTTAATCAATCCGATGATAGCGAAAAAATGAGTTGAAGCTCATTTTTTGTATGGCTAGTGGATGGGCAATGCTGAGGTTGGTGCGCTCAAAATCATTTGCCAAGTCCCGTAGGGACGCAATGTTTATAGTTAAACGTGCAGAGAGGAATCCAGTCCCGTAGGGACGCAATGTGGACATTGCGCTCCTGACGGAGCTTGAATCATCAATCGCGTTTTCTACTATAAACATTGCGCTCCTAACGGAGCTTTCTTTTCTGGCGCGCTCTTGTTTTTTCGACAGCCGCGTCCGCCTCGCCGCGTCCCCGTGTCGCCGCGTCACCGCGTCGTTTCTGCTTTCGGGCGCAGCTTCTCCAGAGCTTGAAAGGCTTCGTTGGCGATGAAGCTGCCGAAGGCCGGGCCGAACAGCGAGATCGATGATTCGTAAGTGCCATGCCGGTATTCGTCTTCGGTGAGGATGTAACCGAGCGCGTCGTTTGCGAGGCCCAATAGAAACGTCTTCTCAAAGCCGAGCAGTTTGCCGCGCTCTTTCACCTGAACATTCAAGATGCTGCTCAACTCGCCGGGGATCGTCACAAAGGCAATGCGATTGTCGAAGCTGATGCCGCAGACCTCTGTGTCGTAAGACGGCGGCAGGGTGATCTTCACAGGCGCTTTCGGCGGCGACTGGGTCTGCGCCGAAAAGGTGTGGCGCACGAGCTTGATATCGACGGCGTCTTGCGGCGCGATGGCCAATGTAACCTTGAATACTTCGGCGGCGAGAATCGTGCCGACGTTTTCGGCGCGCTGCCATTCGTCTTGGCCTTGCAAAGCGCGCGGCGCGATGGTGCCTTGCGCGCCGTTGGCAAACAGGGCCAGCACGTCGCCGCCGATCATGTGTTCGATGGCGCGGCGCGCATAATAGACATAATCGGCTGAAAACTCGAAGTTCTTATCGCCTATGACGGTCGGGTGCGCCGCGAAGTTCATCAACACGGCCATCGGCTTGCCGGTGTCGGCAGCATCAACGCGAATGACGCCGACCTCCGGGTCAACCGGGCCGTTCGGCGGCCAGGTGGAGCGAAAGCGCGAGATGCCACGCGCTTCACCTGCGCCAAAGGCAATGCGCGCTGCTTTCATCGTTTGACTGGCGGCGATGACGGCTTGAGCGGCGCGCTCCGAATAGGCATCGCGGATTTTGGCGTCGTAGCGGCCTGCCAGAATCGGGAAGAGTTCGAGGTACGCGCCGCCGCCCGAATGCGTGTGCGACGACATGACAAAGAGATGATCGGGCGCAAGGCTGGTGGCTTTGTAAACCAGATCACGAATACGCTCGACCATCGCATGATCGAAGCCGAGATGGTCGACGCTGAGAAAGGCAATCTTTTCCGCGCCGTTGTCGATCACCAGGGCGCGCGCTTCGGTCGGGTCGTGAATGCCTGTGGAAGGCTTGCCGAGCCGCGCGCCGTAGCCGGCCAGCGGCGTGCCTAACGGCGGTGTGATGTCCGCCTTGCCGACGCCGGCCAGAAGCTTTGCCTGCGCGCTTGCGGAAACCACGCAGCAGAGAATGAAGAAGCTGGTTACAACAACGGCCCGGACTCTTCGCATAATCATTCGCCATCTAACAGCGATAGAAGGGCAGAGGCGCGGCGCTGTTCTAAGCAGGCCGCGCCCGATAATATCTTTTTGCGTGAACTGGCTTCATCGAGCGGCGTAAAGACTGAAACCATAGATGAAGCCCAAGACGATTCTTAACACAAGCACCACTGTCCAAATCAGCATCAAGTTTTTGATCCCGGCTTTATCGGCATTCATCCAACCCCAGATAAAGGTCCAAATACTGCAGGTGATGATCCCGATAATCCCGTGCACCGGACCAGCAATCTGGAACTGCTTCACTAGAACGATGATCCAGATCACGAGATAAACTAAACCGAGCAACATTGCGAGAATCAGCATGTTTTTCTCTCCTTTTCGAGTTTAATGGTTTGCCTTCAGTTGGCCTGAGAAGCGATAGGCCATTCACGAACTGACTGCTCTTACAACCGAATATTACCCCGCGAGAAACTGATTCTCGCCTTGCCCTCTTGATGAACCGTGCTGCATTTGTTGCGCTTACGCAATCGTACTGCCGCCATCGACGACGATGGTTTGTCCGGTGATATAACTGGAAGCCGCCGACGCCAGAAAGACGGCGACGCCTTTCAATTCGCCCGCCGCGCCGACGCGATTCATCGGCACACCGGCTTCGATCTGCGCCTGGGCGTGCGCGAGAACTTTTTCAGTCAGGCGGGAAGGGAAGAAGCCGGGCGCAATGGCATTGACGCGAATGCCGCGCCGCGCCCATTTTGCCGCGAATTCGCGCGTCATCGCAATCAAGCCGCCTTTGGCCGCGACATAGCTGACGATGTGCTGACCATCTTCCATCGATCCTTGCAGGCCGGCGATTGAAGCGACATTGATGATCGCCCCGCTGCGGCGCTTGAGCATCTCGCGCCCGGCGCGCTGCGAAAACAGAAATGCCCCCGTCAGGTTGATCTTCAATACCATGTCCCACTTGTCGAGTGCGTGCTCTTCGATGGGCTGACCCCACGAGACGCCTGCGTTGTTGACGAGAATGTCGATCTGGCCGAAAGTGTCCATGGTACGGTCTACCGCCGCCTGCACTTCATCACAGTTAGATACATCACAAATCGTGCCTTCCGTGCGAAAGCCGCGAGCGCGGAACTCATCGATGGCCGGCGTCAGCCATTGCTCGCGTCGGGCGAGCAGCATCAGCGATGCGCCGGCTTCGGCCAATCCTTCGGCCATCTCCTGACCGAGCCCGCGCGAGCCGCCGGTGATGAGCGCCACCTTGCCCGTGAGATCGAATAACTCTTTCAGTGTCGGCACGGCTAACGATCTCCTTCGACGGCGAATTTCTACTGATGAACGAATGAGTGGAGCCTCCAGGAGCCGCGAGGCCGCAACGTGTCTATCATTTTTATCTTCAACCGCAAGAAGATGCGAGGCGTGGTACGTGGTACGTGGTGCGTGGTACGTGACCGGAAGGTCGGTGAGTAACTGCCGCTACTGAAATCCTCATTCACAATATGTGGTTGCGTAGCATTCCATCACTTATCACGCACCACGCACCACGCATCACGTCCGTTAGCGTGCATCGCCTTTGGGGAACATCGCGCGCTCAGGCTCGGCGTTCAAGCGCGCCAGCATTTTCTGAATCAAGCGCGTCTTGACGCGGCCCTGTTCTTTGGGCACCACCAGGTAACGGACGATGGCTTCGACCCAGGTATTCTCGCTGACGCGAAAGACGACGCTCGGTCGTTCTCTGACTTCAAGCTCGTCGACCGGCGTCTTTTCGAGCAACTTACGATAGACGCTGACGCGCTGCATCATGACTTCGCCGATCTCTTCTTCGGCGGTTTCCTGCATCACCTTGCCGATGAATTCCAGATCGCTGCCATAGGCGACGTTGAATTTGATCTCGTTCCAGATGTAAGGAAACAGCGCCCAACTGTAGTTGTAAACCGTCGTACTGAGCACCTGCGAGTTGGGAAACTTGATGATCCTGCCGCTCGGATGATCGGTTGAAAGATACTGCCCGCCGAACTCCCAGAGCGTCGTGTCGAGATAGCTCACATCAATGACGTCGCCCGTCGCATCGTCTATGCGTATGCGGTCGCCGACGCGATAAGGATGGCGCACGAGTATATAAATCCAGCCGATGAAGCTCGACAGCACCGTCTGCATGGCAAAGCCGAAGATCAACGAGACGACGCCGAGCGAAACCACTGCCGTGTACCAGTTGATGAAGACGACCGAGATGATGACGAACCCCACGATCAGACCAATCAATAATCGCAGGATGCGGCGCAGGTTGAAACGATTCACGGTGTCGTGGACTCTGCCGATCAGGTAGACCTCGACGGCTTTTGCCAGAGTCAGCAACAGCACAATCAGAATCGCGCCGCGCGTGTAGCGCAATACGTAATCAACGACGTTGTCGGGCAAGCCGAAGAAGCGCAGGCTGACGAGGTAATAAAATACTCCCAACCCGACGAGCAACAGAACGTATGAGCTGAACCAGAGTTTATCCCTGGTCGCCACCTTCGGCTTTTCAGGCGACGGTTGGGCGGTCGCTTCGTCCAATGCCTCGCGGACATCCTGTTGTTGTTCGAGCTGTTCAACTTGCGTGCGCATCTGCACCTCCGTGGAGAGCGACGCGGAGACACGGCGAGGGGGAAACGCGGCGAAAGACCGCTTGATTTATCTTTCGCCGCGTCTCCGTGTCCCCGTGTCTCCGCGTCGCCTTCGCTTGTTCGTTCTCCATACGGCGTGTGCAATCGAATGCATCACTCTTTGGCCGCAGATACAGCCATAGCACGCCGTAATCGGCGACTCACCGTTTGCCTTTAATAGAGGAAGCAATTCGCAAACCGCATCAATCGGCAAGCGGGCGAATGTCGAGTGGCGAGGTGTCTTTTTCTTTCGCTTTGGCTTCATCCCACAGGCCGTCCATCTCGATGTGATTCGAGTCGGCAGGCTGGCGGCCCTGTTCGCGCAGGCGGTCTTCGATATAGCGGAAGCGGCGGCGGAATTTGCGGTTCGATGCCTTGAGCGCGCTTTCCGGGTCAATGCCGAGCAAGCGCGCGACGTTGACGGCGACGAACAGCAAATCGCCGACTTCACCGGCGATCTCCTGATGATCGGGCGCGGGGCTTGAGACGGCCTCTTTCAATTCGGCGACTTCTTCATCGAACTTTTCAAGCACGCTCGCCACGTCGGGCCAGTCGAAATCAACACGCGAGACTTTCGTGGTCATCTGAAAGGCTTCCATCACCGCCGGCAGCTTGGTCGAGACGCTGTCGAGCATCGAGCCTTCATCCGCCGCTTTGCCTTTTGCCGCAAGCTCCGTCGCTTTGATGGCTTCCCAGTTGCGCAGCACTTCGCCGGAGGTTGACGCCGTGTCTTCGCCGAAAACGTGCGGATGGCGGCGAATCATCTTGGCGGCGACGCGCTCGATGACATCGGCGATGGTGAAGCGCTCGGCTTCGGCGGCGATGTCGGAATGAAAGACGACCTGCAAGAGCAAATCGCCAAGCTCGCCGGTGAACTCGTCATCCTTGCCTTCGTCAATCGCTTCGATGACCTCGTAAGCTTCTTCGAGCAGCATCGGCTTTAAGCTCTCGTGCGTCTGCTCGCGATCCCAGGGACAGCCGCCCGGCGCGCGCAGCCGCGCAATCAGCTTGACCAGTTCAGTAAACTTCTCGCCCGCCAGTTTGTGCGAAGAATCATTCATATGGTTAAGTCCGTTGATGACATCTGCTCAATACCGCATTCGCAAAGTAGATAAGCCGCCACGCAATTAGAATAGTCTATCCCCAGGCGATTGATAAAGCCGCTGGCCTTGACCCTTGCGGTTTAGCGGCAGACGCCAAAGCCTGATGGGGTGCGATTAAAAGAGGGACTCGGATAAGCGGAAACGCTTGACGGCAGGTGCTCATTAAAAGTAACCCGGCAACTGCCGCAGGATTGCTTATGGAGTGCGGCGACTGGTCGCCGCTGTCGTAGTCGGCTGACCAGGAC
>JBBWZK010000025.1:0-9921 GCA_039648975.1 Blastocatellia bacterium
CTGGGGCGACCACAGAGGGTCGCCCCTACATGCTAAACCGATTTGAAAACCGATCTAATCAATAGGGGCGGCAACTGGCTTTCGGCAGAAGACAGAAAGGAGGATATGATACCTGACCAAACCTTGAGGATTGGCAGACCAGCGAAGGGCTTTCAAAAGATCGCGCCAGAGCCGTATCGCAGAGCGCAAAAGCTCTGCCGACTGCATCCTCTGTTTGTGTAACTTACCATCATCATCGCGATTATTAAAAATAAGTAGTAAATTAAGTGAAATTAAGCTACACTTCCGCCAGTTCGCGCCCGTCCTCAGGGCGTGGCATACGGCTCTATCGGTTGTTGAGTCCTTCTTCTCAACTCCCGCATCGCTATTCGGAGGCAAACGATTATGGCCACTCTCTACTTAAGCTCTCTCTCCATTTTGAGCGCCTCGGTTCTGCGCAGAATGTGCAAAGTGCTGGCCAGCGTCTTCGTCATGGAATTGGCGATGGCGGCTCCCGTATCGAGCGCCGACCAGACTTGCCCGCCCAATCCCAAACCGGGCTGCTTTACTCAAGCCAGTCGCGACATCGCCTTCCTCATAGACCGCTCAGGCAGCATCGCTCACCGCGGGCAGACTTACAATATAGAGATTGAAGGCGTGATTGGCGCGTTACGTGATGCGACGGTGATTCCGCGGAATGGCTCAGTGGCCGTTGTCGTCGTGCTGTTTAATGAAACGGCAACTCTGGCTGTTCCGCTAACCCAAATTGACTCGGAGGCAGATGCACAAAAAGTTGCCGAAGCGGTTGCGGCGCTCAAGTGCAATGATCCGGGTTGTCAATTATTAACTCGTCCTACGCTCCCCGGAACCAATTACACCATGGCCATTAAAGTAGCGGGTCGGGCCATTAGCCAGGGGCGCAGCCTAAACCCCAAGCCCGGCGCGCATCGCGTGTTGTTGATGTCGTCCGATGGCCAGCCGGATGATCCAGACTTCGGAGCCGGCGCTGTCGAAGCGGAGCGTCATGCCGCCGCAATTCTGCAAATCCCATTCGAGATGGATGTGATTCTGATGGGACTCGCCCGCAACAGCCAGGAGTTGGTCGACAGCCAGGCAAGAACGGATATGATCGTTACTCCCAAACCGGCCACGGATCTGCCTGGTGCGACGCTCTTGATTGAGGCTGGCCCGGCCAATCAAACGGGAGCGAGCGCGGGCGGCGTCGATTTTTTTCGCCAGGCAAGCGAGTTTGCCGCGCTGACGCGCACGATTATGCGCAGCGACGTACAAGCCATCTCGCTTGTCGTCACCACAAATCTGGACAGCGATCCCGATACGCCTCCTGCAAATGGTCTCCTTTCACTTCGCCAGGCGATAGAACGCGGCAATTGCAATGGCGGCAAAGCGACAATCACTTTCGATGAGAGCGTCAAAAACAAGACGATCAGCCCGCGTACACCGCTGCCGGCTTTGACTGCACCTGATATGACGATTGACGGGATTGATAAATGCGACATACAGAAGTGCGATAAGTGCGACGAACCGACATGCGTTCCCTCAGTGACGATAGATGGGTCGCATATTGACGTGAGCGCCGGTGAAGCGCACCGCGACGGCATATTGATCCGCTCGAACCATGATGTGGTGCGCGGCCTGAAAATCGTCAGCTTCAAGCGCGCCGGCGTTGCCGTTGCTCCCCTATGCCTATCCGATAATGTCGGCGGCAATCGAATCGAACTGAATGTGCTGACCAACAACCCAACCGCAGGTGTACTGATTCTCGACCCTGATTCGAGTCAAGAAAGTATAGTCGCTCACAACGTCGGCAACGCGATCTCGCGCAACGCCATATCAGGCAGCGCAACTCCGATAGACCTCGGCGGAGACGGGCCAACGCCGAACGATCCTGATGATACAGACGAGGGCCCCAACACGCTGCTTAACTTTCCGATCATCGATAGCACAACGCCAACCGGCGATACGGCGACCCTCAAGGGGCGGGCCGCCGCAGGCCAGGTGATCGAGATATTTAGAATTAGCAGAACTGAAACCGGCTCGGCAGAACGCCTCATTGAGGCGGTGGAATTTATCAAAACAATAACCGCTGATTTGATAGATGGCACGTTCAGCGCTGCGGAGCTTCCGGTTTCGCCCACAGGACGTTATACGGCTACCGCTGCTGACCCGCTGGTCAGCGACTTTCAGTGTCGTAATACGTCGGAGCTTACGCCGATCTGCACCGCGCTTGCACAGGCAAGGATCACCCTGGAAGATGACCAGTCGGTGCTTGACTTTGTTTCAGCACTCGCTCGCAGCAAACCGAAGAAGAAAAGAGCGCCGGTCGAAACGCTGGTCAGAACTTTTACCATAGCGAATGTCGGATGCGAGACATTGAAAGTGCGCGGCCTATCTATACAGCGCACCGGAAGCGCGGTTGGCAGTCGGATCATTGATGCGGATGACAGCCGCTTCTTTTCTGTCGCCAACCCGGATGGCGCGACGCTGGTTTTCCCCATGATGATTCCTCCGGGCGACCAAAAGGCGCGGACGTTCTCGGTGCGCTTTCATCCGGTGATCCCGCCGGTTGCCAGCGGAACCAGCGGACTTGCGGCAAGCCAGGTCTTACCCAGCCGCTTCACCTCTGTGATCAAGATCAGACTCGATGGCGAAGGAGACCAAACTGTTCCCTTGAGCGCCAGCGTTGGCACAGCCGTCCAACTGATCAACTCAAATGGCGGCGAATCGGAACCGCTGACCTTGACGCGCTCCGGCGATAAGGTCACCGTCACCTACTCGGTTTACGATTCTGACCTGAGTGTTGATAAGGTGGAATATGAGTTTCGTGATGCCAGGGGAAACCCGGTTTCAGCGGGATCCATAGAGGGCGATCTCCGCACGGCGATCAAAAATCACCAGCCGCCATTGGTTACAGGACAGAGCTTCACGGTTATCCAGGACATTCTCGCTCTGAAAAATCCTCCTGATGGTCTTGAAGTGAAAGTGACGGTGTCCGATGGAGAGGCCCAGGCGACTGCCTCGGCAAAATTAGTCTCGCAGAGCAATCAGGCGTTGAGCGCGCAATCTTTGAGAGAAAGGCGAAGCGCCGTGTTGATCTTGCCGCCAGCCCACCCCCTCGCGGTTGCGAAAAAGAGCCTGCTCAAATCAAAGGCAACTCGCCTGAAGAAAAGACCGGCAGGGCTCGAATACTGGAGCGCCTCTGGCGCGCCGTTGCGGCACGCAAGGAGGGAACAGCGATGACCAGGCACGGAGATTACTCGATTCGTTTAATCCTGTTGCTCGTGTTAATCGTCAGGTTGGTTCCAGGATTAGCGCGCGCTGATGATGGCAGTCCGCCAAAGCCTTTTCGCGCCTACCGAACAGCGGCGTTCGGGCCGATTGGCGCGGTCTATTCATCAGAGGCGATGGCCATTAACAATCGCCGTGTTCAAGGGCAACAAATCATCTGGGACGGTGACCTGTTAGAGACGTTTGCGGGCGCCAACGCTAACGCATGGCTCGATCTGGTTGGCCAGGTGACGCTTGCAAACCGCGCGACGGTCAGGCTCACCGCAGAACTTGATGAAGATCAACGCCACCCTCTGCTGGTCGCTGCACTCATCAAGGGAGATATGGCCGTGCGGCTTGCGTCGGAGGCCAGCGCCTATATTGAAGCAGGCGACTCGGCCTACAGCGCATCGCGTGGCGCAAGCTTCCGTATCGCCATGCGCGACGGCAAGGCGGTGATTCACGAAGTGAGCGGCGCGGTCACCATCAAGCCGCAGCGCAAAAAGGCGACGATCAAAGCTCGCGGCCTGTTGGGAAGGCCCAAAAACCCTGCCGGGAACGAGCAGCTCAATTTAAAAACTAAAGAGCGAGCAGAGTTGAAAGCTTTGTTTGAAAAAATCTCCAGCCCCTCGACGACCCGGCTGGTGGCTTATCGGCGCGGCGCGACGTTGATTCCCGTAGAGACAATGCAATCGGATCAGGTCATCGAGAAATTCGCCAACCGTGTGGTGAACCTACAGGTTCAGCCGCCGGGCATCGGCACTATAGAGGATGCCGCCGGTCGAGTGATCGATTCGACGGTGACGGATGCTGAAGGCATCATACTCAACGTCTATTTCCGGGCTGGCGATAACCAGGCTACCGGGCAGATCATCGCCACCACCAGTCTCGCTCCCGATGAATTAGCCGACATTACACCTGGGAGCTATACGTGGGATGTCACGATTACCAAGCCCGGCATCTTTCGAACACGAAATATATTAATTCTGGCTGCCGCTGCCGGGATCATCGTCGCGTGTTGCCATCCCCGCAAGAAGACGCCGCAACAGAATCCACCGCCGCAAATCCAGCCCTGATCGGCAGGTTAACGGCGCACAGCCAATCGCCGAGCGAGAGCCCTGGCGATGAGGTAAACCGAATGAAACGATTGATCGAATTTCCCCTGGAAGATGGCAGCTCGATGATGGTCGAAGTCGAAGACCCGGTCACCGGCGTCCCCGTGCGTGGCGCTCACCCGGTCGAAATCGCCGAAAGGGCGAAGCAGACTTTTGAGGCATCGCTGGAGAAGCTCAAGCCTGCGGCTTCAGCCATCATTACGAAATTGCGCGAACTGAGCGACCAGCCCGAACAGGTCGCCGTCGAGTTCGGTATCAAATTGAGCGGCGCAGCCGGCGTCGTGCTCGCTTCTACAGGAGTCGAAGCCAACTTTAAGGTGACCTTGACCTGGAAGCGAAAGCCGGAATAGCGCATCAAGCCGCCGGCATAGACAATCTCAGCGAGGAGTGAGCAGGCTGCGGTGAGGCAGATGGAATATCTAAATTTTGATTTGCTGATCGAAGGCAAAGGCGATGGCTTCCAGGCCAGAATTCTCGATTCGCCGGGCGGCCAGGCGACCGAGAGCTTTGAGATGCCGTTTTCGGACGCCGAACTGGAAGCCTTTCTGATCTGCCTGGGACAACCGGGTCAAAGCGTCGAGACGTTTGATGAAGCGGCCAAAGATTTTGGCGGTCGCCTGTTTGACGCGCTATTCAAGGACGAGATTTACGCCCGTTTCTGCGTTAGCCTCGAAAAAACTGAAAGCCGGGAGAAAGGGCTTCGCATCTTCCTGCGCCTGGGAGATGTGCCGAATTTGGCGGCGCTGCCATGGGAATATCTCTACAACCCGGACTTCGGCTTTCTCTCCTGCTCATCCGCTACCCCCGTCGTGCGCTATCTGGAGTTGCCGAAAGCCGTCCGCCCTTTAACCATTAAGCTGCCGCTGCGCGTGTTGGTGATGATTTCAAGTCCCAGCGATTATCCGCCTCTGGATGTCAATCAGGAATGGGCAAAATTGCATGAGGCATTCGCTGAACTGCGTGAGCAAGGATTGGTGGAGCTTGAGCTATTAGAGGAAGCGACCGAGTCTGCCCTGCGACAGCATTTGCGGCGCAACTATCATGTTTTTCATTTCATCGGGCACGGCGGATACGACAAAGACAACAACGACGGTTTTCTGATCCTGGAAAATGAAGCGCAGGGCGGCCACCGCATCAACGGTGAACGGCTGGCCAACCTCTTGCGCAATCGCAGCTCGCTGCGCCTGGCTCTGCTCAACGCCTGCGATGGGGCGCGGGCTTCGCTCACAGACCCGTTTGGCGGAACGGCGCAGAGCCTTGTGCGCGCAGGGATTCCGGCAGTCATTGCCATGCAGTTTCCGATAACCGATCAAGCCGCGATTGCTTTCGCCAGCGAGTTTTATAAAGCCATGGCCGACTACTGGCCGGTCGACGCGGCGCTGGCCGAAGCGCGGCTGGCAATGAATGAATCCGAATGGGGTACGCCGGCTTTATACATGCGCGCGCCGGATGGAGCGATCTTTACCGCCGAACCGCCGCCGCCGCTGAAGCCGGAACCTCCACACCCCCTGCCCCAGCCTGAGCCGGTGAATTATGAGATGTATTACAGAGGAATGCTGAATGCGCTTAAAGAAGGAAACCTGGTGCCATTCATCGGTACAGGCGCTAACCTGTGTGGTCGCCTATCTGGAGACTGGGAGGGCGGCCCTTATGCGCCGAGCGACGGCGAACTGGCGGCGCATTTATCAAGCGTTCTTTCCTTGCCTGACCACCTACGCGACCTGGTGCGCGTCTCGCAATACATTGCCCTCGAAAACACAGGGGTACTCTCTACGGAGTTGCGCAAGGTTCTCACGAGCCCCTTTCGCACCACGGCGCTGCACCGATTCCTGGCAAGGTTGCCGGGTGTTCTGCAAGAACATGGCTGCACGCAAAACCATCCGCTCATCGTCACCACCAATTACGACGACGTATTGGAGAGAGCTTTCGACGAGGTAGAGGAGCCCTATGATTTGGTCTGCTATATTGCCAGCGGCGATCACAGCGGCAAGTTTTATCACAAACCCTACCGAGAAGAGCCGCAAATCATATTCGAGGGAAATGCTTATGACGCCGTGTCGCTCGACCAGCGCACGGTGATCTTGAAGCTACATGGCGCGGTTGATCGCCACAACGCTCGGCAAGACAGCTACGTCATTACCGAAGACAACTATATCGATCATCTGACGCGCACAGACTTTTTTAATCAGTTGCCGATCAAGCTGGTCGAGAAGTTACGCGACAAGAACAGTAATTTCTTATTCCTCGGCTACCGGCTGCGCGACTGGAACCTGCGCATCATCTTTCGCCGCATCTGGGGAGAGGAAGGGCCGCCATCAAACTCCTGGGCGCTTGGGCTGGACGCCGACCTCATCGATATAGAGTTTTGGAAGCAACGCAACGTGAGAACCCTCCGCAACGTTGATGTCAAGCAGTACGTTGAGGAGATGGAACGCCGGCTCAAATCATAAACACGCGGCAGGGGTGCATGATGATCGAGAAAGCGCTTTCCGTCATTCCCTACGCCGGGCTCAGTGCTTACGAAGAAGAGAATGCGCCTTTCTTCTTCGGACGCGAACGGGTGCGAGAGAACATCATCGCCAACCTCAAGGCGAAGCGCCTGACGCTGGTCTTCGGCGCCAGCGGCGTCGGCAAGAGTTCCGTGCTGCGCGCCGGCGTCGCCTATCAACTGCGCCGCATTGCTCAAGAGAACCTCGATGAAAAAGGCAAGCCGGAGTTCGCCGTCGCGGTGTTCAACAACTGGGCTGGCGACCCGCTTGCAGGATTAATCAACTGCGTTCAAGAGGCAGTGGCCGAGGCTTTGGACGAGCCTACGTCTGAGCCTATAACGCCCCCAGGCTCGCTGGCTGACACCCTGCGTTTCTGGACAGAGAGGGTGGGCGGCGACCTGCTCATCATCCTCGATCAATTCGAAGATTATTTCCTCTATCACGGCAACGAGAATGGCGGCGGCAGCTTCGCCGACCAGTTGGTGAAGATGATCAATCGCGCTGACCTGCGCGTTAATTTCCTCATCTCTATCCGCGACGATGCCTTTTCAAAGATCAAGCGGTTCAAGGAAAGCCGATTCTTCGACAACTTGATGGAGATCGAACACCTCGACAGGGAAGCGGCAAGCTCGGCCATTAAAAAACCAGTTGACCAGTACAATCGCTTTTACGCCGCCGGTAAACAACGAATTGCGATAGAGCCTGAATTAGTCGACGCCGTGTTGGGACAGTTGGGCGAGTTGCGAGCCGAAAGGCTCTCTTTGGGCGAAGGCGGCATTGGCGGCGGGACAAAGAAGACCGCCGCGACCGCCAGGATTGAAGCTCCCTTTCTACAGTTAGTGATGACCGAGTTGTGGAAGCAAGAGATGTTCTCTGGCTCAACCACGCTGCGGCTTGCGACGCTCAATCGTCTGGGCGATGCAGAGATGAGCGGCGCGAAGCGAATCGTCGCGACGCACGTCACGCAGGTCATGGGCAAGCTGTCAGAGAATGAGCAAGCCATGGCGGCGCGGATTCTTAGCTATCTGGTCACGTCAACCGGCGATAAGTTTGCGCGGTCAGCCTCTGACCTGGCCGACTCGACGGCGCTGGATAAGCAAGAGCTTGTGCAGTTGCTAGAGAAGCTGGCGCATGGCGACCGCAGAGTTCTGCGAGCCTTTGCCCCACCGGGCGCGGCGGGCGAGTCGCGTTACGAAATTTTTCATGATGTGCTCGGCCCGGCGCTGGTCGGTTGGCGCAGGAGCTATACGCAAAAGCTCAAGGAACGCCAGGCCGAAGAAGACAAGCAGCGTGCGACAGAGAAAGCCCGCGCCGAAGAGAAAGCCCGCGCCGCTCGCCGCCGCCGCGTCTTATACCGAGCCATCGTCGTGTTGTCTATGTTGACCTTAGCCGGCGCGACCTATGCCTGGATACAGCGCAAGATGGCTATAAATCAAATGCGACTAGCCGCACATCAAATGCGACTAACCGCAGAGCAACAGGAAAAGCGCTATATATTACGCGCCAGCGATCTCAGCAATCAGACAATCGCCCGGTTAAATTGGCGCTTGATTAATGAAATTGATCCCGAAAAGGCGAGCGAATACTCGCAGTTCCTTTTGAAGCAGCTCAACGAAACCTTGGGATTCTATCAGCGGGATGGGAATCAGGCCGGCGAAGGGATAACGCTCAATAGTATCGCAGGGATTTCCCGCCTGGCGGCAGAGGCGCACACCGGCCTGGGCCATTATCAGGAGGCACAGAAATACTATCAGCAGGCGAACGACGCTTATCAAAAAGCGCGACCGCTATTAGAGAATACGCTTGGGCCGGACCATCCCGAAGTGGCAACCAGCATCAACGATCTGGCGGTGATTGATGCGGCACAGGGCAAGTATGCAGAGGCTGAACCGCTGCTCAAGCAGTCGCTTGCTATTCTGGAGAAGGTTGTCGACCAGCCGGATGACCGCTATTTGGTAGACCCGATAATGAATCTGGCAGAGTGTTATAACGCACAAGGAAAATATGACGAGGCTGAAGCGCTGTACAATCGTGCTTCAGAGATTCGCAAGAAACGGTCGCCTGATAATCCTCCCGATTTGGCTGAAAGCTTGAATAATTTGGCGTGGCTCTATTACGAGCAAGGCAAGTACGTTCAGGCCGAGTCCCTCTTTAATAAAGCGCTAGCCATG
Organism: Blastocatellia bacterium; assembly: GCA_039648975.1. Classification (GTDB taxonomy): domain Bacteria; phylum Acidobacteriota; class Blastocatellia; order UBA7656; family UBA7656; genus DATENM01. The sequence goes on from JBBWZK010000025.1 coordinate 9,040, forward strand.
CAGCCAACTGATTCAGACCCGGATTCGCAATTCGATCCAACGGTCAGCCTTACGGGTCTGGGAGCGGTCTGTCGTAAACGAGGCAAGTACGATAAAGCGGCAGCGTATTTTCGACAAACCATGGAACAGCACAAGGGTTTATTACATAGCGACCTCCCCACAGTGGCCGACGACCTTGAAAACATGGGCCTGCTTTATATGGATCGAGGCAAGCATGAACCTGCCGAGGCACTCTTCAAAAACGCGCTTCTTCTTTGGACCAAGTCTTTTGGTGAGAATCATCCAACCACCGCTTATGGTCTGAGTAATCTGGCATCCTTATACTACAAACTTGGTAGGCACGCGGAGGCCGAATCCTCCTTCAACAAGGCGTTGAAAATTCAGCAAGAGATGCTGCCGCAGTCTCCCGAATTGGCGCAATCGTTGAACGGGCTGGCGCGACTCTACATCGATAGAGGCAGGTATGAGGAAGCCGAGCCGCTCTTCCTACAGGCGCTCGCCATTCAGGAGAAAGCCATACCGTCGCATCCCGACCTGGCTGAAACACTGAACAACTACGCGGCGCTTCTGCAAAAGACGAATCGCCAGGTAGAGGCGGCGCAGATGCAACAGCGCGCCAAACAGATACAGGATACACACCAAAAAGAGAACCCGGATAACTAGAGCGGTTTTCAATCGGATGTAGCGCAAGCTAACAGCTTGCGCTACATGGCAAACGCATTTGAAAATCGCTCTGGAGCAGCTTTCAATTGGATTATAGCGGATTTCATTTGAGTGTCGCCTATGGAGTGCGGTGATTGGTCACCGCTTTCGACCCCTACTGCTGAAAAGCGGCGACCAGTCGCCGCACTCCAAATATCGCTCCCGGCCAAAGTCAATTGA
>JBBWZK010000135.1:0-67086 GCA_039648975.1 Blastocatellia bacterium
GGTTGGGGCATCTCTACGGATAAACCCACGCCCGCCGATTATGACGGTGATGGCAAAGCCGATGTGGCGGTCTGGCGACCGTCAAACGGCACCTGGTATATCCAGAAGAGTTCTAATGGCTCGCTGAGTGTTGTCGGTTGGGGCACGAATGGCGACGTGGCCGTTTCAGGCATCCCCTAATCGGGGATTCTCTCAGGCCCCATATGTAGGTTCCGGCAGCACTGCCGCCGGCTGCTGACCATCGCCTGCAAGTAGGCGATGGTCAGCTTGTCAAAGACCGTATTGTGGTTTACTTACCTGCTTCGTTCTTGCGCAATGCCCGCAAGCTCTCGTTCAGCCCTTGCTCGGCGGGTTTATAATTTGGATCAATCGCCAGCGCTTCTTTGAAAGCGGCGACGGCGCGGTCGTGGCGGCCATGAGCGGCCAGATAGAGGCCATTGTTGGTCATCATGACCTTGTAGACCGGCAGTACTTTCAACTTCACCACGTCGTCATCGGCGAACTTGAGCGAGCCGTCATTCAAGCCGCGCGTTTGCAATTGGACTTCCGCAGGCTCCGTCAAGCTGCCTTTGTTGATGACCTGAAAGACCAGGCCGCGCGGCACGAAATCAAAAGTTTTCCTGAGCCATTCGGTCAATTCGTGATTCTGTCCCTGTGTGCTGGTGGCGACGTTCGATGTGATATAGACCGGCGCATGGCCAATCTGATTGGTAACGAAAACCTCAATCATGTCAAAGAAGCGCGTGTTGATGCGCTCGTTCAGCATGGGGTCGCGCTGATACAGTTGCGCATCGGTTTCCCAGTGGCGCAGGTCTTCGAGAAAAGCGTCTACCTGACCGCGCGCCGCCGTCATCGTCTCTGGATAAACGGTGTTGAGATAATCGTAATACCACGAGCGCCGCAGTTGCTGTATATCCATCGCGACCACGTCTTTTCTGAGGCCCTCGACTTCGCGCAGGTAAAGCAGCGGCGAGTAAACTTGCCAGTCGTCCGTCAGCAGCAAGCCTTTCGGCTCCATCGTCTTCAGGATATTCTCGACATAATCGCGGGCAATAAAATAGGAATGGCGATTATTAAAGTCAAAGTTGCCGGCCACCGCGATTGCCGGAACCAGCAGCGCCACGATTATCGCGATGCTCATTGCCACCTTCACAGGCAGTCGCGGATTGCGCAGCTTATTGAGGAGCCAGGCGAGGCCATAGCCTGCGGCAATCGCTAAGGTCAGGAACGTCGGCAGGTAATAAGCGTCTTTGTCTTCGGCAATTTCGTAATTCAGCGCCCAGGTCATATCAAAGATGATGACCAGAACGAAACACCAGAACAGCGTCCGGTCACGCTTGAAGATGGCGACCAGTCCGGTGATCGCCATCAACAGGGCGAGCGGCAGCCAGACGAAACCAAACTCGCGCCCGGCCAGTGTAAGAAATACTTTGAACTGTCTGCCGATGATCTGCGGCGAGAACTCGAAAAAGGTCTGGTACTGTTTCCCTGTAACGTGCCACCAGAGCCTTTCCAGCGTGCGCGGATCGCCCCAGTTCATCAGCGGCCTGGCGCTCGCCGCAAGCGGCAGGCACAGGTAAACGGCAAGTCCTGCGAATGCGAACAGCGCCGCTTTGAGCAATCGCTTGCTGGCAAAAAAACCGAAGCCTTCCGTAGCGAAAACAAGATAGGCAAATGCCGGAAGCGTCACGGCGACGCTGATGTGATGCACGCCCATTGCCAGCCCGAAGACCAGGGCTGCGCCGTAGAGCCAGCGGTCGTGCCGGCTGGCTCGGTCGCCGCTGCGTATCGCCTTGCTGCTCTTGACTCGCTCGTCGAGGATGCGCCGCCGCCAGCCGAACATCAGGAAAAAGATGACGACGATGAGCAGCGTATTCAACGTATAAACTTCGGTAATCGTCGCGTAAGCCCAGAGCGTCCGCGAGAAGGCAAACAGCAGCCCGGCCAGAATGCAGGGCGCAATGGCGATTACCCATCGCTCGACGCGGCTGGCGTGGTCTGCGCTGCGCTCTATGCCTGTAGATGGCTTCTTCGCTTTGCGCTCGGCCTTTTTGGATTTGTCTTTGATGAAGGGCAGGGCGTCGAAGCTCAACAGCATTTCCGCAAGCACCAGCGTCAGCATGGCGGCGGCAAGCGCCGCAAACAACGCCGAGGCGAAATTGACGCGCGCCGCGACCGAGCCGATTGGCAGCCACGTGAAGGCGTGCGCCAATAGCACGTATAGAGGAAATCCCGGCGGATGCGCGACGCCGAACGTCTTAGCCGCAAGCGCCAGTTCACCGCTATCGACGAGCGTCACCGTCGGCGCTAGCGTCGAAAGGTAAAGTGTAATTGCCGCTATAAAGACGAAAGCGGCGCAGATCATGCGAACCCTGACAGAGGCGAGCGGGCTGGCGGCTGGCGTTGGCGCAGTCATCCTTTCTTCGTCACTCTCTTGTAGCTGGTGAAGTGGGCTTTCACAACAACGCGGGTCGAATACTTGCCCATGCGAACGCTGTCATCGGCGGCGACAAAGGCGGGAAACCAGAACTGCTCGACATTCTGAAAAATGGTTTCAAACTTCGGCGTGCGATGCGCGCTCTGTTCGGGCAGGGCTTCGCCGGCGACTTTGACGACGCACATATCCTGATCATCAATCCAGACGCGGCCTCGCAGGTAACGTTCGCTGCTCTTGTCCGGATCGGGTAATTTGATCTTCGGCTTCACGTCGAAGACATACGTATTCAACTCGTCGACGCGCTCGCGCCCGATATAGGTGAATTCGTAATCATTCAGAGTTTCAGGCGAGATGATGAATTGATAGACCCGCGTCAAATTGTTCGCCGCGTTCGTGCCGATGTGCATCTCGTCCGGCAGCGTCGAGGTATTCTCAAGAATGCGCTCCTGCCGCTTGCCTGTCGGGTCAAAAGAGATTTGCGAGAAGCGATAAAACTTGCCGGTAATCGTATCGCTCTGGCTGACGGTTTGAATCGTCAACTCGGCATAGTAAGTATACTCGCGCAGCGCCGCCAACAGCGATTTGCCTTTCTCGGCGCTCGCTGCAAGAATCTCGGTCGGCGTTGGTTTAGCCGTTGCCTGTGCGTGTGCCGCGCCGCCGAGCCTTGCCGTCGCGGCCAGCGCGACTGCTGCCATAAGCAAGGCAGCGCACAAGCGCGCGCGCATTGGTTGGCGGTTGATCTGCGGCTGGTTGCTCACTTCTTATTCTTCACGCGCTTGAAATTGCTGTAATTGATCTTCATGCGAACGGGCAGATCGTAGCGCGGGAAATCGAGCACGTCATCGGCCATGACCATGGCGGGCAGCCATATGCCGCTGTCGACGTTTTCGCGATAACACTCGAACTTCGGAAATCGCGCGCGGTCTTCTTTAACGGTGACGGCGCGGCCCTCGATTTTGACGATCTCATAGTCCTGTTCATCAATCCAAACTTTGCCGGCGAACAGATGCTCGCCCTTGTCGCGCAGTTGCGCCGCCGTTTTTGCGTCTGCCGGCTGCAAGGCGAAGACCAGGGTTTGCAGTTCATCGAGTTTTTGGCGCTCGACAAATTTCACCGCATAAAGCGGCAGCGTGGTTGTCGTCAGGAAGAACGGCTCGACGCCAAGCAGGTTTTTGAAATCCACCTGCAACAGACCGAGCGCCGCCACCAGATTTGACGGCGGATATTCAAGAATTTTTTCAACGCGCTTGCCGAGATCGTCATAGGTTACCTCGGAGACGCGATGCAATTGCGCGCGCACGGTGCCGGCTTCGCCTATCGCCTGAACCAGAATCTCTTGCCGGTAGGTGAAGTTACTTTCAGCCAGCTTCAGTTGTGCTTCATTGGCAATCGCGCGTTTCAGCGCCTCGTCCGGCGACAGCGCCGCGCGCGTTTGCGCAAGCCCCTGCGCGCCAGAGAGAAAAAACACCGACGACAAAAAGAGAAGCGCTGAACGCCGGGACATGATCATCATTCGTCTCGCATTGAAGGAAGTATGGAGCGCGTATTACTTATCATTTCAGCGTGATTCTTTCAAGCGCCAGAGCCAGATGATGGCGGGCGGCAGACGCCCGATTGTCCGGCGTAAGCGCAGATGAAAAGAAGAGGAGCAAGCCGCTCCTCTTCTTCACTGTAGACAAATGATCGACAGATCAAGGCCGGTCGCCGGGGCGCTTCAGTTTCGGCGTCGGCTCCTGGTCCTGTGCCGGTGGCTTAGTCGGAGTTGGCGCGGGCTTAGTCTTGTCGGTGGCTTTCGTGTCATCTTCATTGGTGACATCGCCCTCATCGAGAACCCGAATTCTGCCGCCGAACCGTTTATAATTCGTGAAGCGCACCGTCATTCGCATGTGAACGCTCGGGCCTTTTTTGAAATCCAGCACGTCGTCAGCGTAAATGTAAGTTGGAAACCAATACCGTCCGTCGATATTCTCGCGGTAGCTTTCAAAGTGCGGAAACTTTTGATTGCCGACTTCAGGAACCGCTTGTCCCTGAACTTTAACAACCTGCAAGTCTCGGTCGTCAACCCAGATGCGTCCTTCAAAATAACGCTCGCCTTTAGTGAACTGCTTCGGCTTGACGTTAAAGACGTAGGTATTCAATTCATCGACCTTCTCCTTGCCGACATAATCGATCTGGTACTTCGGCAAGTCTTCGGTCGTCAGCGCGAACGGCTGCACGCCGGCAAGGTCGCGCATATCTTCGGCAGTCAATTCCAGACCATCTCCGAGATGAGGCGGGGGAAAGTAGGTAATCTTCTCGATACGATTGCCGAGATCGTCATAGACAATCTCTGAGACGCGCTTGAAGCGACCCGTGATCGAGTCGGCAGCGCCCAGCGTCAACACGTCAAAATCCTGCACGAAGGTGTAGTTGTTGCGCGCGATCTTATTCTCGCTCTCGGCGGCGGCGAAGCGGCGAATGACATTGGCGATGTCATCTGATACAACCGACTTTGCCGGCTGCGCGACTGCCTTGGTCTGTTGCGCTAAAGCCGCCGGGCAACAGACCGCAAGCATCAAAAATACCGGAATCAATCTTCTTCTCATTGCACATCTCCTGCTCAAGCATTCATCTAATTTTAACGGTCTCTTGCTGAACCGCACAAGACGGGCTGAAGGTTTCGAGGGAATTGGATGTTTTGCGGCTGCCCTGGCGTTGGCAGGGTTGGCAGAAGTGATCTTGGAAAATCGCGCAATCGTTACTCCACTGGAGAGCAAACAAATTCAGTGCGGATTATTTCTTGCCAAACAAATGTCCCACCGAGTTAAACACATCTGTATAAAAATTACCGCCGATTTCGCGGACGATCTCGAATGGTAAACCGGGCGCACCAAAAAACGGTCTTAGCGTCCAGGCCAGTTGCGTCCCTACAAAAGCAAACAGCAGCAGCCAGAATCTGAGGAACATACGCCGGGACTGCATCGACTGTGAGCTATCTTCGGATAGCTGCACATACATGCGGTTGAAAAAGAGAACGCCCAACAGGCCGGCAACCGCGAAAAATGCAACATTAAGAATCTTGAAAAACTGATAATTATGGGTTGTCACAATAAAAAATAGAGTGATTGGGGCAAAGCCGACCAGGGCCAGGCTAATGATGGTGCTACCTGTCGACAGCAAGACCAGGGTTTGCAGAACGGTCCGTTTGGAGCCGAAGAAAGAACTGAAGATGAACAGGGTCGGCATGCAAATGGCGGCGGTCAGCAAAAACAATATAGGCAGTTTGAAGCAAGACGAAACGGCTTGCAGCAGGCTGTGCTGGCTGCCGATAATCGCGCCGTACACACCGAATGAGGTAGCGGCAATTGCATTGAGATCAAGCAGTTTTCGTTTCAGGCCGAGCCCCTCTGCGATCTCCTTCACAAAGGCATCGCGATCCTGGAGTATTGAAATAAGAGCCTTCATAGACGCACCACCTGCAATGAATTGGGCAACCGGTCTAACCGCTGCCTGATCGGACGAAAAGGCGCATGGGCATACGCACGTTCCGCCCTATAAGCCTGCGGCGCTTTCTCTACTTTGCTAATTTCCTGCGATGTACCGCAAAGCTGATTCGCTTCTGCGGCTCAACCCTGAAGGGCTTACACGGAAACCCGCCTGGCGCGTAGGTTATATCATTGCGGGAATGAGAAGTCTAGCAGTCCGCCCGCGCATCAAGGCACGGCAGTCAACATGTGCGCTGCTAACCGAGCTTGGATTCTTTTTGACACATATGTTTCTATAAACATTGCGTCCCTACTGCACTGGCCAAAGGCCGAGGGAACGATAGCGACGCGCAGTTGCCCATATTGACTGAGACGCAGGCCAGGTTTTGGAGATCTAATGAGCAAAGAGCCAAAGCAATACCATTATGTGAAATACCTCTGGCAGGATGAAGAAGCCAGCCGGCTGAGTGGCGTGGATCGTCTGGTCTATCGCTCCAACAAGCTCGGTGAAGATTTGACCCTCACCAACACCGGCGGCGGCAACACTTCGTCCAAGCTAATCGAGAAAGACCCGCTCACCGGCCAGGCGGTCGAGGTCTTGTGGGTCAAAGGCTCCGGCGGCGATTTGCGCACGGCCAGGCGCGATGGCTTCGCATCGCTCTACCTCGATAAAGTGCGGGCGATGAAATCGCTCTACCTCGACAGTCCTGAACGCGGGCCGAAGACTGCGGTCGAAGACGATATGTATCCGATGTACAGCCACTGCGTCTTCAACCTCAACCCGCGCGCCTGTTCGATTGACACGCCGTTGCACACGCTGGTTCCGTATACGCACGTCGATCACCTGCACCCGAACGCGGTGATTGCCATTGCCGCTTCGGTCAATCAGGAAAAGCTCTGCCAGGAGATTTACGGCGACGAGTTGATCTATGTGCCGTGGCAGCGACCGGGCTTCGACATCGGCTTGCAGATCGAGCAGTTGATCAAAGACCAACCGCAGGCCAAAGGTGTGTTGCTCGGCCATCACGGTATGAGCAGTTGGAGCAACGACGATAAGACCTGCTACGAGACGGCGCTCGAAATCATTGACCACGCGGCGCGCTACATCGAAGCGCACGATAAAGGCGAAAGGACTTTCGGAGGTCAGAAGCATCAGCCGCTGGAAGAGAGTGAAAGGAAACGTTTGATTGCCGAGATCATGCCTTTCATTCGCGGGCAAGTCTCGGTTTACAAGCGTTTCGTCGGCACGGTGCAGGACGACGCACGGATGCTGCGCTTCGTCGGAAGCCACGATGGGCAACGCCTGGCGGAGCTTGGAACATCGTGCCCCGACCATTTCTTGCGCACCAAGATCAAGCCGCTGTTTGTTGACTGGAATCCTGCAAGCGGCGACAGCGATAGGCTAAAGCAATCCATAGCAGAAGGGCTGGCTCAATACCGTAACGACTATGAAGTTTATTACAATCGCTCGAAGCGCGCGGATTCACCGCCGATGCGTGATCCGAACCCGACGGTGGTTTTGATTCCGGGACTCGGCATGATCGCCTGGGGCAAGAACAAGAGCGAGTCGCGGGTGACCGCCGAGTTTTACAACTGCGCCATCGAAGTGATGCGCGGCGCAGAGGCCATTGATCACTACGAAGCGATGGATCAGCAGGAAGCTTTCGACATCGAATACTGGCCGCTGGAAGAAGCCAAGCTCCGACGCATGCCGCCTGAGAAGGAACTCGACCGCCAGATCATCGTCGTCATCGGCGCGGGCGCAGGCATAGGCAAAGCGACGGTGCACCGCGTCGTCAGGGAAGGGGCGCACGTCGTCTGCGTCGACCTTGATGAAGCCGCAGCCAAGCAGACCGCACAAGAGATCATCAATCAATACGGCGAAGGCATCGGCGTCGCCGGCAGCGGCATTAGCAACTGCGGCCCGGCCATCGGCCTGGCGTGTGATATGACCGACCGCGAGAGTGTTGCGCGAATGTTCAATGATGTGCTACTCGCTTATGGCGGGCTGGATGCGGTGGTCGTCACGGCGGGCATCTTCGTGCCACCCGACAAGACAGGTCGCATCGAAGACAGCCAGTGGCAACTGACCTTCAAGATCAACGTCACGGGCGCCTTCATCGTCGCCGACGAAGCCTACAAGATTTTCAAGCAGCAGAATCTTTCAGGTAAGATCGTGCTGACGACGAGCGCCAACGCCGTTGTAGCTAAGCGGGGCAGCCTCGCCTATGACACCAGTAAAGCGGCGGCCAACCATCTGGTTCGCGAACTGGCCATTGAAATGGCACCGCTCGTCCGCGTCAACGCGGTGGCTCCGGCCACGGTGGTCAAAGGCAGTAACATGTTCCCGCGCGACCGGGTGATCGCTTCGCTGGCGAAGTACGAGATCGCCTTCAGTGAAGAAGAATCGAACGACGCGCTGCGCGCGAGGCTGGCGGCCTTCTATGCGAAACGTTCGCTCATCCAGTCGGCCATCGAACCTGAAGACCAGGCTGAAGCGATTTTCCTGTTGCTCTCTGAACGACTCGCGAAAACCACAGGTCATGTGATTCCTGTAGACGGCGGCTTGCCGGATGGCTTCTTACGATAGGCTCGCAGTAAAGCAATAAAGACTACAGAGGATATGATGGCAAAACAATTTGAGATTGATGATGAATTCATTGCTGATGAGAATCGCAAAGCCCATGCGTGGGTCGAAGAAGATTACGAGCATCTCGCCCGTGTGCTGCGGCGCAGGAATATAGAGATCGAAGACCTCACGGCCCGTGCGCAGGCGTTTCGAGTTGCCGTGCCGTCGTGGGGCGTCGGCACGGGCGGGACACGCTTTGCGCGATTTCCTGGCCTGGGCGAGCCGCGCGACATTTATGAGAAGCTCGAAGACTGCGCCGCGATCTTCAAGCTGGCGCGCGCGACGCCCGCCATATCGCTGCACATCCCCTGGGACAAGCCGGATGACGCCGCCCAGTTGCGCGAGTTCGCCACGGAGCGCGGCCTGCACTTTGACGCGATGAACTCGAACACCTTTCAGGATCAGCCCTGGCAAAAACTCTCATACAAGTTCGGCAGTCTCACGCACCCTGACCGGGAGGTGCGCCGCCAGGCCATCGAACACAACCTCGAATGTATCGAGATCGGCAAGCTGCTGGGCTCGAAAGCGCACACCGTGTGGATTGGCGATGGCGGCAACTTTCCCGGGCAGATGCACTTTCGCCGCGCGCTTGAGCGCTATCTCGAAAGCCTTGGCGAAATCTACGCGGCGCTGCCAGACGACTGGCGCGTCTTCATTGAGCACAAATTATACGAGCCGGCTTTCTACTCAACGGTGATCAACGATTGGGGGACGAGCTATTACTGCGCACGCGAACTGGGGCCAAAGGCCGCTTGCCTGGTTGACCTCGGCCACCATGCGCCGAACGTCAACATCGAGATGATCGTCGCCCGCTTGATTCAATTCGGTAAGCTGGCGGGCTTTCATTTCAACGACAGCAAGTATGGCGACGACGATCTGGATGCCGGCTCGATCAAGCCGTTCCAGCTCTTCCTGATCTTCAACGAACTGGTAGATGCCGAGTTGAATCAAGTGCCCGGCTTCGACCCGGCTTATATGCTGGATCAGTCGCACAACGTCACAGACCCTATCGAGTCCCTGATGATGAGCGCCGGCGAACTCACGCGCGCTTACGTGCAGGCGCACCTCGTTGACCGGCAGGCATTGCAGGAAGCGCAGGAGAAGTGTGACGCGTTGATGGCGCTGGCGACGCTGAAGCAAGCCTTCACCGCCGATGTCACACCGATACTGGCCGTGGCACGTGAACGTGCGGGCGGCGCGATTGATCCAATCGGCACGTACCGCAAGAGCGGCTATCGCCAGCAGAAGGCCGAAGAGCGACCGGCGCAAGTGGGCATCGCCGCCGGCATCGTTTGAGGAAGGGGCTAGGGGCTAGGGGCTAGGGACTAGAGAGCAGAGGTTAGAGGTTAGTCCGGCCTGCCAGCCCCTAGCCCCTAGCCTCTAGCCTCTTTATGACGGAATCGCTATACATCGCGGTTGATCTTGGCGCAGGCAGCGGGCGTGTGTTCTTGGCTGGTGTCGAGCCGCAGGAGGCGCTGCTCGAAGAGGTGCGCCGCTTCCATTACCCGCCGCGCCGTTCCGCAGGGCATCTGCGCTGGGATTTGTCGCACATCTTCGCCGAGATCAAGGCCGGACTACGCGCCGCAGGCGAGCGAGCGCGACAACTTGGACGAAGGGTTGCGAGCCTTGGCGTTGATAGCTGGGGCGTCGATTACGGGCTGATTGATGGGAATGGCGAGGTTATCGAAGACCCTATCTGCTACCGCGATGAACGGACAGGAGGAATGATTGAACGAGTTGCCTCGCGATTGCCGTGCGCAGAGATTTATGCCCGTACAGGGATTCAGTTGCTCGACTTCAACACCCTCTTTCAACTCTGTGCGCATAGAGAGGCGGGCATTCCACCAACGGCGACGCGGCTGCTATTGATTCCCGATCTGCTCAACTTCTTGCTCACAGGCCGTGCCGTCACGGAATACACCAATGCTACGACGACACAACTCATCAACGCGGAGACCGGCGGCTGGGATCGAAGCTTGATCAGCTTGCTTGATTTGCCTGAGTATTGGTTTGCTGACCTCGTTCAACCAGGCACGGCACTCGGCCCGCTGAAGCCTGAACTAGCCACTGAACTGCAACTCGACGGCGTAAGGGTCGTCGCCCCGGCTACACATGACACAGCGAGCGCCGTGGCCGGCGCGCCGCTCGAAGACGGCTGGGCTTATATCTCTTCCGGCACATGGTCACTGGTCGGTGTCGAGCGCGACGGCGTGCTTATCAACGCCGAAGCCGCGCGTCACAACTTCACGAATGAAGGCGGCGCTTTCGGCACCTTCAGGTTTCTCAAGAATGTCTGCGGTCTGTGGCTGCTTGAATCATGCCGTAAGGAATGGGCGGCGCAGGGCATCGCCGTCGATTACGATAGCCTGCTCGCGCAGGTCGCCGCCATTGAAGATGAGTCGGGATTGATCTTTCCCGATGATCGGCGCTTCTTCAATCCGTCGAGCATGCTAACGGCGATAGCCGAACAGATGGCCGAAAGTAATCAGCCTTACTTCGACGCGCCAGCCGTCGTGGCCAGGGTCGTTCTCGATTCGCTGGCGCTGCGCTATGCCTCCGTGCTTCATACTATCGAGAAGCTCACCGCGCGAAAGATCGACGGCGTGCAGATTGTCGGCGGCGGCAGCCGCAACGATTATCTCAATCAAGCGACGGCAACGGCGACTGGCAAGCCTGTGCTGGCCGGGCCTGTAGAGGCGACCGTCACCGGCAATGTGCTGGTGCAGGCGATTGCCGCCGGTCGCTTCGCGTCATTGATCGATGCGCGGCGGCATATCGCGGAGAATCTGCGGCTGAAGCAGTTTCTGCCTCGACCTTCGGCGATTTGGGAAAGACAGGTGCGGCGCTACGCGGCAATCGAAGCGCGCTATGTGAATTGACCCAAAGCCATGCGACTCGCTTTATTCATCACCGGCCCGTAGAAGTTTAGGTCATCAGAATTGAAGGGTGAGAACATGACGGATAGCGCCTTGCTCCGTGTTATCGACATCACGAAAGCTTACGCAGGGGTGCAGGCGCTCAAGAGCGTGTCGTTCGAACTGCGCGCCGGTGAAGTGCATGCGCTGATTGGCGAGAACGGCGCGGGAAAATCGACGCTCATCAAGATCATCACAGGCGCGGTCGAAGCCGACAGCGGTGAGATTCAGCTCAACCATCAGACGATCACGCACCCTTCTCCGCGCCTGGCGAAATCCCTGGGCATTGCGGCGATCTATCAACAGCCAGCGCTCTTTCCTGAACTAACAGTGGCGGAAAACATCGCCATCGGTCAGGAGAAGACCGGGCGATGGCGGCGCATCAACTGGCACGAGCGCCGCCGCCGCGCCGCCGAGTTGCTGGCGCAGGTGGGCGCACGCATTGATCCCGACCAGGAAGCTGGCGATCTGACTATGCCGCAGCAACAACTGGTTGAAATCGCCCGCGCTCTGGGAGCCGACGCACAGGTTTTGATTTTTGATGAACCGACTGCGTCGCTCTCTGAAGATGACACGCAGAACCTCTTCGGCGTCATTCGCCGTCTGCGCGCGCAGGGAGTCGGCATGATCTACATCTCACATCGGCTGGAAGAACTGCCCTTGATCGCCGACCGCGTCACGGTGCTGCGCGACGGCTGCGCCATCGGTACGCACACCATGTCGGAAGTCAGCCGTCAGCAGTTGATTCGACTGATGGTTGGGCGCGAACTGTCGGCGGTCTTCCCAAAACGAGCGGTCAGGTTAGGCGATGTCGTGCTGGAGCTTTGTCATCTAGGCTGCTCGGCAAACGGGATCAAGGAGATCAATCTACAGTTGCGCGCCGGCGAGATCGTCGGCCTTGCGGGACTCGTCGGCGCAGGGCGCACGGAACTGGCGCGAATTATTTTCGGATTGACTCCGGCTGATCGAGGCGAAATTCGGCTCGGTGGCAAACTGGCGCGCTTTGACAGCCCGGCAGCGGCAATTGCAGCGGGCCTCGCTTATCTGCCCGAAGACCGGCGGCGTCATGGCGTCATTCTGGAGATGGCTGTAAGCGCCAACATGACGCTCGCCTTGCTTGATCGGCTTACGCATTTCGGCGCGCTCGATCTTCGCCGCGAGCAAGAGATCGCTGCCGACTATACGCGGCGCTTGAGTATCAAGACGCCGGCGATCTTTGCGCCCGTCAAGACGCTGTCGGGCGGCAATCAACAAAAAGTCGCGTTGAGCCGCTGGCTGGCGACCAACCCCGCCGTGCTCATTCTCGATGAGCCAACGCAGGGAATCGACATCGGCGCGAAGTCCGAGATTCATTCATTGATGGTTGATCTGGCGGCGCAGGGCGTGGCGATTCTGATGATCTCATCTGAGTTGCCTGAGATTCTCGGCATGAGCGACCGTATCGCCGTCATGCAGAGCGGAAAGATTGTCGGCATTCTGGATCGTATCGAAGCCTCGCCGCAAAGGATACTGGCGCTGGCGCTGGGGCATGAAGACGGCGCGGCGGACGGCCCATCTCAAAGGCTGAATACATAAGCGATGAAGGTCAGTCGTTACAAACGAGAATTATCGGCGGCGCTCGCCTTTGCGGCGCTGCTCGCCATTGTTGGCCTCTTCGCGTCGGCGTTTTTCGGCGCAGCCAATCTGCGTGACCTTGCGCTAAACAATGCTCCAGTGCTGATTGTAGCGGTCGGCATGACGTTGGTCATCCTCGTCGGCGAGATAGACATCTCGGTTGGCTCGCAGTTCGCTGTCGCGAGCATCGCCGCCGCGTGGCTGGCCAAAGCAGGGATGCCTATGCCGCTATTGTTACCTTGCCTTCTTGTGATTGGCGCTACACTTGGCGCGGTGAACGGCCTGCTGATTGGCCGTTTTGGTCTGCCTTCGATTATCGTCACACTGGCGATGCTTGTGGCCTGGCGCGACGGCTTGCGATGGGTCACAGAGGGTGCATGGGTGCAGGACTTGCCGGCCAACTTTCAATGGTTCGGACTCGGACAGGCGTGGGGCCAATGGCTAATCGATGCCTTCGCGCTCATCGTCTTCTTGAGCCTTAACTGGATACTGCGCAACCTCAGAGATGGGCGGGCGGTCTATGCGGTCGGTTCTGACCGCGAAGCGGCGCGGCTCGCCGGCGTCGAACCCTCACGAGTGATCTTCGGCGTCTTCGTCTTGATGGGAATGCTAACCGGGCTTGCAGCGCTGCTGAATGCCGTGCGCTTTTCCAGTGTGCCGAGCAATGCCGGATCAGGGTTGGAATTGAAAGCGGTGGCGGCGGTCGTCGTCGGTGGAACGGCGATCACCGGCGGGCGCGGGCATCTGATCGGCACGCTGATAGGCGCGATGCTGCTGGGCGTCATTGGCACGGCGCTGACCTTTCTAGGGATCAATCCGTTTTGGGAGCGTAGCCTTCAGGGAGCGATTATCCTGGCCGCACTGGTTTCAGATACGGCGCTCAGCCGACTCGACCAGTGGCGAATCGCCGGTCTCAGATTGCGGCGCGAGGGGGCGAAATGAATCAAGCGATTCCGCGCGACCCGCACGCTGGCGCGGTAATCCCTGAGCCGCGATTGATTGCGCCGTGGCGCGAGCGCTGGTTTCCCAATAATGAATGGGTGTTGCTGCTCGTCCTGGTGATCGAGTGCGGCATCTTCAGTCTGACCGGCAACCGTTTCTTGAGTTCAAGCAATGCCTTTGAAGTGACGCGGCTCGCCGTCGAAATTGGTTTGCTGGCGCTGGCGCTCACGCCGGTCATTGTCACGGGCGGCATCGATCTTTCGGTCGGCTCGATGATGGGACTCGCGGCGGTCGTCCTGGGCGGCTTGTGGCGCGACGCACACTTGCCGATGCCTTTAGTTATATTGATCACATTGCTGATCGGACTGCTCGGCGGCGGCTTGAACGCCCTGATGATCGC
Organism: Blastocatellia bacterium; assembly: GCA_039648975.1. GTDB lineage: Bacteria > Acidobacteriota > Blastocatellia > UBA7656 > UBA7656 > DATENM01. The sequence goes on from JBBWZK010000135.1 coordinate 14,402, forward strand.
GCGGCTGCGGTTTCCGCCGCTGATCGTCACGCTCGGCACCTTCTCGCTTTTTCGCGGCATTGCCGAAGGGCTGACGCGCGGCGTCGAGAATTACTCAGGCTTCTCGACAGGATTCCTGTTTCTCGGACAGGGCTATATCGGCGGACGGGTTCCCACGCAACTCTTCATGCTGATCGCCGCCATCGTCGCGTATGCCTGGTGGCTACATCGCACAGGCTTCGGGCGCAGCCTTTACGCGATGGGGCATTCTGCTGAAGGCGCGCGCCATGCCGGCATTGCCGTTGCCCGGCGATTAAGCCTCATCTATATGCTGTCGGGACTGGCCGCCAGCCTCGCGGCCATCATCTATGTCGCTCATCTTGGACAAGCGAAATCGGATGCCGGCACCGGCTATGAATTGATCGCCATCACGGCGGTCGTCCTCGGCGGCACCTCAATCTTCGGCGGGCGTGGCACAGTGCTCGGCACGGTGCTCGGCTTGTTCGCTATCGTCATTTTACAAAACGGCTTGCGCTTGAGCGCACAGCCCGCCGAACTGGCAGGCATTCTCACAGGCGTGCTGCTGGTCGCTGCCATCCTGCTTGATCGCCTCTCGACACAGGCGCAGGCGCGGCCTCGCCATCATCTTGCCATAGAGGAGAGGAAAGTGAAGAACTCGCAAATCGCCATGTTGAGCGGCGTCATTCTGGCCGCTGCGTTGATCGTTGCGGGCAGCAACTGGTATCTGGTGCGCTCATTGCGGCAGGAGTTCAGCGGTAAGGGCGGCGCACGCCAGTCATCTGCCGCCTCATCAGCCGGCAATCGCAAAACGGTGATCGCCATGATGCCGAAAGCGAAGGGCGATCCGTATTTCATCAGTTGCCGCAAGGGGGCTGAGGAGGCCGCGCGAGAATTGGACGTTGAGTTACTTTGGGATGGCCCGACCGATCTCGACCCGGCGAAGCAAAACGAAGTCGTCGAAGCCTGGATCACCCGTGGCGTCGATACGATTGCGGTGAGCGTTGAAAACCAGGTCGCCATCTCGACGGTGCTGCGCAAAGCCCGCGAGCGCGGCATCAAGGTGATTACCTGGGACGCAGATGCGGAGAAAGATGCGCGCGATTTCTTCATCAATCAAGCGACGCCGCAAGGTATCGGTTACACGCTGACAGATGAGGCCGCCCGCATACTGGGCGGCAAAGGCGAGTTCGCCATCATCACGGCGTCCTTGAGCGCGGCGAATCAGAACGAATGGATCAAGCACATCAAAGCGCGGCTGGCGGAAAAGTATCCGGAGATGAAACTCGTGGCGATTCAACCGAGCGAAGGCGACCGCGACCGCGCCTTTGCCGAAACGCAGACGGTGTTGAAGGTCTATCCGAACGTCAAGCTGATTCTGGCCATTGCCGCGCCGGCGGTTCCCGGCGCGGCGGAAGCGGTCAAGCAATCAGGCCGCACCGATGTCAAAGTCACAGGGCTGTCGCTGCCTAATATGTGCAAGCCTTATATCCATGACGGCGTGATCGAAAGCATCGTCTTATGGAACACAGTCGATCTGGGTTATCTAACGGTCTACGTCTCGCGCCGCCTGAGCACAGGAGAACTGAAACGCGGCGACCGCGAAATCGACGCAGGGCGATTGGGCAAGACCGTCGTGCAGGGCGAGCAGGTCATGCTCGGCGCGCCTTTCATCTTCAACAAAGCGAATATTGACCAGTTCGACTTCTGAAGCCTGGCGTCAGCGTCAAGCGACCTTTGCGCCGCAACTGGCGCAGAATTTCGCGGTCGGCGATACGGCGCTGCCGCAGTTCTCGCAGAAACGCGGCGCGAGTTGAGTCGCTGCCTCATTCGCCTGCGTCGGCGGTGTAGCCGATGACGGCGGTGTGTAGGGCGTTGGCGGCGCTGGCGGCGTATACGGCGTTTGCGGATAAGGTGATTGCGGGTACGGTGGGGCCTGTTGATAAGGCGGCTGATTGTGCAGCGCGCCGCCGCCGATGAACGCTTGAATGAACTCGAACGTGCGTTGCGGCAGGGCGCTTTGTTTCCACGCGCCATAAGCGGCAGTGAAGAACAGCGGCCAGACGAACAACATGCCAACGCCTCCCGCCAGCGCCTTGTCCGTCCACTTGCCTGCGCCGATCTCGACAATCAGAGTCGTCTCTTTATAGCGCAGACCGATATTGAGCGCCGACGACATTCCCAGTGCGTTGCGCCAACCTTCCTGCTGGCGAGCCTGTACCACCATGCCTTCGCCGGGCACAGGAAAGACTTGCACCTCGAACCGCTGCGCGCGATACCAATCGCCGATGGCGTAAGCGAGATGATTGAGATCAAGGTTAGGTGCGTTGAAGACTTGTTGCTCTGACATAATAATACGCCTCCAATTCGCGCATTATACATCACCTGCCAGTTGCCGCCTAAAGGAATCGTTTGCTTTGCGTCAGGGATTGGCGATTGAGATGATGAGAGAGTCGTTGGTCCAACGACTCGTTCAGAGAGTTTGAGGAGCATAACCATGCGCAAAGATGACTTCAGCAAAGTAGAGATCAAGATCAGCAAGGTGGGCGGCAATGTTTACCTGCTGAAGGGCGCGGGCGGTAATATAGGCTTCTCTGTCGGCGACGACGGCATCGTCATGGTCGATGATCAGTTCGCGCCGCTCGCCGACAAGATCAAAGCCGCGCTCCATACGATAACCGACAAACCGCTGCGCTTCGTCATCAATACCCATTACCATTTCGATCACATCGACGGCAATGCCAGCTTTCAAAGAGAGGCTCCGGTGATTGCCCATGACAATGTACGCAAGCGTCTGGAAAGCGGCGGCGCGCCCGGCAATCTAGGCTCTGTAAAACAGGAGTTGAAGCCTGCGGCCAGGGAAGCCCTGCCCATACTCACCTTCAGCCAGGATGTCACTCTTCACTTGAACGGCGAAGATATTCACGTTCTGCATTATCCCAGCGGCCATACAGACGGCGATAGCATGATCTTCTTTCCGCAATCGAATGTCGTGCATATGGGCGACGATTTTGTCACCTATGGATTCCCGTTCATTGATCTGGCGGGCGGCGGCAGCGTCGCAGGGATGATTGTCGCGGCGGAATATGTGATCGCCAACCTGCCGGCTGATGTGAAGGTGATTCCCGGACACGGGCTGATCTCAAACCTGGATGACGTTCGCCAATTCGTCGCCATGCTTCAGGAGACCCGCAGCGTCGTGGAGAAGGCGATCAAAGTGGGACAGCAGCTCGATGAGATGAAGCAGGCGAATATTCTCGAAGCGTGGAAGACCTGGTCGGGGGATTTTATCTCCACGGCGGCGTTTATCGAAACGCTCTACAACGATCTGACGGGCAAGCAGGGCGGGGAATTTATCAAGCACAACTGAAATCGATCAACCTGCGGCCAAAGCCGCACGCACGGCGAGACCTTTGCACCCGCAGCGCAAAGATATGAATTTTCAAAAAGCTTCGCAAGCTATCGTCACCCTATTTTTTTCGGGCTTTTTCATCGCCGAATAAAATATTGAAGACCAGGATGACCCCGCCGGTTGCGGCGGCAAGGAAAAACATCATGGCCAATCCGGGATAGCCGAAAATCCGAAATGTGGTCGGCACACTCATCAACATCGCGGCGCTGACAATCAAGGCCGCCAGCACCAGACCGAGGGTGATGCGATTGGCTATCTTTTGCAAGCCCTCCATCAACTTCACTTCATCTATCGCATCTACCTTTACCTGGATTTGATTGTTAGCCAGCTTATCCAGAATTTTGTTGAAGCGTCCCGGCAAACGCTGCATGAAATCCTTTATTTCGATTATGCTGCTGAACACATTTCCCGGCGACAGACTCTTCAACATACGCCGCTGCATAATCGTTGCGGCATGACGGCGAATCGCTTCGTTGGGATTGAAATTGGGCGCCAGCGTATGACCGACCTGATCGAGATTGAGCAGCGTTTTGCCAAGCATCGTCAATTCCTGCGGCATGCGCAATCCGTTGTCGCCGGAAATCTTGGTGACTTCGAGAACGAGTCTGCCGACTTGAATCTCGACCAGATTGGCGTCCTGATTTTGCGCGATGAGGTCGGCCACCTGACGACGGAACATCGGTTCATCGAAATCTGTTTTGATCTCGCCAATCTGTAGCGCCAGCGTCGCGGCTTCGTCCGGATGGTTTTCGCTGATGGCCAGGAGCAGTTGCAGCAACTTCTCCTGTAAGCCCGGCGTAATGCGCGCCACCATGCCTAAATCGAGCAGCGCAATCTTGCCTTCATCGGTCAGCAGGACATTGCCCGGGTGCGGGTCGGCGTGAAAAAAACCATCAACCAGGAGTTGCTTCAAGTAGGCGTGAAAGAGTTGGTCTGCGAGTTTGTCGCCGTCCAGTTCTATTCTTTCAAGCGGACTGATCGCGGTAATCTTTTTGCCGCGAACATGCGCCATGGTCAACACGCGCGAGGTCGTAAAACCTTCGATGGGAAGCGGCACTTCGATGGTGTCAAACTCTGCAAGATTGCGATGCAGAGCGAGCAAATTGTTGGCCTCCAGGCGGTAGTCCAGTTCTCGAAGAATTGATTTGCGAAACTCTTCGAGCATGGTTTGGAATTCATAACGCCGTCCGACTTCCGTGTGACTGTCTATGAGTTCGGAAATTTCCGCCAGCGCTTCTAAATCTTTGAGTATCTGTTCGCGAATGTTTGGGCGTTGCACTTTGACGACGACTTCGCGACCGTCGCGCATACGCGCGCGATGCACTTGCCCTATGGAGGCAGCGGCTATCGGTTGCGCGTCAAACTCTGAAAAGGCTTTCGAGATTCTCACGCCCAGTTCGCTCGTGATGATCTGCTCTACATCAGCAAACGAGAACGCTTCAACATTGTCTTGCAGACGTGATAAGGCGAGCATATAGGCAGGCGATAACATGTCCGGGCGCGTCGAAAGAAGTTGACCCAGTTTAATAAAGGTGGGACCAAGTTTTTCTATATCCCTGGCGAGTTCTTCGGCTTCCGGCGTCTGTGCCTCATCTGTGACTACTTCTTCAACATCAAAAGAGGCATCAATGCCTGCCTGTTTGACGACATCCGAACGTCCGTACTTCAACAATAACCAGGCGATGTCTTTATAGCGCTTGAGATGCTCTGGCTTCAGTGAAATTCCCATTGGCTTCTCCCAGGAAAGTGATTCGATGAAGCTTCTTTGAGTCGGATGAATATAGCAAATCTTCAGCAGTTCTCACTTCAAGGGCGAATAATCTGTCGCATCCACAAAGACTGATTCCACCTTGTTGACGATCTTCCCATTCGCCTCCGACTCCTTGCGCACACGCTGCCAATCCGGGTCGTTGCCGAACGCTTCCCAGTTCTTCTTTGCGGCTTCTCTGCTTGGGTGAGCCAGGATATAAATCAGCGTATTGCGGGACAGGGGCGCATCCTCTGGCGTCCAATAGCCGATGTTGGTCATCCCATGCTTCGCAAACAACTGCATCGTGTGGTTGCGGAATCGCGCATGTAGCGCGTCCAGCTTGCCTTCCTCTGTCGTGTAAGTTCGTATCTCAAAGACTCGCCCTTGCGGCTGTGTATCGGCAGATGCGCGCGGATGAATATTGCCGATCCTGCCGAGTAAGAATCCTGAAGCGAATACCATCAGGATGAGCGGAATCATGATGAGCTTGTTTCGAGTCATGCGAGCCTCCTGGATCGGGAATAGAAAGTCGGAGTCTAACAAGTGATCTCCAGAAAGGCGAGATGATGAGGCCACATCTACACAAGCCGTAGCTGGCATATGCGATTCAAGCAGTCTGACACGCCAAATCAGCCGGCGCGAAACCGCTATCAATGCCGTAGCTGGCTTTTCGGAGCCGATGATTTCTGCAAGCTGCCAAGTGAAGCAGGGAACTCCCAGGCCATCAGGGCCTTCTCTATCGAAGGGCCATTCGCTTTTAGCCAGGTGCTCATTTCCGGCCCTGCCGCTTTCCCATATATTCGGTAAGAATAAACGATGGAAACGCCTTTGCCATTGACCAGCTTAAACCTTGCCTGGACAGCTTCCAGAAAAGCGGGTCTGCCAAAGACTACAGCGATCAGGTGTTCAGCGGGCTTTTCTCTGGTTCGCGGCACAGAGTCGGTTCTGAGAACGATTCCTTTTTGATTCTTATAGTTTTCAAGAACCTGGTTCGCGACGAGCGCCAGACCATCGCCGTCAGTAACCTGTGGGTAAAAGTTGATGGTCAGCATGTCTGTCCACTTCGCAAGATCTTCTTGACCCGCAGGGGTAAATTCATGCTGGTCATTCTGCGACCATCGATGAAGATACTCGGTTTGATTGAAATTCAGGGTCAGCTTGCTTGTGGTGTCGGCTTCTTTCTTTGCTGCCCCGCCTGCGGCACAAACAGGAAGGATGAAGATGAGAGCAAAATAGAGAGACCTGCTCGGCATTATTTAATCTCCTGATAAAACATTGGCCTGACTATGCAGAATAAGGCTGCCCCGCAGCATATTCCCACACGTCTTACATTGCAAGCGGGCCGCGCATCCGGCATCAATAGCGCCCCGATTTTCCTATGAGCACGGCACAACGCAGTTGTCACCTACACATCACACAACGGGATTCTGGAAATGAATGCCGTATCTAATGGCCCACTCCCCTTGCTTACCGAGAGGAGTGCTTGTATCATACCCTCGGTAACCGAGGAGAGGAATATGAGCAAACCATTAGACCTGGTCCAGGGCACTCTGGGCCTGCTTATTTTGAAGATACTGGCTCTGGAAGCGCAGCATGGTTGGGCCATCAGCCAGCGCTTGAAACAAGTCTCCGGCGATGTCTTACAGGTCAGCGACGGGTCACTCTACCCGGCGCTGCACAAGCTTGAGCAAGAGGGCTGGATCATGGCTGAGTGGAAGCCCAGTGAGAACAACCGCCGCGCCAAGTATTACGCTTTGACGCCACTCGGACGCCAGGAGTTGAAAAGAGAAGCAGCCAACTGGCGGCGACTGTCGGCGGCCATTTCACTGGTTGTCGAGTTGGAAGGAATTTAGAGATGCGCCTTGTACGCTGGTTTTATATAGTGCCGCTTCGCCTGCGGTCGCTATTGCGTCGTGGGCGAGTCGAGCAGGAGTTGGACGAGGAACTCCGCTATCACCTGGAGCGGCAAATAGAGGAAAACCTCGGCAAAGGAATGACCGCCGCAGAGGCGCGCTATGCGGCGCTGCGGGCGATGGGCGGGATTGAGCAACAAAAGGAGGAGTGCCGCGATATGCGACGTGTACATTTTATCGAAGACTTAATGCAGGACTTGCGCTACGGCTTGCGTGTACTTGCGAAGAGCCCGGTTTTTACAGCCGTCGCGGTGCTCACACTGGCGCTGGGTATCGGTGCGAACACTGCCATCTTCTCGGTCGTCAACGAACTGCTCCTGCGCCCGCTGCCCTTTCGCGACGCCGAGCGGCTTGTCACGCTGTGGGAGGTCAGCCCGGAGGGTCGGCATCAGAACACGACCTCGCGGGCCAACTTCCGCGCCTGGCGCGAGCAAAGCACGACCTTCGAGGGCATGGCGGCCTTCTCAGATCAGCGTCTCAACCTGACCGGCGACCGAGAACCGGAGGAGGTGTCGGTTCAGTTGGCGACGCCTGAACTGTTCCAGGTCCTCGGCGTCGAGCCGCTGCTCGGGCGGACACTAAATGAAGATGACGGGCGCGCACGCTCGGCGGGCGTCGTCCTGGCCTACGGCATCTGGCAGCGGCGGTTTGGCGGCGACCCAGAGATCGTCGGCAAGCCCATCACGCTTAACGGCATGCCTTTCAACATCGTCGGCGTCATGCCCGCCGGTTTCCAGTGGCATATCAGAGGCAGGTCGGGCACGGGTAAGCCCGCCGAGATGTGGGCGGTGCTCGTGATGCCGACGGAAGGTCCCGCCACACTTGGCCGCTTCCTCTCTGTGGTGGCGCGCTTGAAACCCGGCGTCTCACGGGAGCAAGGCGAGGCCGAAATCAAGGCCATCGAGGCCCGCCTCGGACAGGATGCGCCGCAGTACAACAGAGGCTACGGCGCGGAGGCCATCCCGCTGCGCGAGCAATTCGTCGGCAACGTCCGGCCCGCCCTATGGATACTTCTCGGTGCGGTCGGCTTCGTCTTGTTGATCGCCTGCGCCAACGTCGCCAACCTGCTGCTCGCCCGCGCCGCCGCACGTCAGAAGGAGGTCGCCCTGCGCACGGCACTCGGCGCGCACCGCTGGCGAATCGTTCGACAACTTCTCACCGAGAGCCTGCTGCTTGCGCTACTGGGCAGCCTGCTTGGGCTCGGTCTAGCCTGGTGGGGTATTCCGGCGCTGGTGGCGATCAGCCCGCGCGATCTCGTGAACCTGCAGGGCGTCGGCATCAATCTCAAGGTGCTCGCATGGACGCTGGCCATTTCGCTCGCGACCGGCATCATCTTCGGCATCGCCCCGGCCCTTGAGGCGACGCGGCTGAACCTCAACGAAGCGCTCAATGAAGGCGGCAAAGGTGGCGGCGGGCAGGGGGCGCACAGCCGCCGCCTGCGGAGCGTCCTCGTGGTTGCCGAGGTCGCCCTGGCGCTCGTGCTGCTCGCGAGCGCCGGGCTGATGGTGAAGAGCTTCGCCCGCCTGCGGAACATTGACACAGGATTCAACCCGGAGAATGTGCTAACCATGGTCGTGCGTCTGGCGGGCGCCAAGTACAGGGAAGACCCGCAGGTGGTCGGCTTCTTTCGTCAGGCGACGGAACGCATCGGCGCGCTTCCCGGCGTCCGCTCAATCGGGATAGTCAACTACCTGCCGCTCTACGGCGGGCTCGGCTCCAGTACAGGCTTCACGATTGAGGGCCAGCCCGAACTGCCGCCAGGCGAAGGGCCAGGCGCGAACGTGCGCGTCAGCGACGCGGGCTATTTCAGCGCCATAGGCATCCCTTTGCTGCGCGGTCGCAATTTTACCGACGTCGAGGACCGCCAGGCGAAACACGTCGTCCTCATCAGCGAGTCATTAGCGCGGCAGTACTTCCCCGGCGAAGATCCGCTGGGTAAGCACATCAGCGTCGAGATGTTCGATAAACCCAACCCGACGGAGATCATCGGCATCGTCGGCGACGTCAGGTACGACAGCTTGACGGATGCAGCAGAGCCTACCGTTTACTTCCCGCACCCGGACCTGACTTACGAGTTCATGACGCTGGTCATCAGAACGGACAGCGACCCGGCGGCGATTGCTGCTGCGGTGCGGGGCGAGGTGCGTGAGATAGACCCGAATCAGCCGGTCTCTGACGTGCGGACGATGAAGCAGGTGATGGCCGACACGGTTGGCCGCGCCCGCTTCAACACGCTGCTGCTGGGGCTGTTCGCAGGTCTGGCCACGCTGCTGGCGGCAGTCGGAATCTTTGGTGTGATGAACTACTCAGTCACCGTGCGAACCCGCGAGATCGGCATACGTGTGGCACTCGGCGCACAGCCAAGCCAGGTGTTGATGCTCATTCTGAGGCAAGGGCTACTCCTGACGCTCACAGGCATCGGCATCGGCCTGGCCGGGGCGCTGGCCTTGACGCGCATCATGTCGAGCCTGCTCTTCGGAGTGGGTGCTACGGACCCGCTGACCTTTGCGGCCATCGTGGTGCTTTTGACGGTCGTGTCGGTCATCGCTTGCTACATACCGGCACGGCGGGCGACGAGAGTGGATCCGGTGACCGCCCTGCGGCATGAATGAACAGGAGGACATCCTATACAAGAACCGTTTCGTTTACCGTAATCATCCGTTGTCAGCACATCACGGCCTGCCAATGAGACCTTCGGCTTTGGGGCTCTCAAATTTCAGATCCGAACCTCTGACTGGCGCGAAGGAGCAGGAATGTTTTTGGTGCTCGGATCTCCGGTAGGCGGCGGGGCGTGATCTTCTTTCGCGGGCGGCCCCAGCAATTCGGTGAAGATCGGTTTCAACGCGTCCGCCCACACCTGATAGCCTTTGACATCCAGGTGCAGCCCGTCGGGATTGGCCATGCCCTCGAACCACTTGCCATCTTTATCAGCCAGCCTGTCGTTGATGTTCAAGTACTTGATCTTTTTGCCGTCGGCGAATCTCGCGATATGGTCGTTGATCTGGTTAATGATCGGCATCACGGCCAGGTTGTCGTTGCGGGGAGTTATTCCCATTAGCACAATCGTGGCATTGGGAGCCTTCTGTAGGAAAACGTCCAAAATGGCCTTGATCCCGCGAGTGATGTCCGCGACCCTAGGGTCTTCGCTACCTTCAGGAGACCGCTTGCCGACATTGTTGGTGCCGGCCATTATAACGATGATTTTCGGATTGACGTGATCGAGTTCGCCGTTCTTGAGACGCCAGAGGATGTTTTGGGTCGTGTCACCGCCCCAGCCAAAGTCTGCGGCATTCCAGCCGAAGAAATTCTGCTGCCAATTCGCCAGGAATGCCTTGTATTGCTCGTCGCTGGTGCCCCACCGCCGGGTAATGGAGTCGCCTTCAAAATAAATGTCAATGCCGCCCTTCCTGGCTTTTTCGAGCAACTGGGCATGGGCGATCTGAGAGTTCTGATCGGTCCGGGGCGTCGGCTGGTCGGCGGCTGGCGCGGTGCCGACGCCGAGTTGACCGGGCTTCTCGCCAGCGGCGTAATGGTCGCTGGTTCCAGATGGCATAATCTGAGCGCCCTGCGGCACGGCGCGCAGGCGTTGTCCTTTGATGAACTGGCTGACCCATTCGATGAACGCCGGCCAGTTCTCGGCGACGCTGTGGCCGCCGTTGTGTTGCCTCCAGGCGAGCTCACCCCCGATCAATTGACCGACCGGCGGCATCGCGTCTGTGAGGTAGTTGCCGGGTGTGCCAAGGTCTCGCTTGCCCAACAGCTTGTAGGCCGGCCCCGCCGCCACCGCCGCCATGAAGCTGCCGTGCGCATCCACCCATTTTGCATCGCCCTTTTCGACCACCCCGTAACTGATAAAGCAAGGCCGTGGAGCGCACAAGGCGATCAGTTCGTGCGAGTCGACGGGCAGGTCGCCGGCGGTCTTTGGGCCAAATATCGCGTCCGCAGCGCCGTACTTCATGAAATTGCCCGCCATCCAGTAGTATTCTCCGCCGGTCAAATTCTCTACCGTTTCGCCAAAGATGTGGCGATGTAGTTTCGCGCCGCCTTCGCCGGACGAGCCGATGAAGCCGACGGCGATGCGCGGTTCAAAAGCCTCCGTCACCAGGGCCGCCTTGCCATAACGGGAGAGACCTTCGATTCCGACCTGCCTGGCGTCGACTGCTTTGTCGGTCTCAAAGTAATCGAGCAGACGGCTGACGCCCCACTGCCAGGCGCGCAACGCCCCCCAATCTTCCGGCTTGCGCGGCTGGCCTTTGTTGGTCAGGCCGATGATTCCCGAAGTCAACGCCGGCCCATCCGCCTGAATGCTAGTCGGGTTGATGCTCGCATAGCCCCAGCCCCTGGCGACGAGTTGCTGTTGCCATGCCGGCGGGGTCGGCCCTCTTCTAAACCCCCAATCAAATTCGACTATCACTGGCACAGGCCCTGTGACATTAGCCGGCGTCGTCACGCTCGCCTGAATATCTACCGTGATCAGCGGGTAAGCGGAATGATCCACATGACCCACCAGGGTCTTGCTGATCGTCGGGATGCCGCCGATGTTTCCGTTACTCGTATTCGTCACTTCCCAGTTCACCTTCGGAACATGCTTAGGGATACGGCCATACACTTCGCGCTCAAAATCCTCCTGGATTTCGGCCCGCCGTGCCGGCCATTGTTTGGCCTTAGTCACCTTCGTGCCGTTCTTTCTGACCATCATCTCTGGCAAGGGGTATCGATTGGCGGTGGCTTCGTCAAACGTGCTCTGGTCGTTTGGATTCGCACCGGGTCGCAAGGCTTTGATGCCGAGCTGATCCATCATGTTCTGATGATCCCCGTCCCCACTGAATTTTACCTGCGGAGGAAACCTGCTCAGGTCAGACTGGGCGGCCATCGCCGCCATGCTAGCTGTCAGGATTAACGGCACAATCGAGACCAGCGACAAAACGGCGACAACGGATACGGCCAACCATCGAACTGAACGATTGAAATGCATGGGCTTAACTCTCTTTGATAAGCGGAGAGCTTGTTTATACATTCGCTGATTTAACGGAGTCAATCGTTCCGCCCGGCTCGTACAGGCGGGGCCGGCGGTCTACATCAGCGTTGCTCCGTTCAATTCCGATTAGTAAAGCTCCAGCACCACGATTGACTTCGGCGGGATGCTCAGGATCACTTGGGAGTCTTGAATCTTGTAACCGCTGAACGGCGTTGGCTTGATCGCGTTCGGATTGTCGAACGTGTTCATGGCGTTCATCATCGGAGCGGTAAGCACTTCTCCTATAATGTTCCTGACCGTTGAGCCTGCGACCTTCGTTGTGATCTCGGCTGGTCGGTTCGGGTCGAGATTGACGATTGACAGGTGAAGTTTCCCGTCTTTGTCGCGCGAAGCCGAGGCGCTCACTGATGGCACGGATGCTTGATCTATCCTATACTCCGGCGCATTGAGTTCGATTGGGATCAACGTCGCTGCTTGATGAACCTTGTACATTTTGAATGCGTAGTAGGTTGGCGTAAGAACCATCTTCTCCTTATCCGTCAGCACCATGGCCTGTAACACGTTCACCATCTGTGCGATGTTGGCCATCTGCACGCGGTCAGCATGGTTGTTGAAGATGTTCAGGTTGATGCCCGCGACGACCGCGTCGCGCAGGGTGTTCTGCTGGTACAGCGCGCCCAGATTGTTGCCCGGCTCTGCGTCATACCACGTGCCCCATTCATCCACCATCAATCCGACACGCTTTTGCGGGTCATGCTTATCCATGATCGCGCTATGCTTCTGGATAAACTCCTCCATGCGCAAGGTGCGGACGAGCGTCGCATGCCACTCCTTCTCGACGAACTCAGTCGCCGAACCCTTTCGTTGCCAGTTGCCTGTCGGCAACGTGTAGTAATGCAGAGACAGGCCCTGCATATGCTTCGCCGCCTGTGCCATGAGCACTTCGGTCCAGGCGTAATAATCGTCATGTGACCCGACCGCCAGCTTTTGAATATGGTTGCCGGAATAGTCTTTGATGAATGTAGCGTAGCGGCGATACTCGTCGGCATAGTATTCTGGGCGCATCTCGCCGCCACAGCCCCAGCTTTCGTTGCCGACGGCGAAGTAAGGCACCTTCCAAGGTTTGTCGCGCCCGTTCTGGCGGCGCAGACGGGCCAGGGTGGAATCAGAATCTGATGTCATGTATTCGATCCATTCCATCATCTCCTGCGGCGACCCGCTGCCGAGGTTGCCATTGATGTAGGGCTCGGCTCCCAGCATCTCACACAAGTCCAGGAATTCGTGCGTGCCAAAGGCGTTCGCATCGACGCCGCCCCAACTGGCGTTGGGCCGCCGCGGGCGTCGGTCGCGAGGGCCAATGCCATCTCGCCAGTGATACTCGTCAGCGAAGCAGCCGCCGGGCCAGCGTAAAACGGGTATGCGTAGCTCTTTTAGCGCGCCGACCACGTCATTGCGGAGCCCCCGCGTATTCGGGATAGGTGAGTCTTCGCCTACCCAGAGGCCCTCGTATATCAAGCGGCCCAGGTGTTCGGCAAACTGCCCCTGGATGTTGCGGTTGATAATTCCTTTGGGCTGATCGGAACGGATCACCAATGAGGCTTTATTCGGTTCGGAAATCTGAGCTTGTGCGCGATAACAAGCGGGAGCGGTTAGAAAGCCTATCGCTAACGCAGCGAACCCCAATGCCCGTCCGCGCTTCAGAAACATCCGCTGGTTTTTCATCAGTATCATCTCCTCTAACTATAGCGGTGTTCAAATCGGTTTAGCATGTAGGGGCGACCCTGCGGTGGCCGCCCCAGTGTAGGCCGGCGCAGTCTGGGGAGGCCACCGCAGGGCCTCCCCTACATGATGGCGGCTTAATCCAATTGATATCTGCTCTAGAGCGGTTTTCAATTGAATGTAGCGCAAGCTAACAGCTTGCGCTACATGGCAAACGCATTTGAAAATCGCTCTAAGCCGCACGAGATTAGCATACTCAAGCAGCTTAGAGTAGCTGTTGTTCTTGAATTCCTTACTGGCGCGAAACCACCGGCTAGAACGCCGGCAGTGCGATGTAGGAGAAGAAAAACGAACCGGAGCTGCCGAGTTCAGTGTGTGACTGAGTGAAGCCGACATAAGACGCGTCGATGGCTCCGGCGCAGGCGATTGAAGGTGGCGTGAAGAGGGCGTGCGGTTCTCTTCATTGACCATGGCCGTTATCTAACCAGCGTCACTTCAGTCAGGATCGCTTTGAAACTTTCCAAACCGGCTTCTAAATTTTCAATGATTTCCTCCGCCAATTCGTCGGGATTCGGCAGGTTGTCCAAATCGGCCAGCGATTTGTCTTTAATCCAGGTGATGTCCAGACTCGTCTTGTCACGGTTGATGATCTCTTCGTAAGTAAACTTCCGCCAGCGTCCGTCGGGGTTGCTTGCCGCATGATAGGTTTCGCTGCGTTTGTGGCGGTTGAGCGGTTGGTAACACTCGATGAACTCTTTCAAATCGCCTAGCCGCAAAGGATTCTTCTTCAGCGTGTGATGAATGTTGGTGCGGTAATCGTAGTACCAGACTTCTTTCGTCCATGGCGCTTTTGCGGCGGGCCTGGCGTCAAAGAAGATCACGTTTGCCTTAACGCCGTGAGCGTAAAAGATGCCCGTCGGCAATCGCAGAATCGTATGTAAATCTGCGGTTTCGAGCAATCGCTTGCGGACGGTTTCGCCGGCTCCGCCTTCAAACAAAACATTGTCCGGCACGACGACAGCCGCTTGCCCCGTCGTCTTGAGCATCGTCTTGATGTGCTGCACGAAGTTGAGTTGTTTGTTGCTGGTCGTCGCCCAGAAATCCTGCCGGTTATAAGTTAAGTCTTCCTTTTCCTGCTCGCCTTCTTGGTTGGTAAAAGTCTGGCTGCTCTTTTTACCGAAAGGCGGATTGGCCAGCACATAGTCGAAGCGCCTGCCATCGTCCGCCACCAGCGCATCGGTGGACGAGATGAAATTTTCGCTGTCAATGTCGCCGATGTTATGCAGAAACAAATTCATCAAGGCCAGCCGCCGCGTCGAAGCGACGATTTCATTACCGAAAAAGGTTTTGTATTTGAGGAATTGCTTTTGCTCTTTGTCCAGCTTGGAATTGGCGACTAGAAAATCATAGACGCCGAGAAAGAAACCGCCCGTGCCGCAAGCCGGATCGGCGATGGTTTTTGCGGGTTCGGGCCGGATGCATTCGACCATCGCGCGTATCAGGGCGCGCGGCGTGAAGTATTGGCCCGCGCCGCTTTTCGTGTCTTCGGCATTCTTTTCTAGTAGCCCTTCGTAAATCTGGCCTTTCACATCCGCGCCCATAATGCTCCACTGTTCTTTGTTGATCATGTCGATCAACTTGTAGAGCTTCGCCGGGTCTTGAATCTTGTTCTGGCTTTTGGTGAAGATTTGTCCGAGGGTGCCTTTCTGGTGGCCGAGTTCACGCAGCAGTGTCGTGTAATGGATTTCGAGTTGCGCGCCGCGTTTGGCGGTCAGGCTTTCCCAGTTGTATTCGGGCGGCACCGGCAAGGCGCGATTGTGCGGCGGTCGGCTGTATTCATCGGCCATCTTCAGAAACAACAGATAAGTGAGTTGTTCGAGATAATCGCCGTAGCTGACGCCGTCGTCGCGCAGCGTATTGCAGAAGCTCCAGACTTTACTGACGATGCTGTTGGTGGTTGCGTCCATAGTTTTGTTGTTCTGCCTTTTTCGCGGCTTTGCCGCCCGATGGACGGCGATGGCTTTGAGGATTCGCTTTTTCGTGGCTCTGCCGCCTGATCTGCGGAAAGGCTCCGCCTTTCCGGGCCAGAGCCTCCATAACAGAGACTCCCCCTTACATCGGCGGCTCTGCCGCCTGATCTGCGGAACAGAACCTCCACGAACCGATGCCCGCGAACAAGTGAAAGCGAAAAGTAAGAAGCCTGATCTGCGGAACAGAACCTCCACGAACCCTCATTGGCGGCTCTGCCGCCTGATCTGCGGAAAGGCTCCGCCTTTCCGTGTAGAGCCTCCCCCCTTAACCCGCATTGGCGGCTGCGCCGCCGTTTATGCCCTGCGCCAATCGATTTTCTCTATATCAACCGCGAGCGGCTCATCTTCCAGTGCGCGGCGTTGCCAGATTCGCGCGCTTGAATATAAATAATCCGGCGCGCTTTCGACCAATCCGGCGCGCACCGGGTTGAGGTGAATATAATTGACTTTCTCCATAAACATCGCTTCGCTGAGAATCAGAAAGGCGTTTGAATGATGTTCCCACAAGGAGTATTGGTATTGCCGAGATTTCACTTCCTGCCGCAACTTTTCCAGCGAACTGGCATACGCTTTTTCTTTCAGGTAATCGATCACGCGCCGGGCCGCGATGCCATTGATAAACCGCAAAACCTCTTTCGGCAGGCGCGCGCCATCGGTGATCAAATGAACATGGTCGGGCATGATGACATAGGCGAAAATCAGAATATTCGCCGACCGCCGCGCTTCATTGAAGGCATTGGCGACGATGGCCTTGATCTGGTTGGTCTGAAAAACCGGCAACCGATCTTTTGCCACACAGGTCAAATAATAGCAGGGCGCGTCTCTGGAAATTCTGACCATGTTGTTTGATCCTACGGCGGCGCAGCCGCCAACCTTAAAGAGCCCAGCTATCGGAAAGGCCGAGCCTTTCCGCACATCGGGCGGCAGAGCCGCCGAGTCAACCGCTGCCGCGCTTGTTAATCCGCGCTCTCGGGCGCGACCAGCTTGCCTTCAAACGCCTTTTTCAAGATGCTCTGCCGCAACGCTTCGGCCTGTCGCAAAGAGGCGGCGATGGTTTCTTCGAGCTTATCGCAGACGCTCAGACGGCTTTCGATCTCCTGCACAATGCGTTGTTGTTCTCCGAGTAAGCAAAGAGGCAGTTCTAGTTTTGAGATTTTGCCTAAACTTAAAGTATGCAATCCCGAAGTCGAGCTTGCTTGTTCCTTGATTTTATCTCTTCCAATTCTTGAACAAAAAAAATGCAAAGCATATGCAGGTGCTATTCGTTCTGATAGCCGAGCCTTTATCAAATGATTTTGATGAACGCAATTTTCAATAGCGCCATTCCAAATTGCCACACGGCCAATCTGCTCAATACTGCCATTACCTTCGACAAAAAGTAGATCATTCTTTTTAAGCTTTACTCGCTCTACTTCATTCGCATTCAAACCAATCGTATGAATATCAGTTAAATTGAGTGAGTTGAAATAGACATTAGCCACTCTAAGAAAAGGCAATTTCAATTCAAGCTTTTCTCTTTTACTATTCTTTGTAAGTCCGCCTGAAACCTTTGCAACATCACTCAGTTTTACCCATGTCCAGCCGTTCGGCAACTCGCCGTCGGACACATTTTCATTCGTCAGCTTGCCTTCAAAAGCCCACTTCAACACGGCCTGGCGGTAGGTCTTTAATTGAGCTTGCGCGATTTTGAGGCTTGCCACACCTGCTTCCAATTCGCTGAAGAGTTCTTCGATCTTGGCGACAATGCGTTGTTGCTCGGCAAGCGGCGGAAGTGGGAATAGGATGGTTGCCAAATTTTTTCTAGATATTCTTTTTCTTGTCGTCCCGCTTTGAAGTTTTTCAATTTCATTTCTAAATACAGGGCAATTAATTGCATACATCAAGAACTTATTATTGACTGCGTTCAATCCAGTGCGAATGATAGCAACATCAACTGCCGTTACATATTTGTTTTCACCTTTCAGGGGGAAAATACAAGCCCTACCAATAGGGTCAGGCATACGAGCAACAAGGACATCACCTTCTTTTAGAAAAGTACAATTTAGTTCGTTGGCTCTTTGCAAAGTTAGAAATCTTGCGGATTTATTTTTGAAACTTCCATCGCCAATATCAGCCAATTGTATTAGTCGGACTTCGCCATTAGGATTTTGATCCTTGGTTTCAATCCAATCTCCATCAACAAACATTCCATCACGGGAAATCAGTTTATCGATAGTCCCAACATCCCAATTTTTCGGTAATCCATTCAAGGCCATAAATTTTAATCGATCCTCAAGCAACCGGCGGCTCTGCCGCCTGATGTGCGGAAAGGCTCGGCCTTTCCGGCAAGTGGATAATAAATTCATTGAGGCTGCGCCTCAATGTCTTAACTACACCGCCAAAGCCTCATTCATCTCTTCGATAATCGCATCCATTTCGCTGCCGAAAAGCTGATACATTTTGCCGAGTCCGCCCGCCGGGGCAAACGGCTCATACTCGAAATCGTCGCGCTCGATGTGAAACGAATTCGCGACGTGGTCTTTGATCATTCTGAGCCATGCCATCTGTTCTTCGTTGAATTTCAAGGCTCCGGCCTGTTTGCCGAAAACCCACGTCTGAAAATTGCGGTCAACCGTTCTGCCGTATTCGGTCAACGTCGCGTCAATGCCGCAGACACGGCGCACCAGCGACACCATAGCAATCAATTCGTTGCCGGGCGAACCGTTCACCGTTTCCAATTGCTGATACGCCCGCCAGACGTTGAGCGGCGCCAGGTGCGGTCGCCCGCTACGCAATTTGTCGCACAGTTCGCGAATCATCGCGTAAGTCAATTCGCGGCGGCGAACGGGCTGGCTATAAAAAATCTGCAACGCGGTGATTTCGTCTTTATGCTCGGCGATCCACACGGCGAAATCGCTGATCATCGCCGTCGCCTGTTCCTGATTGTCGGCGTTCCATCCGGCGTTGATCAGCTTGTCGGGATTGATGATGTCGATAATCTGATCGAGCGCTTTGCGCAGGTTGACGACCAGTTCATTCAGTTCGCCTGTAAAAACTTCGGCGGCCTGTTCAATGATCTCCGCGTGCCGGGCATTGAGCTTTTCTTCGACTTGTTCAGGCGCAAGCGGCGGCGACTGGCGGTTGATTTGCTCGCGCAATGCGTCGAGTTGATCGGCATCATAGGCGGTCAGCAAATTTCTGGCGACTTCCTTGATCGACCGGCCACCGGATTTGTCCTTGAACTGCTCGCGCTGTTTGTCGCTGATCTGTTTATCGAGACGAATCAAGCGATTGGCCAGCGAAGAAAAAACGTCTTCGTCGCGCACGCCGACGGCGACCGCCGCGAGCAAATCTTTCAGCGCCACGCCCGGATTTCTTTCGAGCGGCTGGCTGTCGGTCTTACAGCTTCGAGTGACGCCGACGGCATCGACGATGACGAAATGGTCTTTGGTAAACTTGGCGGTCCTGGAAACTTTGCGCAGATCATCAAGCTCAATCGTTCGCGTGCCGCGCCCTTTCATCTGCTCGAAATAGTTGCGGCTGCGCACGTCGCGCATAAAGAGCAGACACTCCAGCGGCTTCACATCGGTTCCCGTCGCAATCATATCGACGGTGACGGCAATGCGCGGGTGATAATCGTTGCGAAATTGCGCGAGAATCGATTTCGGGTCTTCATCGGTTTTGTAGGTCACCTTTTTGCAGAAGCGATTGCCTTCGCCGAACTCTTCGCGGACGATCTGAATAATGTCGTCGGCGTGGCTATCGGTCTTGGCAAAGATCAGCGTTTTGGGAATCTCGAACTCGCCGTTCTCGTCCCGCCGGTCGGGAAACATTTCGGGCAGACGCGCTTTGAAGGTGCGAATCACCAGCCGTATTTGATTGGGATTGACGACGGAATTATCCAGATGAGTCGCCGTGTAGGTTGTGTCTTCGTCAAGCTGTTGCCATCGTTTCTTGCGCGAGAGTTTGTCGCGGCGGTCTATGAATTCGCCCATCTTCAGCGTCGCGCCTTGTTTTGTGATTTCGGTTTCGATGAGGTAATTGTTGAAGCCGACATTGACGCCGTCAATCACGGCTTGCTCGTGGGTGTATTCGCTGACGATGTTTTGATTGAAATAACCGAAGGTG
The DNA here is from genome assembly GCA_039648975.1 of Blastocatellia bacterium. GTDB lineage: Bacteria > Acidobacteriota > Blastocatellia > UBA7656 > UBA7656 > DATENM01. Next base: position 34,308 of record JBBWZK010000135.1, read on the forward strand.
CGATTGTCGGGCGTCGCAGTCAAGCCGATTTGAAAGGCGTCGAAGTATTCCAAGACCTGTTTCCAGAGGTTGTAAATGCTGCGGTGGCATTCGTCAATCACGACGAAATCGAAAAACTCAATCGGCAGTTTCTCGCTATAAGCAACCGGCACAGGTTCTTTCGGTAGCCAGTGCTCGTTGGGGTTTTCGAGCTCGGCGGATTCGTCCAGTTCCGTGCCTCGCAGAATCGAATACAACCGCTGAATGGTGCTGATGTAAACCTGATTGTCGGTCGGGATGTAGGCGGATTTCAAGCGATGCACGCCGTAAAGTTCGGTGAATTTGCGATTGTCGTCATTCGGCAGGTAGGCCATGAATTCCTGCTCGGCCTGTTCGCCGAGATTCTTCGTATCGACCAGGAACAGGATGCGTTTGGCGTTGGTGTATTTCAGCAGACGGTAAATGAAAGTGATCGCGGTGAACGTCTTGCCTGAACCCGTCGCCATTTGAATCAAGGCTTTCGGCTGATTCTTCCTGAAAGATATTTCAAGATGATTGATCGCAATGATCTGGCAGTCGCGCAAATACGCAATCGGTAACTCAGGCAACTTCTGCAAATCGTTCCGCAAAGTACACGGCTGTTTCAACCAATCGCGCAAAGTCTCGGCACGGTGAAAGGAAAAGACGGGGCGCGAACGCGGTTTCAAATCGCGGTAATCGGTAAAGCGTGTCAGTTCTCCCGTGCTCTCATAAACAAACGGCAGTGGGTCGTTGTTAAGGTATTTGAGCTTTGCCTGTGCGTAATCTGTTGATTGATCTTCAATCTGGGTCAGTCGGAATCCTTCGCCTGCTTTTTTGGCTTCGATTACTCCAACGGGCTTTTTATCAACAAACAAAACGTAATCGGCAGGCCCCACATCGGTTTGATATTCGCGCACCGCGACGCCTGGCGAAGCGCCGAGATTGATTTGCTTCTTGCTCTGCACCGCCCAACCGCAAGCGCGGAGTTGCTTATCAATCTGGTCGCGAGCAAGCTGTTCCGGGTTTTGGTTTGTCGTCTTGTCTGGCATCCGCTTTGTGCAGCCCGAACAATTTCCAGGCCGATTTTAGCCCATAAGTTTGCTATGCGCTATGCCGTGCTAATTTCTTTATCGTTTCTTTTGCGATAAGGCTGGGGCGGGCAACTCGCCTGAATAATAACCACTGACGATCCGCCTACGAGCAGAAGTTCATATCCGCATATTGATTTGCCGTTGCCCTTACGCTATCCCCACGATGTAGGGCATGACATCAAACGCCGATCTCTACGCGAAATCAAAAAGCCAGAAGTTGCACACGCTATTTCAGGGCTATGGAGTTAATCTTATGATGGGCATGGGTGGACTAAAGACCTTTGCGGAAGCGGAAAGAATATAATGAGCCGCGGCATCTACTTAATTCAAAGCGACGGTCAACTCGTTGAAATGACCGAACGGGCGTATGACTCCGAGGACTTGCTGCATATCATTGCTCCGCCTATCCCTGTAAGAGCAGGGCATCGTCGTTTCGTCTCTCCTCTAAAATCAGGTTGGCAATCAATTCTTTGTGGTATATTTCTGTTCGGGTTACCACTTCAAAGTAAAGACAGTTTAGCTCTGGTAAGTCTTGCCGTTTCTGCGAACAGAATAGCGACTTAGAGCGGTTTTTAATCGGATGTAGCGCAAGCGGTTAGCTTGCGCAGCGACTCGCGCAAGCTAACCGCCTTGCGCTACATGGCAAACGCATTTGAAAATCGCTCTAAGGTAAATACTCGCTCTGGTTTTTATGAGTGAGTTGGTTAAGGATAAGTGGCTTTGGAATCTGCTTTGAAAGTTTCCAGACCCGCAGTTCACCAAACTGTCGCTTAACCGCCGATGATAGTTTTGCTGTCCGTTTGGTGCGTATAACAGTTGGGGGAGCAAGCGAAAACAAAATTCTTGATCCCAAGGCAGGGGTAATTTTGAAAAGTAATCCTTAGTTCAAAAGTTGCTCTGTAGCGTGGGGCAGTCGGTTGCCGTCGAAGCACCGGCTCTCCGTTTACATCAGCTCGGCAGAACAATGTCGTTTGAGGAGTGGGAATATGCAAAGCCCTCAAGGGGAGGCTGAAAACCTCATCGAAGGAAAGAATTCTGTTCCAGTCGAAGCCGGCGCGGCAAACCCTGCACCCGGAAACGGCGTCGCCGGGACACCGCCGGCCATCAAGTTTGGCCGCATGTTTGCCGACCTCACGCGTTTCAGACCTGACAATAAAAAACTGATAGAACTGGGTAAAGCGATGCTACATGGGCCAGACCTTGGCGAACATCCTGATCTGCTCGCCGGTTATACGTACCTGGGCCAGTTCATCACGCATGACATGACGTTCGACCATAAGCGGGAGATGCTCCCTGAGCCGGTTGATGAGGTGACGAAAATCCAGCAAGATCGAACGCTTGCTCTTTCCCTGGAAACCCTCTACGGGATCGGTAAACCTTCGGACAATGCCTCATTGTATGATGATCACGCGGCGCTCCCCGAGCGAACATATTTTAAGGTCGGCGTTACAGACCCAGAGACCGAGGGCGGGGCTAGTTGCTCATACCGGAATGACCTGCCGAGAGTCAAAAACCAGAACAAGGCGATGATCGGTGACGAGCGCAATGATGCGAACTTGGCGCTCGCGCAACTGACCGTGGCATTTCTCAGATTTCATAATCGGGTTGTAGATCACCTCAAATCGAATAACCACCTCAATGAGGATACGTTATTTGAGAAGGCGCGCAAGATGGTGGTCCAGCATTTTCAATGGATTGTTCTGAAAGATTTCCTGCCAAAAATCATCGAGACAGAGGTGTTGGAATCGGTATTGGAACCCGTACTAAAGGATGCTCGTGAAAATCGGCCCAGAAACCTCGATGGCAAATGGCCTTTTATACCGGTCGAGTTTTCAGTCGCGGCCTTCCGCCTGGGTCATAGCATGGTGCGCAGCGCATACGAATGGAATCGCAATTTTCAGACTCCGAACCCTAAGTCTCGTAACGGCGCCGTGCCGCCCTCTGACCTCTTTCTACTTACAGGCCGTGACGGAACGATGGGCGAAGGTGGCGGGGCCTTACCGAGCCGGTGGATTATTGATTGGACTCGCTTTTTCGATTTCAACGGCTTTAACGGCATCGCCAATAATCCGAAATTCAACCTGGCGAGAAAGATTGATACGAGCCTTTCTCCTGGTCTAAGAAGCTTCAAGGATTTCATTAGCACGGTTATCGCGGACCCTGACCTCCGGTCGCTGCCCGTGCTGGACTTGATCCGTGGGAGCCGGCTGGGGCTGCCGACCGGGCAGGACGTTGCAGGCGCGCTAAAAGTAGATCCACTTGCGGCGACCAAGATTGCCAATGGCCCTCACCAGGAGATCTTGAAAACCCATCATTTCGATGAGCAAACACCGCTGTGGTACTACATCTTGAAAGAGGCGGAGGTGCTTCACGAAGGGAAATGTTTGGGGCCGGTTGGCAGTCGCATCGTCGCGGAAACGGTCATCGAACTCATGTGGGTGAGCCAGCATTCCATTCTCAAAGAGCCCAATTGGAGACCCGAGTTGTGGCAAAAAAAAGAAGGGGAATTTGGCATGGCTGACCTGCTAGTTTTTGCGAATGTCGTCAATCCTCTGGGCTGTTAAAAAATGGCTTCAGAGCGCACACGTGCAGTTCCTGAAAATAAATCGAAAAGGAGAGCGACCATGGCTAAAAAGATCATTGCTAAGTTGAGAGCAATAAATGCTCAGGTAGAATTGGAATTGGCCGAGGCGAAATTGGCCAATCTTGAAGATCCGACGATATCGACAGAGTCAGATCTTGCCAAAATCCTGTCCGACCTCGCTTTGCAGGCGATCCAGGGGGGCCGCGATTCTGCTGCCTGGAAAGCCTATATGCGTAAAATCGTCGGCACGGACAACCCTGACTCTCTGCAATTCAAGCGGCTGACCTTTCAGGATGACCTGCGAGGTCAAGACTACGTAGTAAAAAGTAATGTCTACATCGTTGCTAACGCGGTTTGTGGCAGCAACACGCGGACCAATACCCTGGCAAACGTAGAGACCGAAGGTACAGACATTATCGACAAAGATCTGGCTGCGGAGGCCTGAGATGAACCGGGAAGCAGGTGAAATTGAACGACCATCTGATGCTGCCCGCCGCGATGCGAATGCCATTGCGCAATCGCTATCGCGGTTGTGGCAGCGTCTTTGTAAAACTTATTTGCCTGTAGCGCCGGAAGATTCAATCTGGAGCTTCAGCCGCGCCATAAAGGCGAGCGACCCGGAGCAGGGCTGGAAGCTTCATGTTTCGGCAAACCTGCTGACGGCCTGCGAAGTCCTCGAACGGGTTGCCCCATTTCTACAGGCCCGCGAGGTTCTCTTTAAGGCCCCTTCGACATTGCAATGGCTCAGTCAACTCAACTGCGGCCTTGATCGGGAGTATAGCCAGGTCGGGAAGTTCATTACCGTCTATCCTGGCAGTGACGAAGAGGCGGTTTTTCTGGCGCGGCGGTTGCACAAAATGACTCTTGGCCGATCCGCTCCCGCCGTGCCGTTTGATCTGAAGTTCCGGCCCGATAGCTCTGTTTATTATCGCTATGGGGGCTTCAAGGCATTGGAAATCATTAACCCTGACGGCACCCGCACGCCGGCCATCCGAAATCAGAATGGCGAGCTGATCTCGGACTTATGCAAAGACGGAGCTGCGAGGCCCGTCTGGATATCTGATCCTTTTATTAATCAACAGACGCGACGCAAACCAAAGATGATTGAGAATCCGTTCAGCACCAATCTTCTGGTGCTTCGCGCCTTGAGCCAGAGGGGAAAAGGAGGCGTCTACCAGGGCATTGATCTGAGCGATTCGAAGCCGCGCCTTTGCATCATAAAAGAAGGGCGTCATGGTGGCGAGATAGGCTGGGATGGCCGCGACGGCAACTGGAGAGTACGAAATGAAGAATGGGTACTGCGGAGCTTGCGAGTTGCGGGCCTCAACGTTCCGCGTACTTACTCTTCCTTTGAACTCGAACGCAATTACTATCTGGTGACAGAATTCATTGAGGGCGACACGCTCCAGAGGCGGCTGAACAAGAGAAAGCGGCGGTTGAGCATCACTCAAGCGCTGCGCTATGGCCATGAGATTGCGCGCCTTATATCCAAGATCCACGCCGCCGGTTGGGCATGGCGCGATTGTAAGCCGGCCAATCTGCTGGTGACGACGAAAGGCGAATTAAGGCCGGTCGATTTTGAAGGGGCTTGTCCCTTGGATAAGCCGGATCCTTTGCCCTGGAATACGCCGGAATTCTCTCCTCCGGAATGGCAAGATGCGTGTGCGCCGCAATCGAGAATAGCTGAAGATATTTATGCGGTCGGGGCGGTCATGCATTATTTATTAACCGGCAGATGGCTTGATGCTTCAAGCCGTGTACGACTATCTGAATTGCGCCCAAACGTACCTGCTTTCGTGTGCGCACTGGTCTCCGACATGGTGGCTAGCGACCCTCAGCAAAGACCCAGCGCCAGGTGCTTGACAGACAAATTCAAAGCAGCTTTATCGTTGGCCTAGCCGAACCCCCATTCTCTACAGCCAGCTATCCGGGCAGGCTCAAGTCTGTCCATGTGTTGGATGTCGCCATCGTCTCATGACGAAAGTTTAGCGCATTTAACCAGCTCGATAATTCCAGGGTCTGTGCGAATGGAGTCTAGAAACGGCTCCATCATCAAGAAGGGGAAGGTTGCAAATTTATCGCTGCAAGCTTGCTGTAATAATGCATACGCTCGCTCTTTTTCGCCAAGCCCGATGTAAATAAGCGCCTTTTCCTGAGGCGGTATATCAGGTTCCTTTGATAGTTTATCAAGGATTTCCAGCGCCTCGCTTTTTCTTCCGGCCCTTCCATAAGCAAAGCCCAGCGGGGCAGCGCCGTAGAAGTTATCTGCGGCGTAGAGCTTTTGAAACACCTTTATAGAGTCTTGCAACATCCCTTTTTGCAGGTAGGCCAACCCCAGTACGTTCAGCGTCGCAAGGTGATCGGGATTTCTTTCAAGATTCATCCGGCAGTATTCGATAGCTTTGTCATAGTGTCGCGAGTAGTAGTAGGCAAGCCCCACATTCATGATTGAGGGCGGGGCAAACGGCTCAAGGTCCCAGGCGATTTCGCTTTCCCTTATCGCTTCATCCTCCCGCCCTTTCAGCCCCAGGAGGCGGGAATACCAGAAATGTGCCGGGGAGTATTCAGGGTTTAGCTCAATCGCCCGCTTAAACTCTTTTTCAGCCGCTTGCCAATCCCATTCGTACTTTAATAGGTAAACCGCCTTAGAGGTATGCGCTTCTGCAAGCGTGTCATCAATCTCTATAGCCTTATTCGCAGCCCATTTCGCATTATTCATGGCCTCTCTGGTGGATATTGGACGACCAAAAGTAACCGCGCTCAACAAGACGTAGGAATCCGCCAGCCCGGCGTAGGCCTTGGCGTAGTACGGATCCAGCTTGACCGCCCGGTCAAAGAAATTGATGGCTTTCTTAATATTCTCTTTGTTTCTATCGTTCCAATAATACCGTCCGTAGAAATACATTCTGCAAGCTTCCTCATTTTCGGTGGGGCGGGCAAATAAAAGCCGCTTTTCGTCTTCGCTGAGCGAGAGATGTAATTTAGAGGCCAGTTTATAAGCAAGGTCAGATTGAAGACTTAGCAATTCGCCGGGCGCGATGATGTACTTATCCTCCCAAATCGGCAACCCGTCCGCCGAATCGACCAGCTTGACTTCAAGCGCAAGGGCTTCATTCTCTGTTGTCAGCGTTCCAAAAAGCACCGCCTGGACGTTGAAATCACTCAGTATCCGCCGCTGCGCCTCCTGATCATCCTCGTAAGCCGGGATCACGGTCGGCGCTTTAACCTTCAGCTTTGACAGACTGGAAAGCCGGTTGGTGATCCCCTCGGTCAGCCCTTTGCTCAGAATTTCAGCGTTCGCATCCTTGCTTTTGTTGACTATCGGAAGCACCGCGAGCGTCTGAATCCTTGATGGTTTTAAATAAACCATCAAGATGGCGAGGACGAGCAGCAAAAGCAGAACGGCGGCAACATAGTTGCGGATCTGATAGCGGGCTGGCCGCCTCGGGCTGAGTCGGGCCACTTCTGGGGGATTGTCGAGGTCCAGGAGAAGCTCACTCGCGGATTGGTATCGTAGCTCTCTATCTCTCTGCAAGCACTTCTGAACGATGGAGGTCAGCCCCGGCTGAATATGGGTTGAACAACTGATCATTTCGTAAAGGACAATCCCGAAGCTGAAGATGTCACTACGATAGTCCAGCCTCTCGGACCTCAGTTGCTCCGGGGACATATAAGCTATGGTGCCGACCACCAATCCCAATTTGGCGCTTTCACTTTCAGCCATGTTGAGCGCATCCGGTTTTTGCTGAACGTGTTTTGCCAGCCCGAAATCGAGAACCTTCACCTGCCCGGTGGCCGTCACCATGATGTTTTGCGGCTTTATGTCACGGTGGATGATGCCATGAGAGTGGGCTTCGATGAGGGCGCTGACGATCTGAATAGCTAAGTGAGAAATCTTTTCAGATGGGAACGTCCCATTGCGTATCAGCGAGGCCAGCGTTTCGCCTTCGATATACTGCATCACGATGAAGTTATATCCGTCGTGTTCTTCAAAATCATGCACGACGCAGATGTTCGGGTGATCCAGTCGCCCTATGGCCTGGGCCTCTTTCTTCAGTTGTCTTTTGGCCCATGCATCATCGGTAAATGGGTGAGAGAGAAATTTTAGAGCAACTTTGCGGTCGAGCCGGTCATCTTGCGCAAGATAAACTTCCCCCATGCCGCCCCGGCCCAACAACACCTGAATCTGATATGAGCCGATCTGTTTTCCGACCAGCGACTCTTTTTCCGGCTCCTCGGCCAGCACCTTCATTCCGAGGCTGAAGGCAGGCCGTTCCATGAACTCTCGTTTATTCTCGAAGGCGGCGATTAAGGACTCAACCTCCCTGCGCAGCGATGCATCATCCACGCAAACCTTGGCCAGATACACGGCTCTCTCTTCGGCGCTAAGGCCCATCGCTTCATGGAACAGGACTTCGGTGCGCTGCCAGTTCTTAGGCTTCATTGGTCAACTCGCGCGCAAGCCACGCTTTGGCTAAGTTCCAATCGCGCATAACTGTGACGGGAGAGACCTTCAGCACCTCTGCGGTCTCCTCGACGCTGAGGCCGCCAAAAAAACGCAACTCGACGACCTGACTCTTTCGCTCGTCTATCGAGGCCAGTCGGTTCAACGCTTCATCAAGAGCGATCAACTCGGCGGATCGCTCGGTTGATATAATGGCTTCCGAGAGCGATACGTGGATTGCGCCGCCACCGCGCTTGATGCGGTTCTGGTCTCGCGCATAATTGAGTAGAATGCGGCGCATGATCCGCGCCGAAATGGCGATAAAGTGCGCCCGATTTTGCCAGCGCACCCGGGTCTGGTCCATCAGCCGGACAAACGCCTCGTTGACCAGGGCCGTAGTCTGTAACATGTGGCCGGGATACTCATGATGCATATATTGGTGTGCCAGACGATGAAGCTCTTTTTCGACTAAAGGGATCAGCCGCTCCAAGGCATTCTGATCTCCATTGCACCATGCGATGAGTAGACCTGTAACTTCTGTGGAAGAGTGCATAGCGTTTGAATCTGCGGCGTAACCTTCTCCTATCAAGAAAGCCTCACTACAACAAGACTGTTCTTAAATCAGAAGATAGTTTTTGACCCGATCTGGTGCGTTATGTCATGAAGGCGAAAATTGAGTCGCGTGAGTCTCAACCGGTCGTCTTCTGTTTTTAAGCTTAGGGCACCAGTGCAGTAGGTTATATATCGATTCTTACTGATATTGCAATCTCTTTTTTGGGATACCAGGCCATTTATGAAAGCTAAATTTACCGCTGATTCGGGCAGGAAAACTGTAATGGCAAACACGATTAGAAGCTGGATGATGGTGGCTCTGGCCACAGTCGTTGCGCTCCTTTATGGCGGCGCGGTGCTGGGCATCGTCAAGCCGCAGGCCGACGAGAGAATGATTGAACGCATTGAGCCGATTATTTTTGTGATCATCGGATATTACTTTGGCAGGCTGCCTGCCCAGCAGAATGAAAACACATTGCGAGAAGAGATCAACCGTCAAGCTCAAAAGGCCGATGCGGCGCAGCATACTAAGGAGCAGGCGCAGCAGGCCAGAGAGTCGTTTGAAGAGAAGATGAAAAGCGTCAGGACGGTGTTGATGGCTTCGGTGTTGGGGCTTGAGAAAAAGCGGCAGACCGATAATCACGATAAGCCGGGCGGGCCGGTCTATGACGATTCTGTGCGCCAGTCAATGGCTGCTGCCATAAACATTCTGAACTCGTAACGGAAATAGATGACCGGAATACTTGATCCGGTCGTCAACTCAACAACCAAAAACCAAACATGGAGCAAACAAATGCGGAAATATTTTCTCATGGCCGTCCTCTTACTCATCGGGGAAAGCTCTGCGCTGGCGCAGGAATGCTGCCCTTCCAAGGAAATCTTTTTGGGATACTCGTATTTTAATGCGAGCGCGACCGGGGATCGCATTTCGTCCAATCAATTCACCTCCCGCTATGGTCTTAACGGAACCGGCGCGAGCTTCGCCTGGAACCGATCTCCCAAGCTCGGCTTTATCGGGAACTTCAGCTACAACGCTAGAAAGTCGACCATCGGCGAAGCGGTCATAGGCGGAGTGACGATAGGCGAAGCGAAATCGAAGCTGAGAAATTACACCCTTTTGTTTGGGCCGCAGTTTTCTGCGCGCAGCAGCGACACCAATTATTTCCTGCATGTGATGGCCGGGATGATTATTAAACAGGCCGAACTGTCGGGAGCCATTAATCCCGACAACCCGGCCATGACGGTGAACTTAAAATCAACCAGCACCAATCTGGCTCTGGGGATTGGCGGCGGCTTCGACATGCATGTCGCCAGGCATCTGAGCTTGCGGTTGTTTCAGTTGGACTACATACCCTCGCGGGTCGAGAAAGATACATTGGATGGCAAGGCATGGAATCATAACTTCAGATTGCAGGCGGGAATTCTGATTAGCTGGGGCTTGGCTAAATAGTCATGCTCGCACCTTGCCCGCCGAACCGCCTCTGCCGCAACGCGCAATTCCAGCAGCGCCAGTTGTGCCAGAACCCGTTCGCTGAAACCGAGACGAAACTTTCGGAGGATAAAAAATGAAAATGAAGAATGCTGTCAATCGCCTGTTTGCCCTGTTTGTCTCTATTGCGCTCTTATCCCCCCTGTTCGCATTGAGAGCCGAGGCCGGAGACAACAAGGGGAACAAGGATAGAGTAATCATTCACATCGGCGCGCCGGCAGTCTGGTCATTGGGACAGGCGCATTACCTGTTGGCGAAGATGCAAAAGAACAACCTGCAACTTGAAACCAACACGCCCGGTAAAGAGGCTCTGGATCCCAACGCCATCAATGCGACGAAAATCCAGATACTGCGAACGCTACTCGATGTTGAGGCGCAGTTCAGCGAAAAGATCGGCGCTGAAAACCGAGCGGAGCTCGATGCCTTCAAAGATAAGCTTAAGCGCAGGGAAGAGCAGCGGACCGAACTCAGGCGCAAGCAGGCAGAACTCGATGACCTGGATACGGAATTGAGAACGCTGCGACAAAGACAAGCCCGAATGCAGAAGGAATTAGAGCAGATACAGACTGAGCGCAAGCGGCCAAAGCCGGACCCACAAGACCCATCGAAGACGCTGCCTACTCCGCCGCCCAGCGCTGATGAGAATGAGTTAGAGCAGGACCTGGCCGCAATGGGCCAGAAGATAAATGAAAAGCAGAAAGAGCGGGATAAGGTAAAAGGCGAAGTTGATGAACTGGAGAAGCAAGCTAATACGGATGTGGCGGGGCCGAAACTGTCAGAGGTTCAGCTTGGCAACGGCGCGTCATTGCCCAGTGCTACCAAGTCCATCTCAGATCGTATAGATAAAGTCATAACTAACATGAATGACCCGCGCTTTGCGGCCTCAATCGTGCTGGATAATTTCATCGGCATGCAATATGAGATCATCGCCAAGCAATTGACGCTTTTGCGAGACGAGGTCGGCCCGGACGAGCGCATTGTGTTTCTCGAACTCCCCTCATCGATCTACACGGTGGCATGTAAGGGGGATGAGTATATTGCGCAGGTTCAGTGGGCCGTCACGGAGTATTATGATGATCCCGATATTCACGAGGCGACTGAAGACCGTGAAACGACCATGAATAAGGCGGCTCGCCTGGCAGAGGCGTTCAGGCAATCCAACCTTAAATCAGACAGCAACAGAACCGACGACCCGGATAAAAAGAAGCCGGAAGGCGAACCCGTAACTGTACAGCTTAACCATTTAACCGAAAATGAACAGAACTACATAGGCCGTCAAGACTACATCGCTCTCAGGAATCGAAAAATCGCATTGATTAAAAATCAGCAAGCGGTTAAAAGCATTGATCCCCGCGATGCCAACTGGACGACGGCTGATTCCAGCACGGTGAGAGCCGTTGATGTCATCCCGCGCCAGAGCGCCCTGAATGTCAATGAAGTTCAATCGACCACCAGCCAGAAAAATTTTCTCGGCGTCATGAAGCTGCTGATCGGTCTCGGTGTCAGGGTGAATTATCAAAGGCAACAGGAATTGTATGAGCAGTATCTTCAGCAGGAGGTTTTCGCTTCTGGCTTTGGCAAAGGCCGCAACGCCTTCGGATGGACCTTTGGCCCGCTGCCGGGCACCGACCGCATCTCGCCGGGCGTTCGCACGACCTTTGCCGCGCTAGTCATCCCGCGCAGCGCCTCGCTCTTGCGATTGGAGGCCAGGGGCGTCGCCTTCCACAGAAAAGAGGCCCCCGCCCTGGAAGAGCCGGACTTGGCGACCGGGAATGACATACCGATTTACAAGAATGGATCTCGTCATCTGGTCTTTAAGGACGATTTTGCCATCATTATTCCTAATGAGACGACCGAGAAGTTCGAGGTCAGCAGCATTAATTACACACCGGCTAGAAAGGGAGAGCCGGTAACGGTCGTTGTCAAAGGAAGCTATTTCTCGCCGCAGTCAGGCATACTGGTCGACGGCGTGCCGCTAGTCAGAAGCCTGTCGCTCGGTAATACGGCCACTTCAGAAGCCATCAAGGACCCGGATGGGGCCGGTGTTCGCGGCCAGTATGAACAGGTCAGCTCGCACGAGATCGTCATGAAGTTCTCGATGCCCGATAACTTTGCCGGCACTCCTAACATAACGCTTGTCACCCCGGAAAAATCATCGGCGTTGAACTTCATCACTCTGTTAATCAATGATCACAGGCCGAATACGACGCTCCGCGACCTGGTTGTGACCGAACCTATGTTTATGCCCTCTTTCAGTCTGCAAACGAAATTCACTGATATGCGGGATGACGGCAGTACGGGTTTCAAGTTCGCGCTGCTTAGAGGGACGGGGCTGAGACGCAAAGCGGAGGTGTGGGTGAACGGCGAGGAATTGAAGCTTTTCAGAAAGACAGAAAGTCAGATGAAGCTTCTGAGAGATTATACGCCCAGACGCACTCTCGATGATCTGGACTTGCGCGAACTCCGGCGAAGTATTGCTTACGCTTATCAGCAGGATATCTGTGCCAGGCTTGGCGGTTGCACCCCCGAAGATAGCTGGCGACTATTCAGACAGAAGGAGTTGCAGTTGTTGGATAGTAACGAGCTATACAAGGCCGTCAAAGAAATGGAAATCGCCAGGCTCAAAAATCTCCCTGCCGCCAAGCCTGAAAGTCAGATCACGCAGGACATAGAGGACAAGTACGAGAAGCCGCAAGTGCCTCAATACATCATTGAACAGAATGTCGGCGAGTATCAGCTACGGTTTAAGAAAACCAACCCGGAAAAATACGCGGTCAGGTACGGGCAGAACGCCATCAATAATTACGAAGCAAGCGACTTCACTCAGGTAGAAATTACCGAAGACGCGACGCTGATGAATTACGCCCCCAACTACGAAAAGTCCGTGGCTCGCGTAGACGTAAGATTCAAGGTTCCTGATAAGGCGGTCGTCAAAGCTGTAGAGGTTTCACCGAGTGACAAAGAGGACAAAGCGATCAGCCTCCATGCCGAGGGCAATAATTACTATCGAGCCCTCCTCAATGTCAAGTTCGACGATCTTGGTAACAACACGCAAGTCGAAAAAGAGAAGATCTCTGTGACTGTGATCTATGCAGACGGCAGGTTGAAGACTTATGACTTAAGTCCCCCCCTACGCCCGCGTATTACAAAGATCACGCTCGATCAGCCGACAGTCGCCGATAATGATGGCCCTGTGGTTTCGGTCGAAGGCAACAATCTCAAGGGCATTAAAAAGGTGAAGGTCGGCGACAAGGAAGCCGACATTGTTGGCTGGCAAAGTCCGAACACTCTGTTGATCAAACTGAAAGGCATAGAGATTAAGAAAGATACGCCTGTGCAGGTCCCGCTTGTCCTGGAAGCCGAAGACGGCACCAAGCTAACCGTAATAGTAACTGTAGGCGAGACGAAAAAGAAGAAGGAGCAATCCGCCGACCAGGCACCCGAAAAGAAGTGACTCACCTGACCTGAAGAGCCGAAGGGGGCGGATGGAAATGCAAATAATCAGGGATTCTATTTTCAGATGCCGGACTCGATTGATTCACAGAATCCTTGCATCCTGAGATAGCGGCGGCGACGGTTGTCGATTAATCTCGGGCGAAAGAAAACAGGTCCATCTCACAGGTCAAAATCTGGAAAGGAAGTTTAGATCATGACCATTGACAATCAACAAATCGCAGCGACGACCGAACGGTATAACAAGCGTGAGCGACACCGTCAACGCAACGAGCGGCTGATTAAACAACGGCGTTATCTGGAAGCCGACTCGCCGGCGCGCGTAGAGAAATTTCTTGAGCGGCGCGGCATCAGCCGACAGGAAGCTGCCGAAATCCTGCATGAGTCTGCGCCGACAATGATGCCGAGGGCGGGGCGAAACGAGGGGGAGGGAGTCCCCGCCGCCTTTGAACGCATACTCGGCACCAACGATTTGATGGGGGTTGCCTTCCTCGAACGAGGGCTTCAAGTCGCGCGAACGGTCGGGCGAGTCTGGATTGCCGTTGCCAGCGGGCGACCGCTTGGGTACGGCACTGGCTTTATGATCTCGCCGCGCCTGCTAATGACCAATAACCATGTTCTCAGCAGTGCGGTCGACGCGCGAAAGTCTCTCGTAGAGTTCAATTATCAACTCGGTATCGACGGCAATGTCTTGGCGACGACGTCCTTTAGTCTCGATCCGGACACTTTCTTTTTCACAGATCAGCACCTGGACTATGCGGTGGTTGCTGTGCGGTTGAACAGAGCCGACAACGCAAGCTTGAGCGGCTTTGGCTGGAACCCTCTCTTTGAGGAGGAGGGCAAGGCCATCATCTCACAACAACTGAATATCATTCAGCACCCGAATGGAGAAGTGAAGCAACTGTGCCTGCGCGAGAACCAGTTGGTGGATGTTTTTGACGATTTTCTCCAGTACCGGACCGACACAGCACCGGGGTCGTCAGGCTCACCCGTTTACAATGATCGCTGGGAGGTCGTCGGGCTGCATCATTCAGGTGTAAGAGCCAAGAATGCCGCTGGTCAGATATTAGCGGTTGATGGGCGAATCTGGGACCCGAGCATGGGTGAACATCGCATCAAATGGATTGCCAATGAAGGGATTCGTGTCAGTCGGCTCATCAATCACTTGCGCAATCAGCCGATGAATCAGGATCAAAGGCGACTCTGCGATGAGATTCTAACCAAGACGCCGCCCGCCCCTGGCGAGGCAAGCCCGCTGCCTGTAGCGCCCGTCTCTAGTCAGGTCTTTAGTAATAATGATCATTCAGCACAGGTCGCTGTCGCCTCTGACGGCACCGCCACATGGACTATCCCGCTATCGGTTTCAATCAGATTGGGCGCCGCCGCCACCCCGGCTACCGTCGCGCAGCCGAAAACCGACGTGGTCACGCCGCCGGCGATCCTCTCCTCTACGCCGACGCCCGTTCCCCCGCCAGTTTCAAGCGACCCGCAATCAATTCTTTCCGCGGCCCGACGTGAGTTGGGGGCGCGCGCTGATGTGCTGAGCGTCAGGCTTGGCTATGCATTCAAGGAAGGCTGGATCACCAATGAACGGGCGCTGGTCATCACTGTCCGGCAGAAGCATAGCCCGGCGGCGTTGCGTGAGGCAGGCATTTCTCCGCTGCCAGAAACCTATATGGGCTTGCCAATCGAAGTAACCAATCCGGCAATCGAGGAACTCGTCACTTTAGCCCGTGGAACGGCAGCGACTGAAGCCGCTTTTGCCGCACCTGCGACCATGCGCGAGGAGATTGCTTACACGTCTCCGGTTGGAGTTTCTCTCAAACAGCTTCATGCGCAAATGCGTGTGATTGCGCATGTCAGCCCCGACGCCGGGTGGCCCAGGTTATCAACATTTTTAGCGGCAACGAAAAAGCGCCTGGTGGTTGGCATGTATGACTTTGGCGCTCCTCACATTGCCGACGCGGTGGCGGCTGCCGGAAAGCAAGTCTCATTTAAGAAATTGACGCTGGTGATGCAACACGGTGAAGATGTCGGAGACGGAACGAAGGCCAACGACCTGACCGATGATCAGGTCGTTGAGAAATTCAGCGAGGCCTTTCCGAATAAGTTTGAAAACGCCTGGGTCAAAATCGGAAGGGTTAATGGCTGGGTGGCTTCATCCTATCATATAAAAGTTGCCGTGCAGGATCAGCGGGTCTTTTGGCTGTCTAGCGGCAACTGGCAATCATCAAATCAGCCGAATGGTGATCCGCTTAATGAAAACCCACAACGCCGGATGTGGCTTGAGAAGTTCAATCGGGAGTGGCATGTCGTCGTAGAGAATCCTGACCTGGCTAAGGTCTTCGAAGCGCATTTGCTCCATGATTTCAACAACAACCTTGGGGTAAGCGAACATGAGAGACAACCGGCGGTCGACCTACCTGACCTGTTGATTCCCGATGAATTTTTCATGCCCAGTCCACATGAGAGAACGTCACCATTTCAGTACTTCAAGCCGTTTGACGAAAACCGGGTATTTACCGTCAAGCCACTGCTGACGCCGGATAATTATCATCAAGAGGTTCTGAAACTGGTGGAAAGCGCCAAGGAAGAATTGCTCATTCAGAACCAGACCTTCAACGCGCCCAAGCCAGACCATGAGAAACTTCGCGAGTTGCTTGACGCCGTCAAGGCCAGACAGCGTGCGGGCGTCGATGTCCGGGTCATCTTTCGCATCCTTTTCCCCTCAAAAGCCCGGCAGGTGATCGAGGAGTTGAAGGATTTCGGGTTTGACGTAAGCAACGTGAAGGTGCAGAAGAATTGTCACACCAAAGGCATCATCGTCGATCACAAACGTGTGCTACTGGGTAGCCAGAATTTGTCCAACGACGGCGTCTCCGTGAATCGTGATGCCAGTCTGTTGTTTGAGGACGTGTCGCTCGCTAAGTACTTCGCTGCTATTTTCGAACACGATTGGAGCAACCTCGCCAAACAAAACATTGGCATGGAGGAGATGCCCATCGAATGGGCCGAGCCCCATGAAAAGACCCCATCAGGATTTGTCCGACTAAATTGGAAGGAGTATCTGGAGATGTTATAAATAACCTGACGTGAATGGTTGTGCTGCTTTTAGCTGCTGCGTAATTTCAGTCGACTATCAAGGGCCGTATTTGGCGGCTCCATATCCAGTTCGCTCCCCATCCTCAATAATCGACCGGGGACTGAAAAGTGAGCGGCGCAAAGGAAAAACCTGATCTTTCAGCTATTAGATCGGCTTGCGATGGGATGTAGGGCAAGCGGTGCAATATGGAGTGCGGTGACTGGTCACCGCTGTGCAGCATTCGATTGCAACAAAGCGGCGACCAGTCTCAGCACTCCAAAACAGGCCGCTTCTCCTATGCCCTACACCGATCTGAAATCCGATCTAAATCCACTCATGACATGCGCCGGTTTATAGATAGCTCAACCACCAATCCCGGCGGCGACGCTTCAATTCGGCAAACCAACGGCAAAGCGGATAGAGCAACAAGAGGCCCACTAACCAGAACACATACACCACCCATAACGAAAAGCCCAGATTGCCTGGGTTGGGGCGTGGCTGATCCATTGGCCCGACGAATAGCCAGCCAGTCGGCTGCCCCGCAAGGTAACCAACCAGCACGGCCAGCCCGTGTGCCGTGAGCCACTGCCCCACATAAAAAATCAGCGGCACGCGCCCGAACGTAATCAAGACGCTTGAGAGAGTTCCTTCTCTCTCCCGCTCAACCCAAGAAAGGACAAGCATCGCCGGGCCCAGGGTCATCAGCAAGAATAACAACGAGGGCGGATATTTCGAGACGTTGAGAAAGGAAAGCACAGTGAACCACCCATTCTCTTGCACGCTCCAGCGGCTCGGATCGCCGTATACGTTCAAGCCTCGCAGCACAACGAAACCGAGTAACAAGCCCGCGCCCAGTCTGAATAGCATGCGCCGTCGTCGTGCTGCTTCCCATTGATAAAATGCGCCGAAGCAGTAGCCCGCCGCTAACACGCCAACCCAGGGAATCAACGGATAAAGCAGAAGTCCATACACGTTGGCCGTCAATAAGACCATGCCCTGCTGATGCAATAACATCCAAAACGCATCCGAGACGCCCGACAGCGAGTTGACCGAAACCGTAAACGACTGAACCCTGATATGGTCGAGCAGGTTATGCAGCGCGATCATGGCGATACTGCCCACGGCAATGACGCGCAGCGGCAGGTAAATCAAGCCCGCGAGCAAGATCATCGAAACGCCAATGACCCAGATGACCTGCAACATGAAGGCGAAGTGAAAGTCGAGATTGAACCAGACGATGACGCGAAGGACGGTAAGTTCTAGCAGAATTAACCAAAGCCCGCGCGTGATGAGAAACCTCGATAACTCGGCTTTGCTCTTGCAGCGGGCCGCCCGCAGGAACGCGCCAGTACCTGCGAGAAAGACAAAGACCGGCGCACAAAAATGAGTCACCCAGCGCGTGAAGAAGAGTAGCGTGTGGGTTTTCGTGAGATCAGTAGGATCGAAATTTAGCGCCTCGCGATGAAAGTATTCGCGTGTGTGATCGAGCATCATAACGACCATCACAGCCCCGCGCAGCAGATCAATAGCATTGACGCGCCCCCTTCGTTCGCTCAGATCATTTTGCAGAGCACTTTGCATGACAATCTTCCTTCCGTTCCGTCATCTGTGACAGGCCGTTGACTTGAAGGCTCCAGGTAATCTGGCCGACCATAGCCTGCCGCCTCAACAGTAGAGTGATTGTTGAGGTTGGGCAATAATTATGGCACGAACACGCTGAAGGAGGGTGCGAGTTTCTCCGAAAGCGGAACGAGTTGTAATTTTGCAGAACACAAATTAGCTATGAGAGCAGCGTCACATGCATTCCCTGCATTTGCAAACTGTATTAAACTCTGTAGCGAGCTATAGGATTTGAACTAATAACAACCATGCTCACACGACCTGGCCAAACCAATCAACCCACAGCGTGAAAGTTAGTCCTATGACCGAAATCACCTCCAGACAAGAGCGCGCCATGCTTGCCAGGCTCACCCTGCCGACTATCAAAGGTGCGGCGGCACAGGCGAACGTCACCGAGCAGACGCTACACCGCTGGCTCAAAGAGGAGGAGTTGTCTGTCTTGATGGCGCAGAATTGACTTTTGAGCGTTCGGACGTTCTAGAGCGATTTTCAAATGCGTTTGCCATGTAGCGCAAGCGGTTAGCTTGCGCAGTATCGGGCGCAAGCTAACCGCTTGCGCTACATTCAATTGAAAACCGCTCTAAGCCTCGACTGACCGCATGAATTGCTTCCTACAGTCTAAGCAGCGCGTAAGGTGAGGGGTTACCAAGGAACTGCCTGATTATTCATCTGCAAGCGCAAGAGTTATTCGTGATGTTTCTGTCGGTGATGCTGAACATCCGCCCCTGCGATAAGAGTTGGATGGAAGCCGTCGCTCGCTTAGCCGAAGTATCAAGGCTCGCCATCACTCTTCTATCCGCCGCGTTGTGCTGAAGGGTGATCTGGCTGCCGCGCTTCGTAAGTGTGCCGATGCCACCTATAGTCAACCCTGCACAGTTGGTGAATTGGTAATCACCCGTGGTGCTGTTGATCTGTAGGAGGTTGCCGTTGCTTTCGTCCTGGATGCATAGGTCGAACGGAGGGGGGGCTTCATAGGCACCCATATCCACAACGGCTATCCCATCATGATTTCCATCCTGGATTCGCGGCTTGCCTTCCAAATCTAGCGATGGAAGATTCGGAGCTGAATTATCACCGGTGTCAATACTTGGAGACGTTAGTTTGAGATGGTAATCGCCCGCTGCTGCATTGACGAATAGAGGATCAGCCGAAATGTTGCCGTTTATGCCTGTCAAGTTGGGGCAACCTCCACCATATGCGCTCCCGCCCGAGCTATAGATATTATTATTCATCAGCATTAACCCGCTGTTGTCGCCGAATCCCATATAGGCAGCATCTTGTCCAGCCTTCGCCACTATTAGATTGTTGACCCATTTATTTTGCGTATTGAAGGCTCCATTCACACCAGAGCCTTGCTGGCTGTCATTATCGGCAATTGTATTGTTGATGACATCTCCAACATACCCATAAATACCACCGCCAGCTTGCGCACTATTGCGTGCAATTAGGTTTTGAATGATGGAGAAGGGGTATCCCGTGCCGAAGATACCTCCACCATAATAAAAAGCGGTGTTCTCTTGGATTCGATTATTGCGTATAGCAAGCCGTTCAGCTAGATAAACGTAAAGCCCGCCGCCAAAGTCTGCGGTGTTACGCGAAATGACATTATCAACAACCTCGACATCAGAACTGAACGAAACAATTATTCCACCACCGGATGTGCCGCTGAACTCGGTGCGATTGTTCGTTATCACATTTCCCTGGATAAGGGCCGAACTGGCTATCATCCCAATTCCGCCACCGGTCGCCATACCGATATTGTTGGTTATGATGTTGTTTCTAACTGTCGCAGAGGAACGCTCAATATGCACTCCTCCACCTGAGTAACCGAAGTCAAATGTTGCTCTTCCATTTCGGATTGTAAAACCGCTGAGGATAGACGAGCGGCTCTCTCCAGATCGAAAGGTAACCACCGAGCCAGCGTGGTTGCCATCAATGATGGTTATCCCAGGCCCACTTTCCGAAGACACTGTGATGGCCTTCCCCAGAAAGTTGATATTCTCCAAATAGGTTCCTGGCGACACAAGCACCGTATCGCCATTCACGGATGCATTAATGGCCTGCTGAATCGTTGGATAATCTGTCGGAACTCTTCTGATGGCGGCACTCGCGTCCACGATGCCCAGGGCGCAGAAAGCAAGCATGAACAAGAAGACAATGAATCGGCTCGGCAAGGAAATCCTCATAAGATAACTCCTTAACCATTATGGGTAAATTGCGGTCTTACGCATGGAACGTATCTCATACTGCATCGACTATCTGTGGATCATTGACAGCCATCACAGCTCGACGTGACAGCGGACACAGTATAGAAATCATCTGAAAAGAGCAAGCCCTTGCTAGGGCGTCGGAATCCCCTCTCTATTCCCTCTGGAACATCTTGTCGTCATTCGGTGTCCAAAGCATTAGCACACTTTGAGTCTTTTGAGCGCCCGCCGATTCGTTATGTCTACTTGCTGAATTGGAATCACGCCGGCTTTTTGCGCGATTCCCAAGAGAGCGCCTTATACCATAGTCAGGAGGATATGACTCATGTCAATACCCATCGCTCTTTATCTGGCTTCTAGCCAGGCCGCTTTGCTTATCGCTCAAGCCTCAGTCGGGCCGGATGGCCCAGCCGCCGGTGAGAACTTGTCACTGCTCGAAATGCTTCACCGGATGCAGTGGCCAGCCAGAATGGTCGCGATCATTCTAGCCATTATGAGTATCTACTCGATCAGCGTGATGATCGAGCGATGGCTTACATTTAATGCTGCACGGAACCAGTCAAGGCAGTTTATACCTAAAGCCGCGGCGGCGCTCCGCGATCAGGAAATAAACAACGCCCTAACGGTTTCTGAACAACATAAGAAATCCCACCTGGCAATTGTCATCAACGCCGGCTTGCAAGAATATCTTTTACAACAAGAAGTAGACAATCCTGGCGAGCTTACTGAAGCACTACACGAGGCACTGGATCGCGCCAGGGCACTGAAGATGGCTGAACTGAGTCGGGGGTTATCTGGACTTGCGACGATTGGCTCAACCGCTCCATTCGTGGGACTGTTGGGCACAGTCATTGGAATCATCAATGCTTTTCAAGGGATGAGAGTGGCTGAAGGAACCGGTATTGGTGCAGTCGCAGGAGGAATTTCCGAAGCCCTCATTGAGACAGGATTTGGTCTGATCGTCGCGATTCCTGCGGTTTGGACGTTCAACCATTTCAATCATCGCCTTGAATCATTCAGAGTTGAAATGAATAACTCATCATCTGAATTGCTGGCCTATCTGAAGAAGCATTGGAGAAACAGAGCAAAAAGCGCCAGTGAGTAGAAATATAGGCAAATGAAATCAACAAAGCCGCCGTTAAAGTGAAAAGAATTGCTTGCTTTGTCATTACTCAAGTCCTGCGCACTGTCTGACGCAGGTGGGCCGAACGCTTCCGTTCAGGAAGCGGGCGACCGGTCTCGCAAGTAATCAATCGAAGCGCGCTGCGGCGGCTCCGGTGAAATGTAGAGTCAGGTTCAGCCGTGGCTTAATATTAAGCGGTGGAGATGAAAGAAGCTGAAGCTGCTTATCGAGTGGTAAGCCGATCTATGACTCCTTTGGCAATTTCAAGTGCGGTTTCTCTTTTTGAGTACAACATGGGCGGTCTATAACCGAGTATTCTAGGAATCTGGTATTTCCACCCTTTGCCAGTTTTCGTAAGCTGAATTTCGTGTCCCTTGTAATCTTCTTTGTAATCTACCATAACTACTTTCGACTAAGTTCCCCCGCCAGTTACCAAAACACGCACCTTATGTTCAGGATATTTTTTAAGATGATCATTCACTTCTTGTTTGGACTGGGCCTGTTCCTGACACCTCTTCCCGTTCCACTTGCAGGTTTGGCAAAGCGCGAGCCATTCTTTCTTCACTTCCTTTTTCATTTATCTCCTTTAGGAGAATAATTGTAACACACTGATAGCCTCCGAAGCTCTCCTATAAGCAGAAGAAAAGGTCAGACTGCGAATCAAGCGCTCTTTCAAATTTCTCTTGGCTTCCTCTTCTACACCTCTCTTCTTGTAGTATGCTGCTCTGCGTCAGGCTGTTTTTCGTTTGTTCTACGAACGCCTGGCAGTCGGGCATGCCGCAGCCTCTGCACGAGAAATGCCATAGCCACCTGACTTCCTCGAACAGAGAGAGTTAGTGGACAGGCTTTCACTACATGACCCGAAAATATGTCTGATGGTATCTCGGATTGAAGTCAATCGAGGGATTGAACTCCACGTGGACGTTTTGAAAGTCCACATCAGGGTCAGTTTGGAATTCGTGTTTTCTTCTTACAAAACAACCCAGGTCAGGGATATTATAGCGATTTTCAAATGCGTTTGCCATGTAGCGCAAGCTGTTAGCTTGCGCAGCGACTCGCGCAAGCTGTTAGCTTGCGCAGCGACTCGCGCAAGCTGTTAGCTTGCGCTACATCCGATATTCAAAGCACGGCTGACAGAACACTAGAGCAGATTTCAATTGGATTAAGCCACAATCATGTAGGGGAGGCCCTCTGTGGCCTCCCCAGACTGCGCCGGCGGACTCTGGGGCGACCACAGAGGGTCGCCCCTACATGCTAAACCGATTTGAAAACCGCTATAGGATTGGGTAATTGCAAAATCGATTCGATTGGGAACATGAGTTTCTCCTTTCATGAGGTGGTTATCTTGAACCGGATTGATAATCCACTATTGCTTGTTTAGCTTCGCTCGATGAAAACGTCCGGTCATGGAATACCTGAAATGGGCACATCACCACTCGTGCCCCAACCAACTACAACGAACGCGCCATTGGAACTCTGCTGAATGTACCAGGTGCCATTACTCGGTCGCCAAACCACCACATCAGCTTTGCCATCGCCGTCATAATCAGCCGCTGCCGGCTTATCCGTATTAATGCCCCAGCCAGCTAATTGCAATGCGCCGTTGCTACTCTTCTGGATATACCAGGTGCCGTTCGACGGTCGCCACACCGCCACATCGGTCTTGCCATCACCGTCATAATCGGTAGCCACCGGCACATCGCCGTTCGTCCCCCAGGCGACCACTGTGGTCGTGCCATTGGAACTGTTGTTGATATACCATAGGCCAGTCGAGGGCCGAAACACCGCCGCATCCGCCTTGCCGTCGCCGTCGAAGTCGCCAGCTATTGGTACATCGCCACTCGCGCCCCAGCCGACCACAATGAGTGCGCCGTTAGAACTCTGCTGGATGTACCAAGTGCCGTTTGAGGGCCGCCAGACCGCCACATCGGCTTTGCCGTCACCATCATAATCGGCGGGCGCAGGTTTATCCGTAGAGATGCCCCAACCAGCCAACAGCAATGTGCCATCGGAACTCTTGAGGATGTACCAGGTGCCGTTTGAAGGTCGCCAGACCGCAATATCAGTCTTGCCGTCGCCGTCATAATCGGCGGCCACCGGCACATCACCGCTCGTCCCCCAGACCTCCACAGTCGTCGAGCCGTTTGAACTGTTATTGATGTACCAGGTGCCGGTCGAGGGGCGAAACACCGCGACATCGGCTTTGCCATCGCCATCAAAGTCGAAAGCTTTCTTGCCGCTAGCAGCCTGATTGACGGTGAAGGTCTGGCCAGCGATGGTCAAGGTGCCGCTACGGGAAGCACCATTGATGTTCTGGTCGACCGAGTAGCTGACCGTGCCGTTGCCGCTGCCGCTGCCGCCTCCGGTCACCGTGATCCAGGTGTTGTTGCTGGTGGCTGTCCAGGTGCAGCCGGCGTTGATCGTCACCCCTACCGTGTCGGAGCCGCCTTGAGCGCCAAACGACTGTTGCGACTTGCTCAAGCTCGCGCCACAGGAATTGACCGTGAGCATGAAGATGCGCGTCGTGGTCGCGTTGCAGTTGTCGGTCAGCGTGACGGTGACCTTGTAAGTGCCGAGCGGGTTGGCATTCATGACGGTCACGCCGCCGCTTGAGACATTACCGGTGAAGCTGCCCGTAAAGCCGGCGGGCTCGGCCACCGCCGTCACGCTGGTGACGCTGTTATTATCGGCGGGCGCGACGTCTGGGATAGCCGTGACGGTGCCGCCCGGCTGAACGACGGTGTCGGGATAGTTGCCGACGGCTGGCGGGCTGTTGGCGGAGACGGTCACGAAGAGGTAATCGTTGGCCGTGGCTGAGGCGCTGTCGGTCACCGTCAGCATGAAGAAGGCGTCGGTCGCGCTGCACCCAGCTACGACATCAGCCGTCACCACCCCAGCCGCGCTGACGCTGATGTTCGAGACGGTGACGCCATTGACGGTGGCGCTAGTCGCGCCGTTGACGGTGACGATCAGCGTGTTCAAGGGCTGATGTAGGGCAGTCACGTTGGCGATGGTCGAATTGCTGGCCGGGCTGCCCTGCTGGCGGCTGACCGCCACGGCGCTGATCGTCAGCGGGTCGTCGTCAAGAATCCGCACAGTCGAAATGATTCCTATGGTCGCGTTGACGGGGTTCGACAGCGTGACCCTGAACGTCTCGTCTAATTCGTGGAGGGTGTCGCCGATGATCGAGACCGTGATCCCTTGCGTGCTCACTCCGGGCGCAAAGGTAAGATGGCCCGACGCCGCCACGAAGTCTACTCCACTCGTCGCCGAAAGGGCGATTGTATTGTAGTCGACGCTCACCGTCCTTCCCGTTTCCGCCGACAAGCTCACGGTGACGACTACATCCTTAGTTCCGCTGTCTCCCTCCGGTACATCGATGTTACTTGCGGTCAGGACCAGGGGCGTGCTGCTATCCTGGATGATCATGGTTGCCGTGGGCGGGTATCCCAGCGTCTCCAAATTGGTAACAGCAGCCAGTGCCAGTTGCACGGTTTCATCCGGTTCGGTTACTCCGTCATTCGCGATGGGAATGTTGATCGTCTTGGTGATCTCTCCATCCGCAAACACGAGGGTTCCTGAAACTGCCGTGTAGTCGGACCCGGCGGTCGCGGTACCGTTCGCGGTGCTGTAGTTGACCGAAAGCGTGCCCTTGCTGCCGCCGACGCGAATCACAGTGATCACGGCACTGCCAACGTCTTCGAGCACCTTGTAGGTTGCGCTGCTGAATTGGGCGCTTCCAGTCGCGTTGCTTGAGTCGCAAGGCGAAAACTCAGAGGTGTTGCCGGCGGAGTCGGTGGCCGTCGCGGTAATGACTCTGCCGGACGCCAGAGTCATTGAGGAGATGAAATTAATTATCGCGTTGCCGTTGGCATCGGTCGTGACGCTGGTCGTGTCGAAGAAGCGCGCCCCTTCGCCATTCCCCGAAGGATCGCCCGCCGCGTTCGAATAGAAATCGATTCGGAAGCTCGTACTTGGCATAGAGTTAAGCGTTCCTTGAATCGTCGTGCCGCCGCCGTTTGGAGTCACGGAAGTCAATACAGGGAAGTTCTGAAGGTTGTTCGCGCCGTCGTCTGCGTCCCCTGGGTCATTGGCCGTCACTCCTGTGAGGCCAAGATCGATACCCAGGGCACCATTGGAAAAGATGGAGTTCCTGAGAATCCGATTGCCCGTGCCTGATGAGATAGCAATCCCGTTCCTGCCGTTGAAAGCGATGGTATTCCCCGCCGTGCCCTCGCCGCCTATCGTATTGTCGGAGGCGACAGAGATGGCCACGCCATCCAACCGATTTGGCAGCGGCGCATCGCCTGTCGCGTTAAGACCTATGAGATTGCCTTGCACCAGATTCCCTGTGAGGGTTGCCGTGGTGCTGCCGCCTATTTCTATACCTGACTTGTTTCCCGCTATCACATTGCCGGCCCCGGGCGCCGTGCCGCCGATCAGATTGTTGATCGAATAGACGACGATGCCACTTGTCGGATTGGCCAGGGCGAATTTTCCGGTCACGTCGGTGCCGATATAGTTCCCTTGTATCGTGGCCGTATCGCCGCCGCTGTAGCCCAATAAAACATTGGCCCCGCCATTGCCGGAAATGATATTGCGCGCCTCGGGGGCGGTCCCGCCGATTAGCGCGTGATCTCCAGTCGACACTCCGCCGGCAGTATTTCCGAGCGCGACCGTTCCGGTGATGTCGGTGCCGATGAAATTGCCCTGGAGCCGACTTTGCGCGCCGGAAATCTGGACTCCCATGTAGTTGCCCGATATAACGTTGCGTGCGCCAGGGGCCGTTCCGCCGATAAGCGTGTCCGAGCCGCCCGCCGAAATGCCTGTGCTAGTATTGCCAATCGCCGCCGTGCCGGTTGCGTCCGTGCCGATCAGGTTTCCCTGAATCACCGTGCCTGAAGAATCGCTATTGATGCCACGCTGATTTCCTGAAATGAGATTGCCCTCGCCCGGCGCTGTCCCGCCAATAATATTGTTGGTGTTTGGAGGAATGCCCGAAAAATTGACGAACTCGATGCCGTTGATCCCATTAAACACCGCCGCGCTGCCACTCGCATTCGTGCCTATGAAATTCCCCTGGACACGATTTCCCGAACCGTTCATCTCCATTCCGTGAAAGTTGTTCCCGGAAATGACATTGCGCGCCGCCGGGCTCGCGCCGCCGATCAAATTGTTTGAGGAGTTGTAGATCGATATCCCTGTGTGATTGCCTAGATCCAGGGTCCCTGTCGAATCGAGGCCGATGTAGTTTCCCTGAATCACATTGCCGTTGCCGCCATTCAACGAAATCCCCGCCCCCGAGTTAAGCCGGTTGATGGTGAAACCGCGAATGGTACTGCCGCCGGCACTGATGGCGAAGCCGGCATTGGCATTTGTCGCCGCCCCATTGAGTTCGACCAGCGGCGTGCCTGCATAGCCGGGCTGCGTGCTCGCATCGATCACGACCGGGCTTGTAATTTCCGGCAGCGCCAATTGCAGGTTGATGGCATGAACTCCAGCGCCGGGAATGTTGAATACGATCATGTCCAGGCCAGGGCTGGCGTTCGCATCCATAATCGCCTGCCGTAACGTTCCCGGCCCGTGATCGTTGGCGCTGGTCACCACGAAGTTCTGGCGGGTCGATGCGAAGTCGGCAGCCTGATCGGCGCTCAGGTTGTTGAGGGTCCGATTCGCCGGACTAAACGTGAAACCGAACAGCGAAGGCGTCAGGGTGTAGTTGCCGCCGCCGGCGAGCGTGAATGAGTAAACGCCGTTGCCGTCGGTCGTCGTGACATTCTGCTGTGAGCCGCTCAGCGTCACGGTCACGCCACTCAACGCCGCACTGTTATTGGTGACGTGGCCGCTAACGGTATAAAAAGGCGTGCTCGTCGGGGTGGCGAT
Organism: Blastocatellia bacterium; assembly: GCA_039648975.1. Lineage (GTDB taxonomy): Bacteria > Acidobacteriota > Blastocatellia > UBA7656 > UBA7656 > DATENM01. Next base: position 61,836 of record JBBWZK010000135.1, read on the forward strand.
GAAGGTAACGGTCTGGTTGCCGTGCAGATTGCTGAAGCTCTGCGACGCCGGCGTCATGGTGAAGGTGGGCTTCGCCGCGCTTACCGTAAAGTTTCCGCCCTCGCGCAAGTGCGAGAACTGGTAAGCGCCATCGCTCTCCGTCACGACCGAGCTAAAAGACACGCCATCGCTCAGGGTGACGCTTGCGCCGCTCACCGGGGCATTGTTTCCATCGAGCACGTGACCACTGATGAGGTAGGACATCGTCAGCTTCGAGATGAAGGCGTCGGCGAAGCCGCGGTTGAACGGCTGATAGGCATTGGGGGTGACAGGAAAGTCCGGCGAGCGGGTTTGCCCGGCGACGTAAGCGCTCCCCGCCGCATCCACCGCGATGGCATAGCCCTCGTCGTTGAGGTAGAACGAATCGTTAGCGGCGCGATTGCCGCCAAGCAGAGTCGAATAGAGCAGGGCAGTGCCCGAAGGATTGAGCTTGACGACGAAGGCGTCATCATCACCCGGAAACACGTTCACCCCCGCGTAGAGTTTCGCCGGCGCCTTCGGGTCGATGATCACGGACGAGACGAATGGATACGTCAGCCCCCTGTTTACCGGGGCCCAGGTATTACCACCGTCGGTGCTCTTAAAGATACCCCCGCCAAAGGTGCTGGAGGTGGTGTAAAGAGTGGTCGGAGTCACCGGGTCGATGATGATCGGGCCGCTGAAGCTCGTAGTGAGGGACGTCCAACTCGTTGCGCCGTTCACGCTCTTGAATATCCCGTTGCCCGTGCTGGCATAGAGCGTCGAAGTGGTGAACGGATCGATCACTATTCTTTTTATGAAGGTAGATGTCAGCCCGTTGTTGATTCCTTGCCAATTGACCCCGCCATCGGTGGACTTGAACGCGCCTCCTGGGGAACTGTCAACGCCCGCATAGATTGTTGTTGGTGTCCCGGGGTCGATGGCGATTGTGTCAACGAACACGAGGGTCTGACTGCCCTGGACCGTCCAGTTGGCGCCTCCGTCCACGCTCTTGAACACGCCATTGCCATAAACGCCTGCATACAGAGTTGAAGGTGTCACCGGATCGATAGCGAGTGACAGCACATCCGTGACGCTCAGGCCCGTGTTCGCGGCGTTCCAGGTGTTGCCGCCATTCGTGCTCTTGTAAACCCCCCTGCTGTTATTGAAATCGGTGAACCTGGCGGCCAGGTATACGGTCGACGGCGTTGCCGGATCGACTACCAGCGCCACGACCGTAGGCTGCGCGAGCCCGTTGTTGCTCGCGCTCCAACTTTGCCCGCCATCCGTGCTCTTGTAAACGCCGCTTCGTGTTCCCGCATAAATCGTAGACGATTTAACCGGGTCCAAAGTGAGAACGGTCACAATGTCACTCTTCAACCCGTAGTTGTCGTTGTTCCAATTGCCGCCCCCATCCGCGCTCTGAAAGAAGGGGCTCTTGGTTCTGAGCGCCCCGGGCATGACCGGGAAATCCGCCGAGTCTGTATAGCCGGTCACGTAAGCGTTGCCCGCCGAATCGACGGCAATGCCCCGACCGACCTCCGGGCTTGACCCGCCGATATAGGTCGAATAGATCAGGCCGGAGCCCGCGCTGTTCAACTTGGTGACAAAGGCGTCTCCGCCGACATTGGTCGGCTGAATGGGATTGGCCAGGGGAAAGTTGAAACCTGCCTGACCCGTGACGTAGGCGTTGCCCGTCGAATCGACCGCTATGCCCCAGCCAATGTCCATGTCCGCGCCACCAAGAAAAGTGGAATAGGCGAGTGTCCCGCTGCTGTTCAGCTTGGTCACGAAGGCATCCCCGGCGAACGTGTCTCCGATGATCGGCTGAAACGCGTTGAGAGTAGGGAAATTGGCCGAGGTAGTCGTTCCCGTGACATATGCATTGCCCGCGCCATCCACAGCCACACCATACGCGATGTCTATGGAGCCGCTGCCACCCAGATAAGTCGAATACAGCAGCGCATTGCCCGTCGCATTGAATTTCGTGACGAACGCGTCATTGGCCCCGGACAAAGTTGACTGGTACGCATTGACATTGGGGAAGCTCGACGAGGTGGTTTGGCCAACGACGACAGCACTGCCACTGGAATCGACCGCGATGCCGTTGGCAAAGTCGTCGCCGCCGCCGCCCAGGTAAGTTGAATAAACCAGACCGGAGCCGTTCGCGTTTAGCTTGGAGACAAACCCTTCATAGTCGTTAAGCGATCCCCCGGAAAGATATGCGCCCGCATATACGGTCGCCGCCACCGGATTGATCGCCAATGCCGTAAAGCTGGTCCGCGTCAGCGTCTCATACACTTTGGTCCAATTGTTTCCACCATCGATGGTTTTGAAAATCTTTCCGTCTCCAGTGCCTAAATAGAGTGTCGATGAAGCGGAGGAACTGAGCGCCAGTGAGCTAACCTGAATGTAGCCGGAGATGCCGTTGTTGAACGGAGTCCAACTTCCCCCTCCGTTCGTGCTCTTGAAGACGCCGCCGCCAGACGTGCCGGCGTAGATAGTCGAGGCGGGATCAATGGTCAGCGTGTGAACCGTCGTTGTCGTGAGCCCGGTGTTCACTTGGCCCCAATTGGCACCGCCGTTCGTGCTCTTAAACACTCCGCCCCCACCGGCGCAGACATAAAGTGTCTGAGGGGTCATGGGATCGACGGCAATCGCGCTAGGCCCTCCGTAAGTGAGACCGGCGGTGTATTTCGTCCAGGACGCGCCTCCATCGGTGCTTTTGTACACGCCATCAAACGACCCACCTGCATAAACAGTAGTCGGCGATGTAGGGTCAATCGCTAGCGCGCTCACGGTAACTCCACTCAAACCGTTTGTGAGTATCGTCCAGCTACTTCCTCCATCAGTGCTCTTGTAAAGTCCGCCACCGGGCGACCCATTCGTAACTAAGCTCGCATAAAGCGTGGTTGGCGACAGAGGATTTACTGCCAGCGCTGCGCAATTGACATTAGTCACGCCGGTGTTTAGAGCGATCCAATTGCTTCCGCCGTCGGTTGTTTTATAAATGCCACCCCCAGTGATCGGACTCATTCCCGCATACATGGTATTGGGCGCGAGCGGGTCAACGGCGAGGACATTGACAGCTCCACTAGGCGAACCAATCACCTGACCGTTCCAATGTCCTCCGCTGTCGACGCTCTTGTAGAAATTAGAAGTGCTGCTTCTGATAGGGTTCACGGTAGGGAAATCGCTCGCATTCGTTTTGCCGGTGACGTAAGCATTGCCCGACGAATCAACGGCGATGGCGGTTCCTGATGTGAAGCCGCTGCCATTGAGATAGGTCGAATAGACAAGACTAGTCCCGGTCGGGTCGAGCTTGGTCACGAAAGCATTGCTATAGAACGAGCTATTGGTTTGGAACGCTCCGGGCGTCGTCGGGAAGCCTCCCGAATTGTTGCCGCCGGTGATGTAGGCACTGCCTGATGAATCCACGGCGATCCCGGACGCATATTCGTTACCGCCCCCTCCCAGCATAGTGGAATAGGAGAGCACCGGGTCAATGACGAGGGGTTTGCGCGCGTCAAACACTCCCGCCTTGAAGCGGACCTCTTTGCCTTGAATGACGTACTCGCCCCCCACTTCACAGCGTTCACCCTGGTCGGTTAGCTGATAGATCACGGGCTTGCGCAGAGTGACTTCGCTCTCTTTAAGAGCCAGATGTAAATCGCCCGCGTCGTCGAGCGTCATTTGATCGGTTTCTTCGAACCGGAACCCGATTGCTTGCACATCACCACCCGGAGCGACTACAAAATCGTACTCCAGTTCCGTCCGATTTCCATAGTAAACCAAATCCACTTTGGGATATATGTCCGTGTAATACACCTTACGGTAGGTCGGAATGTTGACGTGCCACTGACGAGGATCGTCGCCAATCAAGTAATTGGTCTTCCCCGGCAGTTGCTCCTCACCCTCCGCGTGTGATTGGGGATTTGCGCCGACCATTTTCAGTCGCAGTACGGAAGCGTCGGGCGGCTGATTGCTCGCCCCTTGCTCGGTCAATGTCGGCGGTTTGAATTTATCTGCCGGCGTCCGTGGTTGTCGCAAAGTCAGCACGGCACTCGTCGCGGTGAGGAACAAATCATAACCCGGGCCGCGCGAAATAAACTTGACCTCACGTTCGGCCTGCCCTTCATTAGCTTCGAAGCTGAGCGGTAGCTTGCCATAGTGATCAGCGATCTCGGCTTTCGCCGATGGTAGCGTCACGGGTGATGCCGATGACGGCTCGCTTGCCAGTGAAGACCGCATCAGGCGAGTTGAAAGCACAATCGGAGCCGCCGCCAGCAGCATCAAGAGAGTTGCTCGCGATAAGGCGCTTACGGAAAGGCCAGATTTTTTGTTTACCGACTTCTGTCGTCTTGCGGGTTGGTAGATCATGATTTAGCTTAGAAACAAATAAGAAAGAGGCAAATCGTATTTCCTTAGCGATAATCCAATTTATCTCATTTACTAGAAGATTTTTGTAACGCCTGTCACGCCTGCGCGCGCCAAATGTCACCGTATTATTCTGCTGCTCAAGTGTTCGAGCACCGCTCAAAAAGGGCGCTTCGGAAGCTGATGTATGCGAAGCAAGAACGCCATGTCCTTAGAACCCGATGAACACTGGGCCGCACGGTGGGCCACAGCGTCTTTCGCTTCACACTACTCGCTTTTCCTTGATTCTCACTCACCGCCAGTACAGAAATAGTTCCTTCTGACTTGCCGATGGCTCAATCCTGTAAGGCTGATTTATCCCGTGTGACCGACTTATTTTATCACTTCCAGAATCAGAAAGGTAGCACTTCCTTTAACGTGGTCGCCGCAACCTCTAAACGCTTTCTTCACGAAAGTGGCATAGCCGGTGGGATGACCGGGCGCTGCGGATTATAGCTCTCTTTTCTGAGTGTTTGCTATGCGGGCCGCGCCTCAAAGACACGGCCCGGCTGATTGGTTATTGCTTCGGCGGGCTCACCAAATCTGAATAACAACCAATCGCATGAGTTATCAGCTATTCCGGTCACAAATCGGTCACAAGCAATTTGTGCAAACTAACGGATTGGCCTACTGTGCCTGCATATCCCTAACGCGAGTAAGTGGCAGTTCTTTCTAAAGATGCTCTCGGACTAGGGATTGGCTGTGCCGTTGGGTAGTCATGAAAAAGTAATGCTGAGAGGTTGAAGAAAACGGAGCGACTCCGTGTAATTGAGTTGTCGAAATCTCAACAGCAGGAGCCGCTCTCATGAACAACCTCTTGAGTTGTCCACAATGTGGA